>NZ_CP109090.1:2756481-3062757 GCF_035917575.1 Streptomyces sp. NBC_01788 | reverse complement strand
GGTGGACGACTACAACGCCGCAGGTCTGACGGGCGACGACTACGAGGACGGCCGCTTCGCGGCGGTGGTGAGACGCCAGCTGGACAGTCACAAGTCCGGTAGCTCGGCGGGTGGTTCGTATGGCCTCGGCAAGGCCACGCTGTGGGCCACCAGTCGACTCGGCCTCGTACTCATGAACTCCACGCTGTCTGAACCGCACGAGGGGCGCACCGAGCGCCGCCTCATAGGGCGCCTCGACCTGCCATGGCGTCAGGTGCACGGCAAATCATGGGCAGGGCCGGCGTGGCTCGGGCGGCCTGACCCGAACTCGCCGGGAGCTTCCGTGGTGCGTTCCTGGTGGGCGGACGAGAAGACCGTGGAATCCCTTCACCTCAAGCGTAAGAGCGGCGAGCCCGGGACGTCGTTCCTGATCGTCGGAGCCCACGACGTGGCGAGCCTCGCGGACGCCAGTGCCGCACCCGGTGGCGACGAGGGCGAGGACGACGACAGCATCCAGCGGATGCACCACAGGCTCGTGCGAGCACTGGGCAAGAATTTCTGGGCCGCGATGACAGGTGGCGGCGGCCAACTGCCGCTCCTGGAGGTCTCGGTGCGCACCATGCGAAACGGTGAAGAGGTCCTCCAGGAGAAGCGCGTGGACCCCACAGTGACCCAACCTTCGCGTACGCGTGCTCTGAAGGCGTTTCTCGACGGTACGACCGTGGAGCAGCTCACGGAATCCGGACAGGTTGTCGCGACCACCGTACCCCTCGGCCTGCCCGCTCGCGACGGTGACCGAGCCTCTCTGGGCGAGCATCGCGCGGTGCTTCTGGTGACGGATGCCGAGGATGCCGACGGCAAGCCAAATCGCGTCACGGCGATGCGTGGGAACCGTATGACAGTGCGGGACGCCGCTGTCCCCGGCTTGCCGTTGTCCGTCAACCCATTCCAGGCTGTTCTGCTCACCGGTACGGCAGCGGGACCTGAGGCCCCCTTCGCCGCCGAGGCGGAGGCATTTCTGCGCGCAGCCGAACCCCCGGAGCACAACAAGTGGGGGCAGACTGAAGAGCTGACGCTGTCCTATTCGCGCTCGGCGTACCGGCGGATTGCCTCCCTCACCCGCGAAACCAACGCGGCGATCAAGGTGCTGGTGGCCCGTCCCAAGAGGAGGTCCAAGGCGGGGGGAGGGCGTCTTGCCCAGAAGCTGGCCGTCGGCGCGGGGACGAAGAAGCGTCGGCTGTCGGCGGCGACGCTGCCGGTATTGGAGGAGTTGGACGCTCAGGTTCTCGACGGCGGGGCCTGGCAGGTGATCGGTGAGATCAGGATTCCTACCGGCGGCGACACCTGGCAGCTCGTTCCGGTGGCCAAGTTCGACGTGCGCTCCGGTCCGCGTCCCACCATCGCGTGGGCCGAGCTTGTTGGTGTGGACAACTGCCAGGTGGTGGACGGCGCTCTGCGCTTTTCCGACAGAGCGCGCTCCGCGACATTCCGCGGCGTGACCGATCCCACGACACATGCTGTGAGAACGAGTCTGAGCGGTCTCGTCGTCGAACTGCGCGCTGGTGAAGGGGAGGCCCGGTCATGAAAGTGTTTGCCTACCCGCGCCTCCGCGGCACTGTCTCCCTGCGGGTGGACGCGGTGAGGGTCAAGGCGCCCGAGCAGCCCCGTGAGCAGCTCGACTCTCGTGCGCGCTCCGTGGTCGAGCGTGCTGTAGCACTTGGCTTGGCGGAGACAGAGGGCTGGGAGACCGCCACGCTGACCGTCTCGGCGACGATTCCTTCGAAGGCCACAGAGCCGGACGGCCCGTGGTCCGATGTCGTGGTGGTGGCGGTGCTGACGGACAAGGCAACCAACACCCGTGTCACATCGAGGCTCGTCCCCGAAGCGGAAGGTGGTCGTGAATGGCGCGGTGAACTGCAGGTGCTGCGCGCCGACCTCTTCGACCGCGCCACACTGACCGTCCAGGTGGTCGCCACGGTCGACGGGGTGCCCGGACGGATCATCGCGGAAGCAGCTGACGACTGGATCGTCGATGTAAGGGGCGACACTCCGACACGGGAGCAGAGCTTCGACATCAAGGAAGTCGGGTTTGCCAAGGGTCCACAATGGCTGCGGAGCTTTACCGAGGCTCCGTGGATCGTGAACGCGTCGGGGGCGCTGCCCACCGTGCACATCAACACCGACTTCGAGGGCATGACGGACGTCCTCGGTGCCGAGGGACGTGGGCCCGAGGGGCTGGTCAACGAACTGTTGGTGTCCCAGATGGCCGCCGACGTTTGGATCGCCGTGTTCCACTCGGCCATCGGCGACCTGGAGATCGAGGACGACGGCACGCCGCTGTTCCCGCACGGATGGCAGGGTGAAGTGCTCAGGGAGATGCTTCCCGACGTTGTGCCCGACCGGACTCTTGAGGACGCCTTGCGTGAGGTGCACCGCCGGCGTGTGGGCGCGACTGGCTGGACCGAACTGCAGCCGCGTATCCAGTACGCGGCGATGCGAAGGGCCGAGGTGCCCAGAGCGCTCTCGGAGACCGTACGAGGCCTGGACAAGCTCAAGCGTGAGGACGAGGCATGACGGAGAGGCCTGATCACCTGCCCGAGTACTTGGCTCGGCTCGCGGACGAGAACGCGGCGCGATTCGTCTCGGACGGATTGCTGTCGGGGAAGGACAACGTCCCCGTGATTGCCCTCAACCAGGCCGCCGAGCCGATGCCGGAGAGTCCTCGGCGGAGGCTGCGTGCGATACGGGACCTGATCGATGACGCGATGTACACGTACCGGGACGAGAGACCGACGCAGGCCGATGCCTGGCTCGCTCCGCGCCTGCACGCGATTCTTCGTCTGACGCGTGCGGAGGCCGCGGACCCTGCGTTGTGGAACTACTTGGCCCTCGGCGTCGCTCCCGACTTCGTGGTCTGGCGGCATCTGTCCGAATCGAAGAAGACCGTCAACGCGAAGTACTTCAAGGGTCCGTACCACAAGCAGGCTTTCGCCCGCCTCTGGTGGTCGGCCGAGTTGTTCCGAAACGGGCCCGACTACGAACCGGTCGTCATCGCCTGCGGTAACCAGGACATGCTGAACACGGCATTGAGGTTGGACGTCATTGACCACCGGCCCACGGCACAGGCGGTGGTCCGCCTGTTGGAGCGGGAGGTCGTGCGGACGGGCCGTGAGGCGAACGCCCTGGCCAAGGCCGTCAACACAGCAGCCGCAACCCTGATGTACGACGTGATGGCGCTGGACGTGGAGCGGGACAGCGGGGCTGTGCAGAGATGGATCGACGAGGGGGAAGAGGGGCTTTCCGTGCACCACCGCCCTCTTCCCATCGGACCTGCCGAGGAGCGCGCCCCTGAAGATTCGGTGGAGCACCTGACGGATCACTTCGCGGAGTTGTTCGCGGACGCGCCCGTGCGCGGGAAGGAAGAGGGTGAGGAGGGAGCAGAGGAGGACTGATCCGGGCCCCGATTGTGCGTCCTACACGCGGGGAGGCCGCCAAGAATTCAGCGCTTCGATGGCTTGCTGCTTGCGCTGATCGTCCAACTCCAGTGCCGTGCACAGAATGTGTACGGCCAGGAGCGGCGGGATCGCGTTACCGATTTGCTGCGCGACATCGGTGCCCTGCCAGGGGTAGTCAGCCGGAAAGGTCTGCAGAAGGCCGGCCTCGCGGAACGTGAAGCGATCTTGTTCCGCACCCAGTTCAGGTTCACCGTCCGCATCGAAGCCCTTGAGGTCGTACACCCTGTTGCGGCGCACCTTGCCGGTGACGGTGGCGGCCGGCGTATGGGAGGTGCGACGCCCCCGCTTCTTGGGATTCCCCCCTTCTCCGTAGTTGGAGAGGACGACGAAGTCCGTGGAACGTGAGTCCTTGAGCGTGTCGCCCATGGAGGCCCAGGGCAATGGGTTGGTGGCGGCAGGGGTCTCGAAGAGCGGGTTCTGCCGGCGGTCGATCGTTGGCGTCGCGCCTTCCTTCGTTGTGGGGAGGCGTTTCGCTCCCTTGCGATAGCGCTGGTGTGTCAGGGGTGGGAACTCGATGCCCTGGCCGCCGGATTCACCCCGGTAACGGGCAATCAGCACCGCGCGGCGGCGTGTTTGCGGCACCCCATATTCCTCGGTGTGCAGGATGCGGCAATCCGCGTCGTATCCGCGCAGACGGAGAATCTTGACGTATTCCTCCCACACGGGAAGCACGGTGGGAACCTGCTCCAGAACGACCGCCTCGTAGGGTGCGGGTGCCTTGAGTATTTTCTCGACGATCCAGCGCAGGGGTTGAAGGACGAGTCCGGTGCGCTCGTCGGCCCAGGACAGGGCGACGGCTCTCCGCTTGACCTCCGCCCAGGCCTTGTCCAATTTCTCGACGTTCGGGCTCTCTCCCACGAGCCAGGCCAGCTCCTGCACCTCTTCGAGGGCGTTGTGCCCCTCACGGTTGCCTGCCACGGAGTAGGTCTGGCAAGGCGGGCCCCCGGTGAGGACGCGGGCTGAGCGAACCTCGGGGTCGAGTGGATTCAGTTCCGCCACGTCGCGGACCTTGGTGGTACGTAGACCGGCGGCTTTCCGGGTTGCTCGGGTCGATGCTTCCCATTCGACGCCGATAGTGGGTACTTCAAGCACCTCGGCCGCGATGTCCAGGCCGCCCGGTCCCGCGAAAAGATCGACGATGACGGGCTGATCCTGGTGTGCGTCCGGATGAGGTGCTCGGGTCATGAGGTGGAAGTGTAGCCGGCGACGGCTGGTGTGCGCCGCCTGTATCATGCGGTCGCGCGAGAAGCGCGACTTCTGCTCTGACCTGGGGGTTTGTCGCTCAGGAGCGGATTGCGCGGGCGATGGCCCGGCCGAGCGCCTCGCCCACCGGCGGAGGGGAGGCGTGGCCGATCTGGCGGTAACGGAGAGTCTTGCCGCCGGCGAACCGCCACTCGGCGGGGAAGGCTTGGAGCATGGCCGCCTGCATGTTAGTGATCTTGACCATGCCGGCCGGTCCCAGCGATGGCTCCCACACGAAGTCGGGGCCGGGGGTGTCGTCGCCGAGCGACCCGGCGTTGACCCCCATCCGGGCCCATGCCTTCTTCGTGCCCGTCGGTCCCAGATCTGCCCCGCCCCGGTTGTCGGAACCGCCGACGAGGGTCGGCGCGACGACGGTCGCCTGGGCCGCCCAAACGTCCGCCCCGGTCCAGCCGCGTGACGCCATGGAGTCCCGGAGAGCCTGGCCCACTGTCATGTGCTCGTGGGCGGTCGGCACCGGCGGACGGAAGGCGTCGAAGCAGCGGCTCTTCAGAGCCACCAGGACACCCTGCTTGCGGTCCTGAGGCACACCGAAATCGGCTGCGTTGAGCACGAACCAGCAGAACCGGTACCCGAGGTGTTCCAATTCACTGCGGATGAAGCCCCGTACGTCCTCGAAATCCGGGTGGTCGACCAACCCGGGGACATTCTCGATCACCAGAGCGCGTGGTTGCACGGCGTGGACCAGGTACACCGTTGCCCGAAGCAGCTCGCGTTCCTTGCCGCTGTCCGCCCGCTTGTACGTCGCGGCGGACCGGACCCGGGGAAGGCCTGCCGACAGCAGGTCGACGTCGTAGCTTTCCGGGTGCTCGATCGGGTCGAAATCCCGTAGGTCGGTTTCCAGGACGTTCCACTTCGGACGGTTCAGGCGGAGTGTTTCGCATGCCACCGCTTTGTTGTCCAGGAGCAAGGTCGGTTCGAAGCCCGCCTGCTCCAGCCCCAGTGCCAGGCCGCCCGCGCCGGCGCACACATCGACGAACCGGAGTGACCTCATGGGTCTGTGCTCTTCCGCCGCCGATCAACGTGCCCTGCTTGCTTGTGCGCAATGAGCTCTTGTATTTGCAGGGCGATCTTCAGCGGATCTTCGTGCTCCCAGAAGCGCAACACAGTCCAGCCCGCTTCCGTGAGGTGCCCAGTGGTTTCGATGTCTCGACTCATATTGCGGTCGAGCTTCGTTCGCCACCATTCCGAGTTCGCCTTGGGGTGTGTGGCGTGCTCAGGACAGCCATGCCAGAAGCAACCGTCCAAGAAGATCGCGATCTTGCGTTTTCCGAAGGCGATGTCGATGGTGCGGCGGGGCATCCCCGGCACCGGTACGTTCACGCGGTACCGCAGGCCCGCGGCGTGCAGGAGCCGCCGGACCGCGACCTCCGGAGCGGTGTCACGCGAGCCTTGTCTGCTCATACGGGCGGAGACAGCGGCGGAGGATGGGACTGCGTCGGTCACGCTTCCATTCTGCCGGCGAGCTCCATGAAAAGGATCAGGTCCTTGTGGCCTTGTCGGGGCGGTCCGGCATCGCGCGCGGGTTACGGCGCTCCCGGCCCCAGGTTCACCCACTCTTTCGCCCCCGCCAGGTCAGGTGCTGTGCCCACCACCTGGTACGCGAACCCGTCCCATTCCTCCAGGACGCGCGGCTCATCCGGTCGCAGGTGGCCGGCGCCGCCGTGGACCGGCCGATGGCGACGGCGGACGTCTATCGGCGGGCGGCGTCGCCTGGTGTACGAGGCGAGCGGGGCGTCGGGGTGGATCTGCGGGACCGCACGGGATCGTTGGTTCGGTGGTCCCGGGCGACGATGCTTGGCCATGCTGTCGATGGTCTCAGGCCGCGATGGTGGTTGAGCGGGAGGCCGTGAGCTCCTCGGCCCTCGCGCGCACCTCGTCGGCCGTGGCCGTCCTGTAGGGGCGGGCGGCCTCCAGCAAGGTGTTCAGCCGGGAAGCGACGAGGGTGGAGTCGACGCGGACGGCGTCGTCGAGCGCTTGCTGCGCCGCTTTGGCGCCCTGCTCGGGCTCGCCCTCGGCGAACAGCGCGGCCCCCGGTCCGACGCGATCCATGACTCGTACTCGTTCGAATCCGGGCCTCCTCATCCGGAGGGCAGCCTTGAACTGCATGCTCGAAGACTGCCCGCCCGGTCCGAGGCCGGCTAGGTCCCGGGCGGAGACCGCGCGGGCCCCCGCATGTTCGGCAGCGTCGAAGTAGTCGACCCACCTGGGGATGTCCTCACCGAGTCCCTCGCTCAGGAGGACGTCGGCGGCACCGAGGTGAGTCTCCGCTTGGCGTGCGTCGCCCAGAGCCGCGTGCACACGGCCGGTCTGGGATGCGACCAACGCCTTGACCACGGTGTGCGTGAGGGCGGACCGACAAGGCTTTGGGAGTGTGTCGAGAAGGTCATCGACGCCTACGACGAGGCCGGCCGACCGGAGCCGGGTGCCTTCACTCTGAGCGTGAACCAGGAGGGGCAGTACCTGCGGCACCCGCAGATGCCCAGCCTGCGGATGTCCGGGCCCTGAGCGTGAGCGCGGACGGTCATCCCGTATGAGGCAGGCGCAAGCTCCGGGTCCTACCGCCCGTTCTCCCCGCCCCGCAACGAAGACAGCACCAACCGCCCGTACCGCGTGGTCAGAGCCGCCGCCGTCGCCGCCACCGACGCCCCGAGGCCGACGAGAAGGTGGGACAGGGAGTGGTCGTCCAGGACCTGGAGGATGCCCAGCGCCGTGCCGAGGGGCAGGCCCAGGATGGTGAGGACGCCCAGGGCGCCGCTGATCTGCTGGCTTTCCTGGGTCTGGACGAGTCGGCTGTAGTCGGCGGCCTCGGCGAGGATCTCGGAGAAGCGGGCCGGGAGGCGGTGCTGGTACTGGAAGGCGAGGAGCAGCTCGTTGGCGGGGCCGTGGGCCGTGAGGTGCTGGCGCCAGTGGCCGCTGCGGAAGAGCGCGATGCTGCGCTCCAGGGTGGCGACGCGGCGGGCCAGGCGCCGGGGCGAGGTGAACACGTCAGAGAGTTCGTCGGTGAGTTCGTCGATGTGGTCGCGCTGGAGGGAACCCAGCAGCAGGGCGTCGAGGTAGACGGTGCGGGAGTGCAGCGCGCCGAACTCGAAGAAGTCGCCCTCTCCCGTGTCGGGCCGGTGGCCGAGGAAGGCGGCGCCCTGCCGCAGCACAAGGGCGCTCCAGTCCGCGGAGATCCGCACGGCACCCTTGAGTTCCTCGGCGGCGGTCTCCGGAGCCAGGGGGAAGTCCGCTGAGTTGGAGCGTGAGGCCAGTTGCCACAGCCAGCTGTCCGCCGTGGCGGGCAGGTGGCCTTCCTGGCCGTTACGGAGGGAGGGGGTGTGCCGGGCTGTCGGGGTCAGGAAGGCGATCGTGTACGGGCGGGCTATGGCGAAGGGTGTGGCGGAGTCACGGACGTCGGCGATTCCGGCGAGGAGTGTGGCCGGGTCGAACGATCCGGTGAGGCCGGGCACCGGGTCGCCATCCGTTGAGGGGCGGCGGCCGGCGAGGGACCGCAGCACCGGGAGGAGCGGTCGCTCCACGGTGAAGTGCAGGACGACGAGGGCGTGTTCTGGGTCGCGAGCGGTGGCCGCGCGGAGCAGTTCCATGCCGAGCAGGTGGAGTCCGTCCTGCTTGACGTCGAGCGGCAGGTGCCAGCGCCGCGGCTGTCCCGGGGTGCCGTAGAGGGTACGCGCGGAGGCGGGCGTGAAGTACGTAGACCGGGTCGTCGCGTCCGTGCGACGGCTGCCGAGCTCGAACGGGAACGGGCCCTCCGGCCAGCCGGGGGCGCGGCGCAGTCGGGCGGGCAGGACGACGGTCAGTTCCTGACGAGCGCCCATGACGTCGTCGAGCGATGGCACGTGGTTGCCCGTCACTGGTAGTACGCCGCCGGGTCCGGCTGGTCGAGGCGGATGACGAACTCGGCCCGGTCCGGGCTGTGGGCGCTGATGTGGAAGCGGACTCGTTCACCGGTCCGGATGGTGCGGAACCCCTCGGTCACGATCTGCCGGTAGTCGAAGCTGTAGTACCGCTCCTCCTCGTCGTCCCGGACGATGTAGGAGCCCACCGTGCCGGTCGTTCCGCCGCCGCTCGGCCGGCGGTCGACGATGGTGCCGTGGCGTGGTCCGCCGCCGCTCATGCCGTCGTTCCTTCCTCGCCGGTCGTCCCGGCCCCCTGCGCCATGTCCGGTGCGTGCTCCGCATCGATGTCCTGCACGCAGCGGAAGCCGACCGCGTTGCTCCCGCCGCGTTTGCGGTAGACGCCCTTGGTGCTGGTTTGCACCGCGCGCATCGGGTTGTCGTAGCTTCCGCCGCAGATGACGGCCTCGGCGGGGTCGTCCAGGCTGGTGGAGGTCCACTCCCAGCAGTTGCCCACCATGTCCAGCACGCCGAACGGGGACCGGTTGCCGGGGCGTTCGTCAGAAGGTGTGGCTCCGGCGCGGCGAATGGCGTCGCCGACGAAGTCCCGGTACCACGCCTGGTAGGTCACGACGGGGTGGCCGACCCAGGTGTCGGCGCAGTTGACGAGGCTGGTGTCCGGAGTGTCTCCCCAGGGGAAGAGCCGCCCGTCGGTGCCGCGTGCCGCGGCCTCCCATTCGAGGGACGTCGGCAGGCGTTTGCCTTCGAACGCGGCGAAGGCGTAGGCGCTCCACCAGTTGACGCAGATTGCCGGGTGGTTGCCGTAGCACGGGTTCTCGTAGAAGTCGCGATGGCGCAGCCGGTCGGTCCACGGGTGGTGGCTGACATGCGCCGGCTGGTCGGGGTGGTCCCAACGCGATGTACCGTCCGCATCAAGGGCGTTGAGGAAGCGTCGGTAGCGTGCGACCGTCACGGCATGACGGTCGAAACGTACGGGGCGCTCGATGCGACGAATCAGCAGCCGTTCGGCCGGACCGACCAGATACGCCCCGGCGGGCAGTACGCAGTCGTCCCGTGTGTCGGTGGCGCCCGCGGACTGGTCCGCCATGAAGGCGCGCACCTGTTCTGTCAGAAAGGCGCCGCCCGGGATGTCCGCCGCCGCGTCCAGATGGGCCGGGTCGGAGAGATGGCGAGCGGCCAGCAACTCCTGGTATGCGGTGTGCACGAAGGCGACGTGGTCGGGACCCGCCGGGCGCAGCAGTGGAGCGAGGACGCAGGCCGTCAGGTCGAGGCGTCCGTCCTTGAAGGCGTCCGGTCCCAGAGCGCGGTGCAGGTCGAGCAGGGAGAAGACGGCTCGGTCGGTGAGGAATGGTTGGCCGAGTGCGAGGGGAAGGCGCTCCTCCAGCTCGGGCCGCCCGCTCTCGGCCAGCGTCCGCGTGATGTGGGTGCCGAGGATGTGCGCGAGCGGCTGCCCCGGGGAGAGACCGAGCCGCGCGGTCAGACGCCTCTCCAGTGGGGTCGCGGCGGGTTCGGTCAGGCGTACCACGTGGAAGTGGGGGACGCGTGACGGGTCGATGCCGTTCGCGTACATCTGCTCGACCAGTTGTTCGGAGCGTCCGGCGCCGTTGTCGAGCAGCTGCCGCACTTGGGGCGAGTCCGCGAGGAAGGAGACCCGGGAGCTCATGACGACCGCCGACTCGGCGGACAGGACGGCCGCGAGGTCGGTGAACAGGCGCAGGAATCCCGCGGCGCTCGGTTCCTCGACACCCTCGTCCACGGCGTCGAGGACGCACAGCGCGGTCCCGGAGCGGATCAGGTAGAGGAAGAGGTCGTACGCGCGGGAGCGGTCCGAGGCGGCCATGGCCGGGGCGAGCAGGCGGGCCGCGTACTCGGAGAAGGGCTCGTCCTTCGGTTTGAGGGCGAGGTCGAAATAGAAGCGGAATCGGCGGAGCTCCGGGTCGGTGGCCAGGGCGCGCAGGAGGGTGCTCTTGCCGCTGCCCGGTCGGCCGGTGACGAGTACGTTGGCGCTTCCGCGTGCCAGGCGGGCCAGGAGGTCGGCCGCGTCGCCGGACTCCGTCACCTTCGGTGCGCCGGTGCGCGGGTCGGTGCTCAGGGCCGTGGCGGCGACGGTGACCCGCGGTTCCTGGACGGTGCCCTCGGCGATCTCGGCAGTGGTGGCTGCCGCGAGCCCGGCGAGATGGGCGTCGAGATTGACGAGGGTGTCGACGAACCCGTCGTACCGCACGATCCGGAAGTCCGTGCCCAGCAATTGGTGCAGAGCTCCGGGGGCCGCGCCTCCGTCGTTGTCCACGACGACGAACCGGGTGAGTTTGGGTAACCGGGTGCGGAGCAACTCGCCCCCACGGGAGGCGAGGACGGTGCCCAGGTCGTCGGCGTCCCGGGAGAGCATCAGCTCGACGTATTCGAGCTTCATACCGGACTCCCGGCAGAACAGCAGATAGACGGTGTCCGGGCTGAGGACGAATCGCTTGGCTTGACGGTAGCCGAGGGTGATGTGGAGCCCGGCCAGGAACTCGCAGCGGCGTGCCACCTCGGGGGCCACGTCGGGTTCGCCGCCGAGCAGGGCGGCGCTGCCCGTGTCGGTGAACCAGACCAGGACGTCGACCAGCCTGCGGACCGCGAGCAGTCCGTCCTCGTCGCTGATCTCGTAGCCGTCGTGGGTGGAGCGGTTGCGCAGGCGGCGGATGTCGTCGAGCGCGTCGAGAACCGTGCTGCTCCGGATGTACGGGCGGCAACGCTTCACCAGGTCGTTCAGCGCCTTCGTCGCGGGATCGCCCTCGACGCCGTGGTGCCGCCACAGTTCCTTGAGAAGCTTCTCGGTCAGCTTCCCGACGAGCGCTACCGCGTTCTCGGGGTAGCCGTCGTTGAGCGACCGTAACGGGCGCTCCAGATCGAGGCCGAGACGGTCGGCGATCCGCGCGTGATCGTCTAGCTCCCCGCGCAGACGTCGCAGTCGTTCGTCGACGACGGTGCTCACGCGCGCTCCTTTGGCTGTCGTCCGAGGATGAACGCGAACCGGTCGGGGAAGACCAGCTCGGGCTCCGGGTGAGCGGCTCGCATCTCCGCGATGCCCTTCTCGATCTCACTGTCGCTGAAAGTGGAGAGCAGGGACATGTAGCGGGCACGGACCATGCCGAGGTACCTGTCCCGGTCGATTCGCAGTTCGTGCTCGACGTGGTCGAGCCGGGCGTCCAGTCCCGCCGTGCGCAGATGCCCCTGGATGACGGCCGGGTCCGGCTGCAGTTCCTCGAAGCGGGCGAGGGCGGCCTTGAACAGTGGGTACTGGATGGTGGCCGGAAGCATGACCGCCAGCAGTCGGCCGCCGGGGGCCAGCAGGTCGGCAAGGCCTCGCAGTGTGCGCTCCTGGTCGGTCACATGGTGCACCGACTCCTTCAGCCACATCGCGTCGAGCTGCTCGTACGGCAGCCGGGTCCGTCCTTCGGCGATGTCCTCCGCGGAGGCGACGACCGGCGTCAGCAAGGGCGGGGGCGGAGTACCGAGCCCCCGGAGCATGGCGTCAGAGGGGTCGACGCACAGAATGGGGTGGCGCGGCTGTATCTGCCGGGCGACTTCGCGGGCGAACAGGCCCGTGCCGGAGCCGATGTCGGCGATCCGGTCGTCGGGGCCGAGCGTCAGCGCCTCCGCGATCCGGCCGGACATCCAGGGGATGTACTCCGGGCCGTAGACCCAATGTTCGTCGTACTCGGCTGCGAGCCCGTCGTAGTGATCCCGCACATCACGCCGCGCCACGATCCCCCTCGCGTGTCTGCTGGTCGTGCCGTCACCGGTCAGCCGGCAGGCTATCGCAGGGTGGCGAGGTCGCGACAGTGCGTGACAGGTCAATCCGGCCTGGCTACGTGGCCCGCCAGACCGTCATGTCCGCCATCACGAAGCCCACCTCCGGTAGCGCGGTCGACTTCACGCTGATCAAGAAGAGCGCGATGTCTCCGGAGGGGTGCTTGACGCAGATCTCGCTGCCGGCCGCCGCTGCGGCCAGGTATATGCGGCGATAGTTGCCGCGGTGACTGTCGGCACCAGCGAGGAGGTCACGGCAGTCCTCGAAGGAGGCCCCGGGATCGTCGAACAACAGGACCATCGTGCTGGTGTCGCTTTCCAGCTCGCAGCCGGCTTCCTTGCAGCCGAAGCGGATGTCCCCCTTGCGGTCGCTGCGCGCGACCCCCTTCGTGAAGTCCAGTGAGTTCTTCTGGTTCAGCGATATGCCGACGTACGGGGTGGCTCGCGGCGGCTTGGACACCGTGGAGGAGGGGTGCGACGATCCTGGCGCCCGGTCGTCGGCCTTCGAGGCCGGTGTGGCTGCCGGTGATGATGAGGGCGCCGAGGACCGTGCGGACGTTTTCGGAGGGGGCGTCGAGGACGCTGCCGTCTCCCAGGCGCGGAGCCGGTTCACCGTGCTGACGACCGACCAGGTCAGGCCGGTCAGCAGCAGGGCGCCCGCTGTCACGGAGGCGGTCGCGATCAGGGCGGCGCGGCGTCTGCGGGTGCGTCGCTCGGCCGGGTTCGGAGGCATCGGCGGCCGCGGCCACGTGGGCTGTGGCCACGCGGACTGTCCGGCCGGGACGGCCGGCTGCGGCCAGCCGGCCGAGGGCAGCGTGTAGCCCTGGGTGGGGTTGGGGACCGGGGGCGGGACCGTCACCTCCGGTCCCGCGATCTCCCGCCAGACGGCCGGTCCGCCGCCCGCGTCGGCGTCCTTGCCCAGCCGTTGGCGGCACCATTCGACGACCTCCGCCGGGGTGGGGCGTTCCTCCGGATCGGTGGCCAGGCACCGGGCGAGCAGCGGACGGAGCTGTTCGGGCAGGAGGGAGAGGTCGGGTTCCTCGTTGACGATCCGGTAGAGCACCATGACCGCCGGGCCGGTCCCGTACAGCGGCTCGCCCAGTGCCGCGAACGCCGCCGTCTGACCGAGCGCGAAGATGTCGGTCGCCGCCGTCAGCTCGCCCGCGGACGCCTGCTCGGGAGCCATGAACGACGGTGTGCCGATGGCGGCGCCCGTAGTGGTGTGCGAAGTGACGTCCGAGGCCAGCGAGATGCCGAAGTCGATCACGCGCGGGCCGTCGGTGGCCAGCAGCACGTTCGACGGCTTCAGGTCCCGGTGCACGATGCCCGCGTCATGGATGGCCTGCAGCGCCTCGGCCACCCCCGCCATCAGCCACAGCACCGCCGGAACCGGCAGCGGTCCGCGCCGGGCGACGGCCTCGGTCAGGGAGGGCCCGGGTACGTAGAGTGTGGCCAGCCATGGCGGTACGCCGTCCGCGTCGGCGTCGATCAGCTCGGCCGTGTACGCGCCCCGGACCCGCCGGGCCGCGGTGATCTCCCGGCGGAAACGTCGCCGGAAAACCGGGTCGTCGGCCAGTTCCGGGCGGACCACCTTGATCGCCACCGGCCGTCCGCCCCGCGTGTGCGACAGGTAGACCCGGCCCATGCCACCCGCGCCGAGCCGGGCTGCGAGGCGGTAACCGGCCACCAGGGGCGGGTCGTCCGGTTGCAGGGGCTGGAACACCTCAGTCGCACCCGCGTTGTTCATCGGCCCTCGTCCCCCTGATCCCCGTATCCGCCGATCCCTTGATCCGCCGATCCGATGACTCGACCAACAAGCAGCACCTTAAAGCTTGTTGGGGGGACAAGATCAGGTGGCCCGAGATGGTGTCCCCTCAGCCAGGCGTGAGCCGGGGGACCTCGGCCGGGGCGGGCCGGGAAGCGGGTGGTTGCCGGCCGTCACCGTCGGGACGAGAAGGGCCAGGACGTTCACGCCGCCGGCCGGGGAGTCCGGTGGTACGCCTTGTTCGCGATGCGCCACCTTCCCCCGGCCTGGACCAGCAGGAAGACGTCGGTGAAGGTGTCCGGGCCGTGCCGGAGGGTCATGGACGCGGTGGCTACGGTGCCGTGGACGTCGACGGTGTCGATGCGGCGGGTGCGGGTCGGCTCGTCCGTGGCCGGATGGCCGGGGAAGAGCCCGCAGTACTCGTCCAGGCGCCATGACACGAACGCGCCGTCCCGGATGCCCTCGATGTGGGCGGTGGGCAGGAACGCCTCGCGGAAGTGGGCGGGGTCGCCGGTGGCGTGGCCCTGGGTGTAGAGGCGCAGCGGTTCGAGCACGGCGCCGTCCACGGCGGGAACCGTGGCGGCCACGGCGATGTCGGCCTTCGGGTCGGCCGGGGTGCCGGCCAGGTCGGCCGCGCTGCGGACCGATGTCACCGCGGTGGCCCTCGTGGATCCCCCGACCCGCGGCATCCATACGCTCACTCCGCGCCGCGACCCGCACCCGTGCTCGGCGCCGCTGCTCGACCTGCTCGTGACGGCCTTCGGCGCGGGTCGTCCCGGCCGACCCGCGTACCGGCCGGCTGACGCCGGCGCCCGCGAGCGGGACTGAACCCGCGGGACTGAACCCGCTCGCCTCCGGCGCGCTCAGACGGTTCCGGCGGGTTCGGCGGGCTTGGTCGCCCCGTGGCACTCCCCGTACGCCTGCCCCGAGGCGCACCAGCACTGTGACCCCCGCTGCGGTGGCCAGGCGACCGCGCGGCCCCGGGCCGCCAGGGTCGTCGCGTACTGGGGCAACAGGGTCGGGTCGGACGGGGAGGCGGCCTCCGAGGCGGCGAAGGCCTCGTAGGAGGGAACCGTGCCCGTGACGATGCCCAGGTTGGGGGTGCCGGAGGAGGCCAGCTCGCGCAGGGAGGCCTCTATCGTCGCCAAGTGGGTCGCGTGGGAGGGGTATTCGGCCGTGAGGCCGTCGTAGGCCGTGAGCAGTTCGGACAGTTCTTCCGCCGGCCAGTGCAGGACCGCCACCGGGAAGGGACGGGAGAGGGCCGCGCGGTAGGCGCCGAGTTCGGCACGGAGGCGGGTGATCTCCGCCTGCAGTTCGGCCGGGTTCTCCGAGCCGAGGGACCAGACGCGCTTCGGGTCGTGGAGTTCGTCCAGGGGGACCGGGGAGTTGTGCAGGGTGTCGGCCAGCATGTCCCAGTCGTCGTGGCCCGCGCCCAGCATGCGGCGGACGCGGTGGCGGCCGAAGACGAGCGGGTGGGTGGCGCGCGGGGGTTGCTGGGCCTCCGCGAGAAGCAGCTCCACGCCCTGGGTGAACGTCTCGTGCGCTGCTTCGAGTTCGTCGTGGGCCTCCAGGGACTCCGCGACGATCACCCAGGGCGCCGGGTCGCGGGGCGCCGCGGAACGGACGCCCTCGATGATCGCTCTCGCCTCCGCCTCGTGGCCGTACTCCCAGAGGTTGGCGGCTTTGAGGGCCCGGACCAGGTGGGGGTTCTCCAGGGCGGCGTCGGAGGACAGGAGCCGGTCGTAGAGGGTCGTCGCGGCGGGGCGGTCGCCGGACAGCTCCCGGTGGGCCGCGGCCTGGAGGAGGAGGGCCTCGGCGTCCTCGGGGTACAGATCGGCGGTCCGCTCGAGGCGGGCCGCTTCGGTGGCGTGGTCGGCGTCTTCGGCGGGCGTGGCGGGGCGCATGGGGGACACCGTACTGCCGGGGAGTGACAAAAGTGAGGTATCTGCAGGCCAGGGGAATCCGGGGTCCCCAGGGGACCCCATCCCCGGGGCATCCCGGGGCCTCCTGGTGTCAAGCCCCGTCCTTCCTACGTCCCCGGCCCGCGCCGGTACGTCCCGCCCCGCGCCCTCATCCCCGCTTCCGCTCCCGCGACACCCCCACGCCCACCGCGCCCGCCAGCGCCAGTCCCGCCGACAGCACCATCGCCACGTCGGCGCCCCTGGTCAGGCTGCCCGTCGACGTCGCGAGGGCGATGGTCAGGGCGACTCCGGCGCAGGAGCCGATGTAGCGGAGGGTCTGCTGGGCGCCGGACCCCATCGCCGCGCGCTCCGGCGGGACCGACTCCACAGACAGGAGGGGCAGCGCGGCGTTCAGCAGGCCGGTGGCCACGCCGCCAAGGAGCAGGCCCGGCAGCAGGCGGAGCCAGGAGCCGGAGCCGAGCGCGCCGAGCATCGTCAGGACGCCGGCCGCGTGGAGGACGAAGCCCACGACCAGTTGCCGGCGTGGCGTCACCCGTCCCGCCAGGCGCTTGGCCTGGAGGGCCACCACGAAGCCGGTGCCGGACCACAGCAGCAGCAGCCAGGCGCTGGTCAGCGGTGACATGCCCAGCGTCTGCTGGAGCACCGCGGGCAGGAAGCTGAAGAGGCCGATCACCGACAGGCCCGTGAACAGTCCGCCCGCCGAGGAGGCCAGGAAGCCGGGGCGGCGCAGCAGGGACAGGTCGATCATCGGTGTGCCGGTGCGGCGCTCCAGCAGCGCGAAGAGTCCGAGCAGTGCCACGGACGCCGCGAGCAGCAGTCCCACCGGCGCCCGCAGCCAGCCGTCCCGGCCCAGGGTCAGGGCAGCCACCAGGGCCACCAGGGCCAGTGCGAAGGTCAGTGCGCCGAGGACGTCCGGCCGGCCGCCCCTCGGCGCCCGGGACTCCGACAGGGTGCGGGTGCCGAGCGCGGCCGTGACCAGGGCGGCGACGCCCAGGACGGCGTAGGCGGCCCGCCAGTTGGGCAGGGCGCCCGTGACCACCGGGCCGACCGCGATGCCGCCGCTCACGAAGGCGCCCCAGACGCCGGTCGCGTGGAGCCGGCCGCGCGGGGTGGGGAAGGCGTGCACGAGCAGGCCCAGGCTGCTGGCCAGCAGCGCCGCGCTCGCCCCGCCCTGGGCGATACGGGCCAGCGTGAACTGCCAGGTCGTCGTCGCCAGGGCGCCCAGCACGGTGGTCAGGCCCAGGGACAGCGTGCCGGCCAGGAAGACGCGGCGGCGCCCGTAGTCGTCGGCGAGGCTGCCGGCGATCAGGAGGAGGGCGGCCAGGCCGAGCGGGGTGCCGTTGAGCAGCCATGCCTGGGCGGAGAGGGGAGTGTGCAGGGCGGCCGCGGTGCCGCGGAGGGTGACGATCGGCGCCGTGTACGTCATCAGGGCCACGGTGGTGGCCGCGCTGGTCACGGCCAGGGTGGCCCGGGGGCGCGGAGGCCCGTCCCGGCGCTTGAGGCGTGGGGCGGCGGTGCGCGTGGCGGTGGCCGCTGCCGTGGGGGCCGCGGGGGAGGTGGTGGGGGAGTTCAGCCCGGTCATGGTCCGCCCTTCCGAGGGGCTGTGCGGAGAAGAGACTCACGTAGGTTCGGTCATTGAACCGACCTGCTCCGAAACCGTAACACCTCAAGGTTCGGTCATTGAACCAACTGCTCGGAAAGTGGCTACAGTGGACGCATGGCACTAGGCAAGGACTACGCGACGCAGGAGTGCTCGATCGCCCGCGCGCTGGAGATCATCGGTGAGCGCTGGACGATGCTGGTCATCCGCGACGCGCTCTACGGGGTCCGGCGGTACAACGACTTCCTGGTCCACCTCGGCATTCCCCGCGCGGTGCTCGCCGCCCGCCTCCAGACGCTGACGGCGGAGGGGATCCTGGAGAAGCGGCGGTACCAGGACTCGCCGCCCCGTGACGAGTACGTCCTCACCGAGCGCGGGATCGCGCTGTGGCCCACCCTGCGGGCCCTCGGCCTGTGGGGGCGCGAGCACTTCACCGAGGTCCGGCTGCGCTACTTCCGGCACGCTGACTGCGGCACCGAACTCGGGCCGTACGGCGAGTGCCCCGCCTGCGCAACCGTCGTACCGGTCGAGGACGTCCTCATGGAGCCGGGACCAGGACTCGATCCGGACCCGGCGGATCCGGTCGGACGGGCCCTGCTCAAACCGAGGCGGCTGCTGCAACCGCTCGACATCGATCCTGTATAACCGGATGAGCCCTGTACAAGCAGATGACGAGAGAACGGGACAGTGAGCCGCAGGTGCCGGAGCACCGAGGCGCACGCCCCTGGGAGGGAGCCGGCGTGATCCGCAGTCGCGTCGCCACGCGTCCCTCCGCCATGCCGTTGCTCCTGTCTCTCTTCCTGCCCCTCTTCGTCCTGCTTCCGGTCGCCCTGTCCGCCGCCGGAGGCCTCTCCGGGACCGTGGCCTTCGCGCTCGCCGCGACCGCAGCGGCCGGTTCCGCGCTCGTCGCCTGCGCGGTGCTCGCCTCCCGCTGCACACCCGCCGTACCGCCCACCCGGGTGCGTACGGCCATCAGGGACCGGGACCGCCGTACGGCCTTCCTGCCCCAGCGCGACCCCGACGCCGCGGGCCGGCCGCGGCCCAGGGCACCCGGGCACGCCCTCCCGGCGACCACCGCGCAGGGCACCGTGCACTCCACCGTGTGAAACCGAGTGACCCCGCGCGGGTCGTCATGCCGTCATCCCCGTACGCCATCGCCGTACGCCTGGCACGACGAGACCCCCGGAGGGCTCACTCATGTCCGTTTTCGCCGGCCTGGTCGAGCAACTCGCCGACCTGCTCCAGCCGCTGTTCCACGCCTCGGCGGCCGCCGCCGCGATCGTCCTGTTCACCGCCTTCGTGCGACTCCTCCTCCACCCGCTCTCCCGGGCCGCCGCGCGCGGGCAGAAGGCGCGGGCCGCGTTGCAGCCGCGGATCGGCGAGCTGCGCGAGAAGTACCGGAAGAACCCCGAGAAGCTGCAGAAGGCCGTGCTGGAGCTGCACGCCGAGGAGAAGGTGTCGCCGCTGTCGGGCTGCCTGCCCAGCCTGCTGCAACTGCCCGCCTTCTTCCTGCTGTACCACCTGTTCTCGACGCCGGACGCGGACGGCGCCGGACTGCTCGGCCACCGGCTGCTGGCCGCGCCGCTCGACGAGCGGTGGGCCGACGCCCTGGCCGGGGGCGGGGCCTTCGGGGCGGCCGGGGCCGTGTATCTGGGGCTGTTCGCGGTGGTGACCGTGGTCGCCGCGTTCAACTTCGTTCGGGCGAGGAAGTCCCTGGACGCGACGGACGTGGCGGGTATGGCGAGTATGGCGGGCGGGAGCGGCGGGGCCGTGGGCGCGGTCGGCAAGGCCATGCCGTACATGTCCTTCTTCACGCTGGTCACCGTGGCGGTGGTGCCGCTGGCCGCCGCGCTGTACGTGGTGACCAGCACGGCGTGGAGCGCGGCCGAGCGGTTCCTGCTGTACCGGTGAGCGCGCGGGCCCGGCCGTTCCCGCGGGCGGGCTACGGTCCAGTACGTGAACGCCGTCTTGCGGAGTGCTGGTCGACCCTGGACGATCGACCAGTCCTCCGATGGCCGCGTCTGCCGCACCCAGGTCGCCTTCATCGGCCGGGCGCCCCGCGATCGAGGGAGTTGGACACATGAAGCTGCTGCGAGTCGGCACGGCGGGTGCGGAGCGGCCCGCGCTGCTGGACGCGACCGGGGTCCTGCGCGACCTGTCGGGCATCGTCCCGGACATCGACGGCGCGCTGCTCGCCGACGACGCGGCACTCGCCCGGATCCGCGACGCCGCGGCCGCGGGGGAGCTGCCCGCGCTCGACGGGACCGGTCCTGACGGGACCGGGCCCGACCCGGACGCGTCGCGGATCGGGCCGCCGGTCGCGCGGATCGGCAAGGTCGTGTGCATCGGGCTGAACTACCACGACCACGCCCGCGAGACCGGCGCCGAGCCGCCCGCCGAGCCGGTGATCTTCCTCAAGGCGGCGGACACCGTGGTCGGGCCGGACGACACCGTGCTCGTGCCGCGCGGCGCCGCCAGGACCGACTGGGAGGTGGAGCTGGCGGTCGTCATCGGCCGTACGGCCCGCTACCTGGAGTCGCACGAGGAGGCGCTCGCGCACGTCGCCGGGTACGCGGTGGCGCACGACGTCTCCGAGCGGGAGTTCCAGATCGAGCGCGGCGGGACCTGGGACAAGGGGAAGAACTGCGAGACGTTCAACCCGCTCGGCCCCTGGCTCGTCACCGCCGACGAGGTCCCCGACCCACAGGCGCTGTCGCTGCGCCTGTGGGTCAACGGCGAGCTGAGGCAGGACGGGTCGACCGCCGACCAGATCTTCCCCGTCGCCGAAGTCGTGCGCTACGTGAGCCAGTTCATGACCCTGTACCCCGGGGACGTCATCAACACCGGTACACCGGCCGGGGTCGCCCTGGGGCAGCCCGAGCCGAAGCCGTACCTGCGGGCCGGGGACGTGGTCGAGCTGGAGATCGAGGGTCTTGGCCGGCAGCGGCAGGAACTCAAGGACGCGTAGCGCTCCGCGGGTTGGTGCGGTGCGGTCCGGTCAGGCCAGCAGGGGGGCCAGCCTGCGCCACGCCTCCCGGGGCAGGGCGTCGCGCGGGCCGGCGGTGACCACCTGGAGCGCCACGTGGTCGGCGCCCGCCGCGTGGAACGCCTCGATCCGCTCGCGGATCCGGGACTCCTCGCCCCAGGCGAACACCGCGTCGATCAGGCGGTCGCTGCCGCCGCCGGTGACGTCGGAGTCGGTGAAGCCGAGGCGCAGGAAGTTGTCGGTGTAGTTCGGCAGCTCCAGGTAGGGCGCGAGGTACTCGCGGGCCACCGCGCGGGCGCGAGCCGGGTCGGTCTCCAGGACGACCTTGAACTCCGGTGCCAGCAGCGGCGCCTCGCCCAGGATCTCGCGGGCCTGCGCGGTGTGGTCCGGCGTGGTCAGGTACGGGATGGCGCCGGCCGCACGGTCCCGGGCGAGCCGCAGCATCCTGGGGCCGAGGGCGGCCAGGACGCGGCGCCCGGCGGGCACGCCGCCCTCACCCGACCGGTCGAGCTCGTCGAGCCGGTCCAGATAGTCGACCATCGTCGAGTACGGCTTCCGGTACTGCTGCACACGCGGGCCGTGGCTCACTCCGAGCCCGAGCAGGAAGCGGCCGGGGTGGGTGGCCTCCAGCGCGGTGAACTCCGCCCCGCTGTCGGTGGCGTCCTGCTGCCAGACGCTCTGGATGCTGGTGGCGACGGCGATCCGCCCGGTCGCCTCGATCAGCGGGGCGGCGTTGCGGGCGGTGCTGTTGCCGCCCAGCCAGATGGCTCCGTAGCCGAGTTCCTCCAACTCCACTGCTGCCTCGGCGAGTTCGCCGCGCCGGGCCGCGTTCTCCGAGCGGAGTCCGATGCTCCAGATGCCGTACCGGCCGATGGTCTCCCGCAAGGAGTGCGCGTGGCCTGTGGTGTCGCTCATCGGTTCCGATCCCTCCGGATGGGGTGCTGTGGCTTGATCGTCGCGCCTGCGGCAGTCCCCAACCGGAGGGCGTCCCGGGACAATCCGCGGCTTCCCCCTGGAGCAGTAATCTTGATCTTGAGTGACCCCGGAGGGATCACCTTGAGCGAAGGGCTGCTCGTGACCGCCACCCTGAACACCCGCTGCGCTCTGAACGACGCGACGAGCGACTGGACCACCCGCGCATACGTCGGCTCCGTCGCCGTTCTGGGGATCCTGGCATCGGCCGAGGGTCTGGGCCTGGTGGACACCGACTCCACGGCCCGGTTCCTGGCCGTCATCCTCTGCATGCCCTGGACGCTCCTGGTGGCCGCCGTGGTGTGGCTGAACGACGGCTTCTACTGGTTGCTGGGCTACAACTTCTTCGCCGACTCCCCGGCCTGGCTCTTCGAACCGCTCTGGACGGTGTTCTGGCCGGCGGCGGCCCTGGCGAATGCCAGGACCATCGCCGCACTGTCCCGTTCGGTCTCCCGCCGGCCCGGTGTTTCACCCTTCCTGGTTCCGATGGGCCTGTTGGCGTTCGTCAGCCTGATCGCGCTGCTCTGGCGTCTCTGAACGCGCGACCGGCCGGGTGGGCTGCCGGTGATCCTGCTCCCTTACCCCTCGCCCAGGAACCGCTCCAGTGCCTCCACCACCATCCGGTGGTCCTCCAGCTGCGGCAGTCCGGACACCGTCACCGCGCCGATCACGCCCGCGCCCTCGACGTGCAGCGGGAACGAGCCGCCGTGGGCCGCGTACAGGTCCGGGTCCAGGCGGGAGGAGGCCTCGAAGGTCGCGCCCTTGGCCCGGAAACGGGCGCCGACCAGGTAGGAGGCGCAGCCGTAGCGCTCCACCACGCGGCGCTTGCGGGCGATCCAGGCGTCGTTGTCGGGGGTCGAGCCGGGCAGGGCCGCGTGGAAGAGCTGCTGGCCGGCGCGGTGGATGTCGACGGCGACCGGGGCCTGCCGCTCCCGTGCCAGTTCCACGAGGAGCGAGCCCAGCGCCCAGGCGTCGTCGTACGTGAAGCGGAGGAGGACCAGACGGCGTTCCTGGGCCTCCAGTTCCTCGATGCTCGGGGTGGCCGCGGGGGCCTGGCGCGCGTCGTTCGTCACAGCCGCACCGCCACGCCGTCGCGGGCCGAGCGGCGGGCCGCCTCCAGGACGTCGAGGGCGGCGGCTGCCTCCTGGGCGGTCACCGGATTCGGGGCGCCGTCGCGGAGGGCGGCGGCGACGGCCGCGTAGTACGCCGGGTAGTCGCCGGGCACGCTCGGTACGGGACGGCCGCCGCCGGTCAGCGGCGAGTCGCCGGAGCCGACGCGGCCCCACAGAGCCTCGTCCTCGACGCCCCAGCCGTCGGTGTTCGGGCGGGTGCCTTCCCGCAGCGCGGCCTCCTGCGGGTCCAGGCCGTACTTCACATAGCCCGCCCGGGAGCCCAGCACCCGGAAACGGGGGCCGAGTTGGGCAGCCGTCGCGGAGACGTGGAGGTGGGAGCGGACGCCATTGGCGTGGGTGATCGCGATGAAGGTGTCGTCGTCCGCCTCGGCGCCCGCGCGGCGCACCACCGACTCGGCGTACACCAGGGTGGCGGGGCCGAACAGCACCAGGGCCTGGTCGACCACGTGACTGCCGAGGTCGTACAGCAGGCCTCCGATCTCCGCGGGGTCGCCGGACTCGCGCCAGCCGCCCTTCGGCTGCGGACGCCAGCGCTCGAAACGGGACTCGAACCGCCATACGTCGCCCAGCTCGCCCTCGGTGAGCAGCCGGCGCAGGGTGAGGAAGTCGTTGTCCCAGCGGCGGTTCTGGAAGACGGACAGGAGCAGTCCGCGTTCGTCGGCCAGGGCGGCGAGATCGCGGGCCTCGGCCGCGGTCCCGGCGATCGGCTTGTCCACGACCACCGGCAGGCCAGCCTTCAGGGCGGCCGCGGCGAGCGGGACGTGCGTCTTGTTCGGGGAGGCGAGGACGACCAGGTCCAGCTCGCCGGCGCGGGCGAACAGCTCGTCGGGGGCGGCGGCGAGGCGGATGTCCGGGAAGTCCGCGCGGGCCTGCTCCTGCCGCTGCGGGTTCGAGGTGACGACCGTGTCCAGGGCCAGGCCCTCTGTCGCGGCGATCAGCGGGGCGTGGAAGGCGGAGCCGGCGAGGCCATAGCCGACGAGGCCGACGCGGAGGGGGGTGCCAGTCATGGGTCCTACTTTCGCAACGCTGTTGCTGAAGTGCAAGCGGCGGGCAGAATAGCTGTGAGAGCGGTGCTGCGTGGACCGTGTTCTGTGAGCAGTGCTGTGTGAGTAGTGCTGTGTGAGCGGTGGAAGGGCGGAGCGGACGCGGTGACGGTCTCTGGAGTGACGGGCAGGGGGACGGCGGGGGTGAACCTGCCGGCCCTGCGCAGCCACAACGCCGCGCTGGTGCTCGATCTGCTGCGCGGGGCGGGCGCGGAGGGGATCAGCCGGCTGGAACTCGCGGAGTGGACCGGGCTGACTCCGCAGGCGGTCAGCAAGATCACGGCACGGCTGCGGCAGCAGGGCCTCGCGGCGGAGGCGGGCCGGCGGGCGTCGACGGGCGGCAAACCGCGCACGGTGCTGCGACTGGTGCCGGAGGCGGGGCACGCGGTGGGGGTCCATGTCGAGCGCGACGAACTCCGTCTGGTCGTCGTCGACCTGAACGGCACCGTGACCGGCGAACGCCGTGGCCCGCTGAACCTCGGCGCGGGCGCGGAGTCCGTCGTGGCGACGGTGGCGCGCGAGGTGGAGGGGCTGGTGGGGGAGGCGCTGGGGGGCGGAGCGGCGGAGGCCGGGGCGGCCGCGGCCGAGGGAACTCGCGCCCGGCCCTCCGACGTCCGGACCCTCCTCGGAGTCGGGGTGGCGTTGCCCGGACCGCTTGACCATCGGCGGGGGGTGCTGCATCGGGTGACCGGGTTTCCGGAGTGGGACGGGTTTCCGTTGCGGGACGCGCTCGCGCGGCGGCTCGGGGTGCCGGTCGTGGTCGACAAGGACACGAACGCGGCGGCGCTTGGGTTGGCGGTCGCGGGGGAGGGCCGTTCGTTCGCGTACCTCCACCTCGGAACCGGGCTCGGGGCCGGGCTGGTGATCGCAGGGAGCGTGCACCGCGGGGCGCGGACCGGGGCGGGTGAGTTCGGGCACCAGGTGATCCAGCTGGACGGGCCGCTGTGCGGGTGCGGGGACCGGGGGTGCGTCGAGGTGTTGTGCCTCGCGGCCGTGGAACGGGGGGAGATCGCGGAGGCGGCACGCGTGCTGGGGGCCGGGGCCGCGAACCTCGTCGGCCTGCTGGACATCGAGTTGGTGCTGCTCGGCGGCCGTACGGTGGCGGCGGCGCCGGAGGCGTTCGTGACGGGCGTGGCCGACGTGCTCGCGGCGCGGGCCCGGCGGGAGGGCGCGCCGGGCGACGCGGTGCCGGTCCGGATCGCGCCGGGAGGCGAGCGCGGGGTCGCGGAGGGCGCGGCCCAGTTGCTGCTCGCGCCGGTGTTCGGCCGGGGGGACGGCTGACAGGCGTGCCCGGCCCGGACCTACACGTGTCCCCGGGGCCGATCGGGCGGACTTGTGGCGGCGTTCGTGGGCGTGCCGGGGTGGCTGACCTGCCGGGGCCGGGCTGTCCGGCACGGTCATGTGTTCATGCGCCTGTGCACGTCCCTGTTCCTCTGCCTTGCCGCAGCCGTCGCCCTTCCGGCCGTACCGGCCCATGCCGTGGCGGGGCCCACCTGCGCCGGGGCGGACGACCGTCAGTTCCCGATCACCAGCCGGATCCGCGGGGGCCCCGACACCTACCGGGCGGGCGGCGGCTACGACGACTTCCTCATCGACCTCACCAACACGACCTCCCGCACCTGTTCCGCCATCCATCCGGTCGTGGTGCTCGTCGACACCCGGCGCGCTCTCAGGGCGGACCAGGCCCACATGGAGTTCTACAACGGCTCCGAAGCGCATCCGGTGTCCTTCGAGACCACCGATCAGCAGGAACTCGTCGGTCCCTTCGACGCCGGTCTGCCCGGTTTCACCGTCGGCCCGGGCGAGACCGTCACCGTGACGGTCCGGCTGGAGATCACCTCCGACGCCGTCGCCGACGAGGTCACCGCGACGGCCGCCGTGGTGCAGCGGCACGGCGGCAACGGGGACTGGGTCGGCCAGTCCGACGACTACGCGTTCCGCATCGACACGGACCCCGGCGACGCCGACACCGGCCCGCACCACCACGGGCCGCCCCGCGGCCCCCACGCCCCCGGCGACCACGTCCCCCACGCCGACGAACTCGCCCGCACGGGCCCGGTCACCCCGCCCGGAGCGCTCACGGTCGCCGCCGCGCTGCTCGCCACCGGCGGCGCCCTGACGCTGACCCGCAGACGCGGCTGATCCGAGCCGGCCCCGACCCCGAGCCACCGCTCGAGCCCCCGCCCGGATCTGCGACGATCTCCCGCGTGGACTACCCCAACGACCAGGCCCCCGGCGCCCCCGTGCGTTCCGGGATTCCGGAGCACGGCCGCATTCCCAAGTACTACGCGGTGAAGGCGAGGATCGACGACCTCGTCGGCGGACTGGACGAGGGCCGGCCGATCCCCACCGAGCGCGATCTGTCCGAGGAGTACGGGGTCGCCCGCGAGACCGTGCGGCAGGCGGTGCGCGAACTCGTCCTGGAGGGCAAGCTGCGGCGCCAGGGCCGCGGCACGGTCGTCGCGGGCCCCAAGCTGGAGCAGCCACTGTCCCTGGTCAGCTACACCGAAGGCGTACGGCGGCCGCCGCCGTCCGCGGCCGCAAGCTGCTGACCCCGGACGAGGCCCGCGCCCTCAACCCCGCCCTGCGCGGCGAGTTCGACGCGGCCCTGTACTGCGAGCGCGACGCGGCCGTCGAGCCGCGCACCGCCCAGCTCGCCCTGCGCGCCGAACTGCTCAAGCACCCGAACTACACCTTCCTGCCCGGGCGTGAGGTCCGGGACGTCGTCGGCGAGGGCGCCGTCCGCGACGACCACGGCGACGTCCACACCGCCGACGCGGTGGTGCTGTGCACGGGAGCCTGGCTCGGCGGACTCGTACGGGAACTCGCCGGCCCCGGCCTGCCGGTCCGCCGCGTACGGCTCCAGATGATGCAGACCGACCCGCTCGGCGAGCCGCTGCCGACCTCGGTCGCGGACGCCGACAGCTTCCGGTACTACCCGGCCTACGCGTCCGAGGCCCTGGACGAGCTCAACGCCGGCCGGCCGCAGGCCGAGATCGCCGCCGCCCACCGGATGCAGCTCCTCATGGTGCAGCGCGCCGACGGCGGACTCACCATCGGCGACACCCACGAGTACGAGCACCCCTTCGCCTTCGACACCGTCGAGGACCCCTACGAGCACCTCACCCGTGTCGTGGAGTCCCTCCTCGGCCGTCCGCTGCCGAAGGTCCGCCGCCGCTGGGCCGGCGTGTACGCGCAGTGCACCGACCCCGGCCGGGTCGTGCACCGGCAGCAGGTGCGCGACGGGGTATGGCTGGTCACCGGGCCCGGCGGGCGCGGCATGACCTGCGCACCCGCGATCGCCGAGCAGACCGCTGACGAACTGGACTGGTGAGGAACCGATGACCGACCTGACGACCAACGACATCCGCCTCGTCGTGCTGGACATGGCGGGCACCACCGTCGCCGACGGCGGCCTGGTCGAGCGCGCCTTCGCCGCGGCCGCCGCCGAACCCGGCGTCGAGCCCGGCTCCGCCGACCACGCCGGCAGGCTCGCCTACGTCCGCGCCACCATGGGCGAGTCCAAGATCTCCGTCTTCCGGCACCTGTTCGGCGCCGAGGACCTGGCCCAGCGCGCGAACGCCGCCTTCGAGGAGGCGTACGGCGGCCTCGTCGACGGAGGCCTCATCGCCCCGGTCCCCGGCGCCCGCGAAGCCGTCGAGGAGCTGCGGGCCGACGGCCGCACGGTCGTGCTGACCACCGGCTTCGCACGCGTCACCCAGGACGCGATCCTCGACGCGCTCGGCTGGCGGGATCTCGTGCCGCTCACCCTCTGCCCGGCCGACGCCGGCGGGCGCGGGCGGCCCTACCCCGACATGGTCCTGGAGGCGTTCGTCCGCACCAAGGCGGCCGACGGCGTGCGGCAGGTGGCCGTCGTCGGCGACACCTCCTACGACGTGCTCAGCGGCGTCCGCGCCGGGGCGGGCGTCGTCGCCGGAGTGCTGACCGGCGCGCACGGCGCCCAGGACCTCCACGACGCCGGCGCCACCCATGTCCTCGGCTCCGTGGCCGAGTTGCCCGCCCTGTTCAGGGAAGCCGACTGATGGGAATCCGCTTCGACTCCGTCACCGTCGCGTACGACGGCACGGTCGTCCTGGACGCCCTCGACCTCACCGTCGAACCCGGCGAGGTCATGGCGCTGCTCGGGCCGTCCATCAGCTGAACCGGCCACCGGCAGGATCCGGCCACTGGCTAGGCTGGACTCACGCAAGAACGCGTACGGCAGGAGGCCGAAGCACATGGCAGACCGCAAGCCCATCGAGTCGTGGCTCACCGACATGGACGGTGTCCTGATCCACGAGGGTGTTCCGATCCCCGGTGCCGACGCCTTCCTGAAGAAGCTGCGTGATTCCGGCCGGCCGTTCCTGGTGCTGACCAACAACTCCATCTACACCCAGCGCGACCTGCACGCCCGCCTGCAGCGCATGGGCCTGGACGTGCCGATGGAGAACATCTGGACGTCCGCCCTGGCCACCGCCCAGTTCCTCGACGACCAGCGGCCCGGCGGCAGCGCCTACGTCATCGGCGAGGCCGGCCTGACCACCGCGCTGCACGACATCGGCTACATCCTCACCGACCACGACCCCGACTTCGTGATCCTGGGCGAGACCCGGACGTACTCGTTCGAGGCCATGACGAAGGCCGTGCGGCTGATCAACGACGGCGCCCGGTTCATCGCCACCAACCCGGACAACGTGGGCCCGTCCGCCGAGGGCGCCCTGCCCGCGACCGGCTCGGTCGCCGCCCTGATCACCGCGGCGACCGGCAGGAAGCCGTACTTCATCGGCAAGCCCAACCCGCTGATGATGCGCGCCGGGCTGAACGCGATCGGTGCCCACTCGGAGACCTCCGCGATGATCGGCGACCGTATGGACACCGATGTGCTCGCGGGCCTGGAGGCCGGGATGCGGACGTTCCTGGTGCTCAGCGGTGTCACGCAGCCGGGCGAGATCGACCGCTACCCGTTCCGGCCGTCCCACGTCGTCGACTCGATCGCGGACCTCGTCGAGCGGATCTGAGAGCCCCGTCCGCGAACCGCTTCCCGTTCACAAACCTCTTCTCACCCGTACAGAGCAGCACCGCACCCCAGCGGATGCGGCCCGGGCCCGTCAGGAGTCTCCTGATGGCGGAGGTTTCACGATGGGTCCATTGCGCCTCACACTCTGCACGGGACTTCTGGCGGCCGCGGCACTCGTCCCGGCGGCCGACGCCGTGGACGGAACGGGCACGGGCGGTCCGCTTCCGCCCGGCCCTCCGGCGGCCCCGGGCGCCCGCGCCGCCGTAGCGCCGTCGAAGCCACCCGCGGCCGCGGCTCCCCCGAGCCCACCACGCACACCACCGGCACTGTTCGTTCCAGCCGGCCGGGCCCCCGGGGCCACCCCCGCACCCGCCGCTCCGCCCGCGCCCGGTGCGGCGCACGAGGTGACCGGGCTGGTGCTCGCCGGTGCCGCCGGGGCGGCCGTCCTTCTCCCACGGGCGCGCGGCCGTCGCGACCGCGGATCGCACTGAGGGCGGGACCGTCATGTCCGACCACGACGGCACCCCGACCCGCTCCCGCTGCACCGGGCGCCTCCTGGCCGGCCTGGCCTGGGTGGTGCTGCTGCTCGGGCTGTGGCTGTGGGGACGCGATCTGGCCGACGTACGGGAGTCCCTGGCCCCGTCGGCCACCGGGGACATGGCCGCGGCCGGCCGGCCCGCCGCGGACCGGCCGCCCGCGGCGGCCGACCCGCCGGCCGACGCCCCGCCGCGGCGCCTGGACATCCCCGGCCTGGGAGTACGGGCACCCGTGGTGGCCCGCGGCCTGGACGCGCGGGGCGCCGTCGAACCGCCGCCGGCGGACCGGTCCGGCACGGTCGGCTGGTACGGCGCCGGAGTGAAACCGGGCGCGTCCGGGACCGCGCTGCTGGTGGGCGACCTCGGCGCCGGAAGCCGGACCGGGGCGTTCGACCGGATCGGCTCGCTGCGTCCCGGCGAGGCGGTCCGGGTGGTCCGCGACGACGGCAGCGTCGCCGACTTCACCGTCGACGACGTCGAGGTCCTGCCCCGCGACGGTCTCGGCGTCCGGCAGGCGTCCGGCGCACGGCAGCCGGGCCGCGCCGAGCTGCGGCTGATCGGCTGCGGCGCCACCGCCGACCGGGAGAGCGGCGGCTGCACGGCGCACGTGGTCGTGTCCGCGCACCTCACGGGCGCCGGTCAATGAGCCCCCCGGGCCCGTCGAGAGCCCTCGGACGATCTGTGAGCTGTGACAGCATGGGAACCGGCCGAGTGCACCAAGGGGGATGGCATGTACGGCATGAGGGGGGCCCTCTCGTGTGCCCGTGCGGCGGGAGTCCGGGCGTCCGTGGCGGTGCTGGGGGCGGCACTGCTGGCCGCCGGGTGCACCTCCGGGGGCGATGACAAGGACGACGGCGCCGCGATCACCCAACAGCCCAGGGAGGCCGACCCGTTCTGGGTCAACCCGGACAGCGGCGCGGCCCGTCAGGTCGCCGCCTACCTCAAGTCCGGGAAGAAGGCCGAGGCCGAGCAGATCCGGAAGATCGCCGGGCAGCCGACCGGCGAGTGGATCGGCCCGGAGAACCCCGAGCCGGAGGCCCGCGGCTTCACCGAGGCCGCGGACAAGGCGGGCCGCACCGCGCTGCTCGTCCTCTACAACATCCCGCACCGCGACTGCGGCCAGTACTCGCAGGGCGGCGCCGCCGACGGGGACACCTACCGCGCCTGGGTGGACGGCGTGGCGCGGGGTATCGGCGACCGCCCGGCCACGGTGGTCCTGGAGCCGGACGCCCTGCTGCACCTGGTGGACGGCTGCACCCCTGAGGAGTTCCAGGACGAGCGCTACGACCTGCTCAAGGGCGCGGTCGAACGGCTCAAGTCCCTGAAGAACACCAAGGTGTACGTGGACGCGGGCAACGCGGGCTGGGGCCACCCGGACCAGATCTTCGAGCCGCTGCGCCGCGCGGGCGTGGACCGGGCCGACGGCTTCGCGGTCAACGTCTCCAACTTCTACTCCACCCGGGACTCCCTCGCCTACGGCAGGCAGTTGTCCGCCAGGCTCGGCGGCACGCACTTCGTCGTCGACACCAGCCGCAACGGCAACGGCCCCTACGACGGCGGGGATCCGGCCGAACGCTGGTGCAACCCGCCGGGGCGGGCTCTCGGCGAGACGCCCACGACCAGCACGGACGACCCGCTCGCCGACGCGTATCTGTGGGTCAAGCGGCCAGGCGAGTCCGACGGCACCTGCAAGGGCGGCCCGAAGGCGGGGGACTGGTGGGCCGACTACGCCCTGAAGCTGGCGGGGGCCGGCAAGTAGCCGCGTGAATGGATGACTTGGGGGCGCCCCCCGAAACGGAGGGCGCCCCCTTTGCCTGTCGGGCTACCGGACTGTGTGCGGGGCTACGGGACCTTCACCCACTGCGCCTCGCTGGGCGTTCCCTGGTCGTCGTCGACGAACAGCATGTACCACCCCGACTGCACCAGGTTCCGGCCCTTCGGCACCGTCACCGTGATCTTGTCGCCGGACGTGGTGTAGTCCAGCGCGATCGAGCGCTGGTCGACGTCCGTCACGTGCGTGGAGGCACTCGGGCGGATCAGCCGGACCTTCTTGACCGTGCCGGCGTGCTGCGAGGTGAACGTGCCGGAGGCGCCCCGCGCGATGGTCTGCGGGCCGCCCGACAGTGAGGGCCGCGCGTCCCGGTACAGATACGGCGGCGTGTAGATCTCGACGCGCTGCTCGAAAGTGCCGGGCTTGGTGTCGGCCCTGTCGCCGTAGAGCGAGTCGGAGCCGAAGAACAGCAAGCGGCCGTCCGGCAGCAGGATCGAGCCGGCGTGGTAGTTGCGGCCCACCAGCGGGTCGGCGACCCGCTTGAAGGTGCTGGTCGCCGGGTCGTAGAGCCGGGCCTGGAGGATGTTGGAGTCGCCCCGGCCCCGGTAGTCCTCCGAGCCGCCCGAGACCAGGACGGAGTCGTCGGGCAGGATCGATGTCTGCGGGTAGCGAGTGCCCTTCTCCAGCGTCGGGCCGTCCGTGAAGCGCGGGTTCTTCGACTTCAGGTCGATGATCCGGGTCTTCCGGCTGGCCAGCTTGGACTCGCCCACCCCGCCGCCGCCGATCACCATGAACCGCTCGTCCTGCGCGGGCGGCAGCAGCACCGTGCCGGAGGTCTCCATCATCTGCGCGTCGCTCAGACCGGGCAGCTTGGTGAACTCGTTGCTGTCCACGTCCCAGACGCCCGGGTCGCGGCCCACGTCGGCCGGACCGTACCCCGCGTTGGAGCCGGAGTAGAACAGCTTGCCGTTCTGCAGCAGGAACAGCGCCGGGTAGGTCGGGAACTGGCGGACCTTCGGCGTGTACGTCCACTTCTTGGTCCCGGGGTCGAAGACCTCGTTCTTGCCCGGGACCAGCTGGCCGATGTCGTCCAGGCCGGAGACGCTGAGGACCTTCCCGTCGCTCAGGGTGGTGAGCGTCGGGTACCAGCGGGCCTCGTTCATCGGGTCGACCTTGATGTACTTCTCGGCGACCGGGTCGAACTCGTAGGCGTCCCGGATCCCCTGGAAGTCCTTCTTGTCCAGGGCGAGCTTCTCCGCGATGCCGTAGGTGTTGCGCTCGTCGTCGCCGGACAGCCCCTGGATCCGGTAGTTGTCCTGGCTGCCCGTCTCGTACCGGGCGCCGCTCTTCTGCGCCTCGACGTAGATGCGGCCCAGGCCCGGGGTGTTGCCCAGGAACCGGCCGGCCTTGTCGAAGTTCTTCTTGGCGCGCGGCACCAGCACCGGGTCCTTGGAGACGAACGTCCTGCCGTTCTCCTTCCCGGTGAACGTCGTGCCCGCGGGCAGCGTGATCGGCTTGTCCGGGTTCTCGTTGTGGACGACCATCAGGCCGCCGGCCTTGGTGACGTCGCCCTGGAGCTTCTCGTAGCGCTTGGTGCCGCCGGCGATCAGGATGTTGCCGTCGGCGAGCTGGGTGTGGCCCGTGCAGAACAGGTCCTCGGGCGTGGGCACCTTCCTGATCGTGCCCTTGACCGGGTCCCAGATCCGGGTGTCGAACCGCCGCGCGTCGAAGTTCTCCTTGTTGTTGCCCGAACCCGCGACCATCAGCACCTTGCCGGTGTGCAGCAGCACGGCGTGGATGGTGTTCTGCCGGTACTCCTCGGGGAACTCGACGATCTCCCAGTGGCCGTTCTCGGCCTTGTACTCCGGCTTGTTGATCTTGTACTCGTGATAGCGCTCCGTGCCGAAGCGGTAGAGCCACGGCCCGTTCATCCCGGCCAGAGCGACTACCACCACCGCGCCGATCCCGAGCCGTCGGGCGCGCCGGAGGCCGGCCTGGTCCTTCATTCCTTACGTCCCCCCAGTCCACCGAGGGCGATCTCCATGGTGTGCTCGCCCGTCGCCGCGTCTTTTCCGGCCCAACTCGGCCCCTGCCTGCCCGCGTTGCCCGGTCCCTGTCCCGGCGGTACCTCCGCCGCCGGGACCGGCGTCCCCTGGGCCGGTGTGTGCGCCCGGTGCGGGTGCGCCGGGACCGCGGCCGGCGGCTGAGGCGCGGCGGACGCGGTCGCCCGCCGGCGCCGCTCCTGCCGCAGGGTCCACCGCCAGGCGAAAATCGGTGCGGCGGTGACGAGCATGGCGAAGATCGCCCAGGTGACCATCGCCGGGTGGGAGTGCCCGAGGGCGAAGCCCGCGACGAGCGAGCCGCCGAAGACCAGGATGAAGAACCAGTGGATGCGGAACGTCCCGAACAGCGTGTCGGGGCTCGCCGACTCGCCCTTCGGGGTCACCACGAACTTGCTCTTGCGGCGCAGCGCGGCGTCCATCAGCGAGCGGGCGTAGATCGGCGCCGACAGCGCCGACATCACCATGCCGGCCACCCCGCCGGAGCCCTCCGGCTCGTGCGGGGAGACGTTGTGGCGCCGGTTCCAGACGTACAGGCCGATCTGGAGCGCGGAGGCGTTGCCGTACAGCATCAGCCACACGGTCGGGTCGATGTTCACGCCCGAGGCGCCGAGGCCCAGGAACAGCGCGCAGCTCAGCGCGGCCAGGATCCAGTTGAGGGCGGACATCGGATAGAAGATGATCATCATCGTGTAGTTGAAGAGCTTGCCCGCGGGCAGGGTGCCGAAGCCCTTCCAGTACTGCTTGAGGATCGTCTCGTAGGTGCCCCGCGACCAGCGCAGCTGCTGGGTGAAGAAGTCGGTCCAGGCGTTCGGGCCCTCGCCGACCGCGAGCACGTCCGGGGTGTACACCGACTTCCACTTGTGGCCGGTCGCCGGGTTCTTGGCGCGGTGCATCTCGAAGCCGGTGGCCATGTCCTCGGTGATCGAGTCGTACAGTCCGCCGATCTGCTTGAGCGCCTTGATCCGCACGGCGTTCGAGGTGCCGACGAACATGGGCGCGCCGTAGCGGTTGCCGGCCCGCTGGATCAGCGCGTGGAACAGGAACTGCTGCGACTCGGCGGCCTTGGTGACGAACGTGTCGTAGTTGCCGTAGACCTGCGGGCCGATCACGAAGCCGACGTCCGGGTCGCGGAAGTAGCCCAGCATCCGCTCCAGGTAGTTGGGCAGCGGCACGTGGTCGGTGTCGACGGAGGCGAAGAAGTCGTACTCGTCGCCGTGCGCCTGGAGCCAGGCGTTGTAGTTGCCGTGCTTGGTCTTGGCGCGGTGCGGGCCCTTGGCCTGGTTCCAGCGCTCGACGCCCTTGCGGCTGAAGTGGTGCACGCCCAGGCGCGCGCAGACCTCCTTCACCTCCGGGTCGTCGCCCTCGTCGAGCAGCCAGATGTGCAGCAGGCCCCGGTGGCGCAGCAGTACGGCGGCCTCCAGGGTCCTGGTCACCATCTCCAGCGGTTCCTTGCCGGGCACGAAGGAGGTCAGGAACGCGACCCGCGTGCCGCTCTGCGGCACCACCGGGACCGGGTCGCGGGCGACCAGGGTGGCGTGCGCGTTGGACAGCACGTTCATGCAGCGGAAGAACTCGATCAGGCCGATCGAGACCAGCATCACCATGTCGAGCGCCGGCAGGAAGCCGTAGGCCGGGTAGTCGCGTACGGTCCAGTGCGCGGGCTGGAGCAGCCAGGCCAGCAGGACGAGCGACAGCAGCGGCGCGGCCGCGAGCATCAGCGCGACCCGGATGCGGTGCGGCTCCTGTGAGATCAGCGAGCGGTACTGCACCGTGTACGGCTTGTCCGGGTCGGGCTCGGTGAGAGGGCCGGCGAGCCGGCTGTAGTGCTCGTAGTCGTACTTCGGCAGGGACTTCTTGATTCTGCGGAAGGTCCTCGTGGTGCCGGTGCGGTGTCCCGGCACTCTCGGCCGGGTCGTCTCAGAAGGATCGGATTCGTGCCGGGCGCCCGTCGGCGTCGACGTCATGACTCATCCCCCCACACGCATGCGAGCGCGTGTTCGTCGGTTCCTTCGCCCGTTCGAGGCCCCCCTCGGCCCGTGACGGACGTGTGCGTGCCGGCCGCGGATCACCTGGTCGTCGGTCCCACCCTGGAGACAGGCAGCGCGGCCCGCCGGTTGTCCGGCCGCCGCATGGCAGCCGTCGGCGCGCGGGAGTCACGGCTCACCGCGCCGCCGGACAACCGGCTCCTACAACCCCCCAACACCCCCCAACATCCCTCACACCCCCCAAGTGCCGCCAAAGAGGCGGCAGTTCGACATCCAGGGTTCTACGGTGCTCAGCATGATCGCAAGACGCGAAACTCGGAGTTTACCGGCCATACGCGCGCATTGCGGGAAGAACGTGCGTCGAGGGGGTTCGGCCGCCAAAACGCGAAGGCGAGCCCGGTCCTGTGGGACCGTGCTCGCCTTTGTCGTGGTGCGCCGCCAGGGACTCGAACCCCGGACCCGCTGATTAAGAGTCAGCTGCTCTAACCAACTGAGCTAGCGGCGCCTACTGACATCGTTCACTTTACATGACCTGCGGGGGCCTCCCGACCACCTGTGTCCGGCCCCCGGGGCCGGCCGGGCCGCCCCGTACATCATTCGGACCGTCAATGTTCGCGCCCGGTGGACAGTTGTGGCAATGATCAACGTGCACAGATCGGGATATACACCTATTGACTGTGAGGAAGATCGCATGAGGTCTCCGGTGTTCGAGGACATCGATCCCGCGAGCGACTGCGACTGCCCCGGGTGCGTGCGCGGACGCGGCCTCTTCCGCTCCCCGGCCGGCCGCACCCCGGCCCGTCCGGCCGCCGCGCACCGGGCGCTGGTCGTGGCGGCCGTCACCGCCGCGGCCCTCGGCGCGGGCCAGGCGGTACCGGCGGCGGCAGCCACCCACACCGCGGGCCGGCCGCCCGCCCTGCGGGCCGACCAGCCCCCGGGCGGCGAGTCCGAGACCCCGCAGGGCGGCGTGAGCGGGCTGTTCGGGCCGGACGGGCCGTACCAGCCGGTCAAGGAGGGGGAGCCGCTCGCGATCGGCGCCACCACCCGGTCGCTGATCGTCGGCCGGGCCAAGAAGTGGCTGGACGCCCGGGTGCCGTACAGCATGAGCCGCTTCTGGCGCGACGGATACCGCCAGGACTGCTCGGGCTACGTCTCGATGGCCTGGAACCTGCCGCGCAACGAGTGGACGGGCAGTCTCGGCCAGTACGCGGTGCGGATCACCAAGGACCAGCTCCAGCCCGGCGACATCCTGCTCTTCCACAACCCCGACAACCCCCAGAAGGGCTCGCACGTGGTGCTCTTCGGCGGCTGGAAGGACCCGCGGCACATCTCGTACACCGCCTACGAGCAGGTGCCGCCGCACACCCGCCGCATCACCACCCCGTACGCCTACTGGACCAACTCCAAGCGGTACGTCCCCTACCGCTACAAGGGCCTGACCCGGGAACTGGCCGCCCCCGCCGCGCCCTCTTCCGTGCCGTACCCGGGAGCGGCGTACTTCGGTCCCGGCGCCGACAACCCGCATGTCAGCCGCCTCGGCCGGATGCTCGCAGCCCGCGGCGGCGCCTCCTACTACGCCAAGGGGCCCGGCTCGCGCTGGTCGGACGCGGACCGGCGGGCCACCCGGGCCTTCCAGCGGGCCCAGGGCTGGACCGGGGCGGCCGCGAACGGGCTGCCGGGGCCGGGGACGTGGCGGCTGCTGGTGACCGGGAAGGGCAAGGACATCAAGGCCGCGGCCCCCGCCTCGCACGGGGTGCCCGGCTATCCGGGACGGGAGATGTTCCGGCCCGGCGCCGAGAACCGCTACGTCACCGAGCTGGGCCGGCAGCTCGTGCGGAAGGGGTACGGCCGCTTCTACCGGAACGGGCCGGGGCCGCGCTGGTCGGACGCGGACCGGTGGGCCGTCGAGGCCTTCCAGCGAGCCCAGGGGTGGCGGGGCGGCGCGGCGGACGGCCTGCCGGGGCCGGACACCTGGCGCCGGCTCTTCGCATGACCGCGGTCCCCGCGGGGCCGCCGACCCACCGTACGAACGTCTGAACCATCTGGCGCGGAGGCTGGAGGCAGGTATGAGTACGACCACGTCCCCCACACCCGAATCCGACGGGTGCGAGGCGATGACGGCACCGGACGGCCGGGCGGGCCGCTGTGTCCCCCGGCTCATCCAGAACGAGTCGACCACCGAGATCCCCGTCCATCTGCTGTTCCGCGACGAACCCGGTCCGGCCCCGCTGCCGCCCAGGCCCGCGGTGGTGGGCAGCAGGAAGGGCACGGGCGAGCAGCCGCGGCTGGGGCGCGGGCGCCGGGTGCCCGCGCCGGCCCGCCCGGTGCCGGAGGTGGACCCCGAACTGGCGGAGCACCCGGCGCGCGTGCTGCCCGGCGCGGCCGGGGTGCTGGCCGGGGCCTGCGGGGCGGCGGGCTGTGTGCTCACCTCGTGGTGGGCCGGGGTGCTGCCGGACGTCGCGGCGCAGGCGCTGCGGCTGCCGGAGCCGGCGGGCGCCGGACTCGGCGGACCGCAGTGGGCCGCGTACGCCGGGGCGGGAGCGCTCGCCCTGTTCGGCTTCGGCGGACTGGCCCGGGGCGGGACCGGGCGGGCCTGGGTGCTCGGCCTGTTCGGCCGCTACCGGGGGACCGTCCGGCGCACCGGGCTGCTGTGGCTCAATCCGCTGATGCCGCGCCGCCCGATCGACGTCAGGCTGCGGCACTGGCGCAGCGAGCCGATGCCCGCCGCCGATCCGGGCGGGGTCGCGCTGCGGGTGGTGGTGCTGGTGGTGTGGCGGGTGCGGGACACCGCGCGGGCCACGCTCGCGATCGACGACCACGAGACGTATCTGCGCGAGTGCGTCGAGGCGGCGCTGGCCCGGGTGCCGGTGGACCCGCCGGGCGCCGCGCGGGGCGGGGCGGCCCCCGCGGACACGCTGACCCGGCTGGTGGCGCGGGAGGTGGCGCCGGTCGGTCTCGAGGTGTTCTCGGTGCGGCCGGTCCGGGTCGAGTACGCGCCCGAGGTCGCCGCCGCCATGCACCGGCGCAGCGTCGCCGCACTGGACGCGCGGCACCGGGCGACCATGCTCACTTCGGTGGTGGACTCGGTGGAGGACACGGTGACCCGGCTGACCACGCGGGGTCTTGTCGATCTCGACGACTACGAACGCAAGCTGCTGGTACGGGACTTGACGGTGGCGTTCTGCGCGGGAGGCCGGGAACCGGGGTCGTGACGGGCGCGGGGGAGGTCCCGCCTTTGGTATGGACATGTTCAAGTAACGGCAATAGCCTGAACTTGGTCTAGACCTGCAAGCTCACTGAACCTCCCCCACGTCTCCAGGAGCGGCAGTATGCGCACCAAGGCCAAGATCTCCGCAGCCGTGCTCGGCATCGCGACCGCCGGAGCCTTCGTGCTCTCCACCGGCGGCGCGAGCAGCCACGGCTACACCGACCTGCCCATCAGCCGGCAGAAGCTCTGCAACAACGGGACCGTCGCCAACTGCGGCGACATCCAGTGGGAGCCGCAGAGCGTCGAGGGCCCCAAGGGCTTCCCGGCCTCCGGGGCGTCCGACGGGCAGCTCTGTTCCGGGAACAACACCCGGTTCAGCCAGCTCGACAGCCCCAAGACCCCCTCGGGCGGCGCCTGGCCGACCACCAAGGTCAACGGCGGCCAGAGCTACACCTTCCGCTGGCAGTTCACGGCCATGCACGCCACGACGGACTTCAAGTACTACGTGACCAAGCAGGGCTGGAACCAGAACCACGCCCTGACCCGCGCCGACCTGAACACCACCCCGTTCCTGACGGTGCCCTACAACGGACAGCGCCCGCCGTCCACCCTCAGCCACAGCGGCAACCTGCCCAGCGGGCTGAGCGGCCACCACGTCATCCTCGCGGTCTGGACGATCGCCGACACGGGCAACGCGTTCTACGCCTGCTCCGACGTCACGTTCTGAGCGCGGATCTGAGCATTCCCTGAGCCGCCGGGCCGGCCGGCGTGGGTAGATTCCCCCCACGCCGGCCGATCACGGCGGCACCGGAGTTCGGGGGATGTCATGGAAGCGTTGTTCTACATCGTGCCGCTGCTCATGATCGGCGCCGCGGTCCTCATGCTGACCAGGGTCCTCCGCCGGGCCCGGGAGGTGCGCGGCGCCTGGGGCAGCGGGCTCACGGCCGAGGCGCGGTGTCTGCGGACGTACACCACGACCAGCGGCGGCGGGGAGACCATGGCGAGCACGAGGCTGCACCACGTCTACGAGTTCACCACGCGTGACGGCCGCAGCGTCCGCTTCGAGGAGAGCAACGGGTCCGCGACGGTCGTCGAGGGCGACATCGTCACCGTGCACTACGTGGCGGAGTGGCCGGAGCGGGCGACGGCCCATGCCCCGGCGCGCGGGAAGCTCGCGGCGGAGTCGGGCTGCCTGCTGGCTTTCCTGGGCGTGTTCATCACCGGCTGCGTGATCTTCATGGTCGTCGTCCACGCGTCCTTCTCGGCGGCGGACGGCTTCCTGCCGTAGGCGCGAAAAGGGCCCCTCGTGATCACGAGGGGCCCTTCATCCGTGCGCCGCCAGGGACTCGAACCCCGGACCCGCTGATTAAGAGTCAGCTGCTCTAACCAACTGAGCTAGCGGCGCATGACTCCCGCCGTCCGCTTCCCGCGGCCGGCGACGAAGAAAATACTACCTGGTCCTCGGGGGTGCTTCGACCACCCGGAGGCCGGGGGCGCCGCGGCGGCCCGGAAGACCGCCGGCGCCCCCGGAGAGGCCCCTACAGGACAGCGCTCAGGAACTCCCGGGTCCGCTCGTGGTCGGGGTCGCCGAAGAGTTTCTGGGGCGGCCCGGACTCGATCACCCGGCCCGAGTCGAACATCAGCACCTGGTCGGAGATGTCCCGGGCGAAGTTCATCTCGTGGGTCACGCACAGCAATGTGATGTCGGTGGTGTGCGCGATCTCCCTCAGCAGGTCGAGCACACCGGCCACCAGCTCCGGGTCCAGGGCCGAGGTCACCTCGTCCAGAAGCAGGATCTCCGGCCGCATGGCGAGCGCCCGGGCGATCGCCACCCGCTGCTGCTGGCCGCCGGACAGCTGCGAGGGATGGGCGTCGGTCTTGTCCGCGAGTCCGACGAGGTCGAGGAGTTCCCGGGCCCGCTCCTCCGCCTCCTCGCGGCCGATCCCGAGCACGTTGACGGGCGCCTCCGTGATGTTCTGGAGCACCTTCATGTTCGGGAACAGGTTGAACTGCTGGAAGACCATCCCGATCTTCCTGCGGATCCGGCGCAGATGCCTCTCGTCCGCCGGCCGCAGGGTCCCGTCCGGGCCGGGCATGTGGGACAGCGGCTCGCCGTCCACGTGGATCACGCCGTCGCTGACGCGCTCCAGCGTCATCAGCAACCGCAGGATGGTCGTCTTGCCCGAGCCGCTCGGCCCGATCAGCGTCACGTGCTCACCGCGCTGGACGGCGAAGTCCAGCCGGTCGAGGACGACGTGGTCGCCGAAGCGCTTGACCACCTGGTCGAAGCGGACCAGATCCGCGGGCGGCGCGTCCGGCGTCACGTTCTCGGGCGCCTGCGGCGGCGTCTTCTGCAAAGGGTCAGTGGCCAAGGCGCTTCTCCAGCTTTCTCATCAGAAGCGAGGTCGGATAGCTTGCCGCCAGGAAGAACAGGCCCGCGAGCGTGAACGTCTCGGCGTAGGTGAAGTGGTCCGCGCCGTACTCCCGGGCCTTGGCGACCATCTCCTGGACCGTGATGACGGCCAGGAACGGGGTCTCCTTGAACATCGAGATGCCGTAGTTGCCCAGCGCCGGCAGCACCTTGCGCACCGCCTGCGGCAGGATCACCGCCTGCCAGGTGCGGCGCGGCGACATGGACAGCGCCCGGCAGGCCTCCCACTGGCCCTTCGGCACGGCGTCGATGCCCGCCCGGTACACCTCCGACAGGTAGGAGGCGTAGTGGATGCCGAGCACCGCGACGCCGATGGTCAGCGGATCAACCGTGTTGAAGACCGCGTAGGCGCCGACCAGCTGCACCAGCAGCGGGGTGGACCGGACGAACTCGGTGACCGCCCGCACCGGCACGGTGACCAGCCGGGTCGGCACCCGCCCGGCCACGGCCACGAGCAGGCCGAGCACGGCTGCCACCGCGGTGCCGAGGACCGTGGCCAGCAGCGTGGTGAGAAAGCCGTGCCACAGCAGCGGCAGCGAGTCGCGGACCGCGTCCCAGTCCCATTCGTAGCTCACGAGGGGCCTCCCGCCGTCTCGGGCTCGCGCGCCGGCCCGGCGCCGCGGCGGCGCAGCAGCGAGCGGCGGTCCGTGCGCAGGCCGAGCCGCGACTTGGCGTGTCGCTCCAGGGCGTTCATCAGCAGGGTCAGCGCGTAGGCGAGGACGAAGTAGATCACCAGCAGGGTCAGATAGGCCCAGGTGGTCGCGCCGGTGCGGTCACGCATCTGCTGGACCACCGTCGTCAGGTCGGCCGCGGAGATCAGCCACAGCAGCGGAGTGCACTTCAGCAACTGGATCAGCAGGTTCGTGAACGAGGGGATCATCTGCACCCACGCCTGCGGCAGGATCACCCGGCGCATGCGCTGCAGGGGCGTCATGTTCAGCGCGACGGCGGCCTCCCACTGCGCCTTGGGCACGGCGTTCAGCGCGCCGCGCACCACCTCGGAGCCGTAGGCGCCGTAGTTCATGCCCAACGCCACCACACCGCAGAACAGCGGCGACAGCTCGTACCCGGCCAGCAGCGGGAAGGCGTAGTAGAGCCAGAAGAGCTGGACGTACAGCGAGGTGCCGCGGAGGAACTCCACGACCACCCGCGACACGCCCCGGGCGAGCGGAAGCCTGCTGCCGGCCGCGAAGCCGAAGACGAAGGACAGGGCGAGCGCGACGACCGATCCGAGGACCGTGGCCTCGACCGTCACCAGGAGACCCGACCACACGGCGGACATGTGGTCGAAGAAGTACGAGTAGAAGTCAGCCATGGGCAGGCGACCCCGTCAGCCCTTGCACAGGTCGGCGGTCTTCAGGTCCGCCGGCGGGATCGTGTCCTTGCCGAACCCGTACTCCCCGACGAGCCGCACGTACCGGTCCGGATCCGAGGTGATCTTCTTCAGCTGCTCGTCGAAGGCGTCCCGGAGTTCCTCGCTGCCCTTGCGGAAGACGGCGCCGCCCGGGCTGTACTGCTTCACGCCGTTCACCACCGGCACGAACGACTCGGTGACCTCGACCTTCGGGTTGGTCCTGGCCAGCCAGCGCAGCGAGATGCCCGTCAGCACGAAGGCGTCGATCCTGCCCTGCGCGACCGCGTCCGCGCCGTCCTGCGGCTTCTGCAGCGTCCGTATGCCGCTCTCGGAGATCCCGGCGGCGGTGACGTACCCCTTCTCCACCGCGCCCGACATCACGCCGAGGGTCGCCCCGGCCGCCTTGGCGGAGGCGAGGTCGGTCAGGTTCTTCGGGTTGCCCTTCTTCACCATCATCGCGGTGGGCGAGACGAACTCCGGCTCGGAGAACAGTGCCTTCCGGCAGCGCTCCGGGATGATGGCCATGCCCGCGCTGATCACGTCGTACTTGCCGGCCTGGAGTCCGGGGATCAGACCGTCCCACTCGGAGAAGGCCGGCTTCAGCTCGTCCACTCCCAGCGCCTTGAAGATCTCTCTGTGCAGCGTCGGCGCCTCGCCCTTGAGCTGCCCGCCCTCCTCGAATCCGTACGGGGACTCGTTGGCGTAGGCCACCTTCACATAGCCCTGTTTCCTCAGTTGTTCCAGCTTCGAGCCCTTGCCGTCGCCGCTGTCCGTCCTGCTGCAGGCGGTCAGCAGCCCGGGGACGGTGAGCATGCCGCCCACGGCCGCCGTCCTGGTCAGAAAGCCCCGGCGGGACAGGTTGGGGAACTCGGACATGGATACTCACCCTCCAAGAGGGCCTCGCCGGCTCGGGCCCTTCGCGGACAGTGGTGGCGCCTGCCCGCTCTGAGTGGTCTATGCGGGTGGACTTGGGGATGTGATCCAACGGTGTCCGGGGAGACACCGTTCCGTGTCCGGGCGCGGAGGCGGACGCGGAGGCGCGGGGCGGGTGTGAACTCCCGTGCCTTCGGGCAGACGGGCCCTCAGCGACCGTGAGGAGGCGCCATGGCGGAACGCCACGTCGAAGTCGCGCTGGACCGGCGCGGAATCCGCTGCACGGCACGACTGCTGGACGACCGGGCGCCGCGCACCTGCGCCGCGGTCTGGGACGCGCTCCCGCTGAGCGGGGACGTCTTCCACGCGAAGTACGCGCGCAACGAGATCTACGCGCTCTTCGAGCCGTTCGCCCGGGCGGAGCCACCGCTGGAGAATCCGACGGTCACTCCGATCCCGGGCGACCTCTGCTACTTCTCGTTCGCCGGCGCCGAACTGGGCACGCAGGCCTACGGCTACGACCGCGTACCCGGCGCCGGGCCGACGGTCGTGGACCTCGCCCTGTTCTACGAGCGCAACAACCTCCTGCTCAACGGCGACGTCGGCTGGGTGCCCGGCATCGTCTGGGGCCAGGTCACCGAGGGCCTGGACGCCATGGCCCGGGCCTGCAACGACCTGTGGCGCTCCGGCGCCGCGGGGGAGACCCTCACCTTCCGGCGGGCGTGAGCCGGGTCGCCACCCCCGCCTCGTACAGCGCGTGGGCCGCCCGCAGCACCAACTCGTCGCGGTGCCGCGCGGCCACGATCTGGAGACCGACCGGCAGCCCGTCCTCGTCGCTGCCCACGGGCACGGACGCCGCCGGCTGCTGGGTCATGTTGAACGGGTACGTGAACGGCGTCCACCCGGTCCAGCGCCGGTGCCCCGAACCCTTCGGGACCTCCGCGCCCGCCTCGAACGCCGTGATGGGCAGCGTCGGCGTGACCAGCAGGTCGTAGCTCTGGTGGAAGTGGCCCATGGTGCGGCCGAGTTCCATGCGCACGTCCACGGCCGCCAGGTAGTCGAGCGCCGACAGCCGGGCGCCGGCCGCGCAGATCTCCCGCAGCCCCGGGTCGAGCAACTGTCGCCGCTGGGGCCCCAGATGCTGGACGACACGGGCCGCGCCGCTGAACCACAGGGTGTGGAAGGCCTCCACCGGCTCCGCGAAGTCCGGGTCGCTCTCGATGACGTACGCGCCGAGGTCCGCCAGCTCCGCCACCGCCCGGCGCACCGCCGTGGCGACCGCCGGACGCACCGGCACCTGTCCGCCCAGGGACGGCGAGTAGGCGACCCGCAGCCCCCGCACCCCGCCGGCCAGCGCCTGAGTGAACGAGCCGGCGGCCGGTCCGAGCGCCGACCAGTCCCGCGCGTCGGGCACCCCGATCACGTCGAGCAGCAGCGCCGCGTCCGCCGCGTCCCGGGTCATCGGACCCACGTGGGACAGCGTGCCGAAGGCGCTGGGCGGATACAGCGGGACCCGCCCGTACGTCGGCTTCATCCCGAAGATCCCGCACATCGCGGCCGGGATGCGCACACTGCCGCCGCCGTCCGTGCCCAGCGACAGCGGGCCCGCGCCGAGCGCCACGGCCGCCGCGCTGCCACCGCTGGAACCGCCCGCGGTGCGCGACGGGTCGTACGGGTTGCGGGTGACGCCGGTCAGCGGTGAGTCGGTGACGCCCTTCCAGCCGAACTCGGGGGTCGTGGTCTTGCCGAGGAAGACCGCGCCGTGCTCGCGCAGCCGGGCCACCGAGGGGGCGTCCTCGTCCCAACGGCCCTCCTCCTGCACGGTCCTGGAGCCGCGCAGGGTGGGGTGGCCGCGCAGCAGCAGGATGTCCTTGACGGTGACCGGCACCCCGTCCAGCAGCCCCGACGGGCTTCCGCGCCGCCACCGGTCCGCCGACTCCCGGGCCCGTGCCAGGGCGTCCTCGGCGGTGATCCGGACGAACGCGTTCACCTCCGGCTGGATCCGCTCGGCCCGTTCCAGGGCCGCCCGGGTGGCCTCCACGGGGCTGAACTCGCCCTTGCGGTAGCCGTCGAGCAGTTCTCCCGCGGTCAGCTCGGTGAGCTCGGTCATCGCGCCTCCAGACAGGGGTCAGTGTCCCGGTACGTACCCGCGCTGCTTGTCGACGATGTTCGGCAGCGGCTCGCCCGCCTCCCAGCGGCCGTACAACTCGACGAACTGGGCCGACAGTTCGTCCCGCCAGCCGACCGTGTCACCGCTCATGTGCGGGGACACGACCAGGCCCGGCACCCGCCACAACGGGCTGTCGGGGGTGAGGGGTTCGTCCTGGAAGACGTCCAGGGCGGCGCCCGCGATCCAGCGGTCCGTGAGCGCCCGGACGAGCGCCTCCTCGTCGACGAGCTGTCCCCGGCCGACGTTGACGAAGCGCGCTGAGGGCTGCATGAGCCCGAACCGGCGGGCGTCGAACATGCCGCGGGTCTCCTCGGTCAGCGGAGCCGCCGCGACCACCCAGTCGGCGCGGGCGACGAGCCGGTCCAGGTCCTCCGGGCCGTGCACACCGGCGCGCGCGGCACGGCCGACGACCGCCGCCCGCACCCCCAGCGCGCCCAGCGTGCGCGCGATCGCCCGGCCGATCGGCCCGGAGCCCACGACACACGCGCGCGTACCGGCCACCCGCTGCGACTCGCGGTGCCGCCACCGCCCCTCGCGCTGGAGGTCCAGGGTCCGCGGCAGGTCCTTGGCCAGGGCGAGGACCAGCGCGGCGACGTACTCGGCGATCGGCTCGTCGAACACGCCCCGGGCGTTGGTCACCACCGCGGGGGACGCCGCGAGTTCCGGACACATCAGATGGTCCACACCCGCGCTCGCCGTGTGCACCCAGCGCGGCCGCGGCCCCTCGCCCGGCCAGGCGTCCCGCACCGCGGTGGAGGCGAAGTCCCACACGAGCAGCACGTCCGCTTCGGGCAGCCGCGCGGCCAGCCCGGCCGCGTCCGTGCGCACGATCCGGGCGCGGCCGGTGAGCCGGCCCAGACGCGGCGGCGGATCGGCATCCAGGACGAGCAGGACGGGGACACTCATGGCGAGCCGTTTCTCGAAAGGGGCGGCCGTCTGACGTGCACGGATTGACCACGCTCGCACCCGAATCCACCATCGTCAACACGGGCGCCCGTACGGACGGTTGCTCTCCGCCGTCCCACCGTGTCGTTCACCGGCCGTCGGCGGCGCCCCTCCGTCTCCCGCACGTGAGGCAGGTGTCTGCCATGGACGCCACGAACGACATGAACGGCACGGGGATCTCCTTCCTCGGCGGACCCTGCCCGCAGCGCGGAGTCGGGGTCGTCGCCCCCTTCGACTTCGCGCTGGACCGCGAGCTGTGGCGGTGGGTGCCGGACGAGGTCTCGCTGCACCTGACCCGGACGCCGTTCGTGCCGGTCGAGGTGAGCCTGGACCTGGCCCGGCTGGTCAGCGAGCACCGGACGCTCGCCGCCGCGGTGCGCACCCTGACCGCTGTCACGCCCGAGGTCGTCGCCTACGCCTGCGCCTCGGGCAGCTTCGTCGGCGGCATCGCCGGCGAGCGCGCCATGCGCGCGGCGATGACACGGGCGGGCGCGGTGGCCGCGGTCACCACCTCCGGGGCCCTCCTGGAGGCGCTCACGGAGCTCGGCACCCGGCGGGTGGCACTGGTGACCCCGTACACGGTGTCCTTGACGCGCTCCCTCCAGGACTACCTGGCCGAGGCCGGCGTCACCGTCACCGGGTGCGCCTGCATGGGGCTGACCCGGCACATCTGGAAGGTGCCGTACCGCGGCGTGGCCGACATGGCCCGTCGCGCCGCCCGCGGCGACCAGCCGCAGGCGCTGTTCCTGTCCTGCACGAACCTGCCGACCTACGACGTGATCCCGCAGATGGAGGCCGAACTGCGCATACCGGTGATCTCGGCCAACCAGGTCACGATGTGGGCTGCCCTGCGCCGGCTGGGTACCCGACCCGTGGGGCCGTACCAGGCGCTGCCGTCCGGTGTGCCTCCCGCGCCGCCCAGGCCGCGGCACGAGGACGGCGGCGCCTGGCCCGCACTGTCCGACGAACCGCAGGAAGGCAGGCCATGACCGCACTCGGATTCCTCTACCCGGGCCACTCCGCAGAGGACGACTATCCGCGCATCGAGCAGCTCCTGGGCAGCGACATCCGGGTGGACCTGGTCCACACCGACATCGGCGAGGACGTCCACCGGGTGGACGCGCTGTACGAGATGGGCGCGCCCGAGCGGCTCGCCCGGGGCGTGGAGGGGCTGCGGCTGTCCGGCGCGGAGGCGGTGGTGTGGGCGTGCACCAGCGGCAGCTTCGTACGCGGCTGGGAGGGCGCGCACGAGCAGGTCCGCGAGCTGGCACGGGCGGCGGGCACGCCGGCCTCCTCGACCTCGTTCGCCTTCGTGCACGCGGCGGCCGAGGTCGGCGCCCGCCGGGTCGCGGTCGCGGCGACCTACCCCGAGGACGTCACCCGCCTGTTCACGGACTTCCTGCACGCGGGGAAGGTGGAGGTGGCCGCCGCCCGCAGCGCCGGGATCGTCACCGCCGCCGAGGCGGGCGCCTGGGGCGAGGCGGAGATCCTGGCCCTGGCGCGCGAGGCGGACGTCCCCGAGGCGGACGCGGTCCTGCTGCCCGACACCGCCCTGCACACGGTGTCCCACCTGCCCGCCCTGGAGAAGCAGCTCGGCAAGCCCGTCCTCACGGCGAACCAGGTGTCCGTCTGGGAGGCGCTGCGGCTCACCGACCGCCGCGTCAACGCCCCCGCTCTGGGTGCGCTGTTCACACGGGAGCCGATCGTCCAGGCGTGACACCGGCGCGGTTGCGGTCGCGCTCACGCGGGCGGACCCTGGAAGTGTCCGGCGGTGCAGCGAGAACGCCCGGGGCCCGGGACGACCGAGCGCCCCCGCCTTCCTGTGTCATCCCCCTGGTTGGTGTCCCCCGGCAACGGCCCGTGGTCGCCGCCGTCGTCCAGCGTTCGACGCGGAGGTGACCCAGGTGAAAGCCGTCGTCTACGAAAAGCCCTTCAACGTCACGGTGAGGGATGTCGACGACCCCCAGATCCAGCACCCGAACGATGTGATCGTACGGGTCACGTCCACCGCGATCTGCGGGTCCGACCTGCACATGTACGAGGGCCGCACGGCCGCCCAGTCCGGCATCGTCTTCGGCCACGAGAACCTCGGCATCGTCGAGGAGACCGGGGACGGCGTGACGTCGCTGTCCCGGGGCGACCGGGTCGTGATGCCGTTCAACGTGGCCTGCGGGTTCTGCAAGAACTGTCTCGCCGGGAAGACCGGGTTCTGCCTCACGGTGAACCCCGGCTTCGCCGGAGGCGCCTACGGATACGTGGCGATGGGCCCCTACACCGGCGGCCAGGCCGAGCGGCTGAGGGTGCCGTTCGCCGACTTCAACTGCCTGAAGCTGCCGCCGGGCGAAGAGTTCGAGACGGACTTCGTCCTGCTCGCGGACATCTTCCCGACCGGCTACCACGGCTGCGAACTCGCCCAGGTGAAGCCCGGCGAGTCCGTCGCCGTCTTCGGCGCAGGACCGGTGGGCCTCATGGCCGCCTACTCGGCGCTGCTGCGCGGCGCGTCGAAGGTGTTCTCGGTCGACCGGGTGCCCGAGCGGCTCGCCAAGGCGGAGGAGATCGGGGCCATCCCCATCGACTTCACCAGGGGCGACCCTGCCGAGCAGATCAAGGAGATGACCAACGGCGAGGGCACCGACAAGGGTGTGGACGCCGTCGGCTACCAGGCCCAGTCGCACAAGGACGTCAGCCACGAGGAGCCCGCCGTCGTCCTGAACACGCTCGTCATGACGGTGCGGCCCACCGGCATGCTCGGCGTACCGGGTCTGTACGTGCCCTCCGACCCGGGCGGGCCCGACGAGCACGCCAAGCACGGCCAGCTGCTGGTCTCCATCGGCAAGATGTTCGAGAAGGGCCAGCAGATGGGCACCGGCCAGTGCAACGTCAAGCAGTACAACCGGCAGCTGCGCGATCTGATCATCGCCGGGCGCGCCAAGCCCAGCTTCGTGGTCTCCCACGAGCTGCCGCTGGCCGACGCGCCCCAGGCGTACCAGAAGTTCGACAAGCGGATCGAGGGCTACACCAAGGTGGTCCTCCACCCGGGTCACGCGCTCGCGGCCTGAACACGGTCCGAGGCAGCCGTCACATCCGCCCCGAGCCCCGCCGGGGGCCCGGGGCGGAGCCTTGTGGCGGTTCCTCCGAACGCAACCGGGACAGGCGGGTGGGCGGGAAAGGAACAAACGGCAGCGGTGCCCTGTTGACCCCGATCAGGAAAGTGAACGGTCAACCAGCTGGAGGCACCCGTGGCGGGAGACGAGATCAAGGGCACCACACACGGGACCGCCCCGGTACCCCTGTCCGTACTGGACCTGGTGACCGTGGGCGCGGGCCACACCGCCACCGACGCGCTGCGCACCAGCGTCGCCCTGTCGAAGACAGCGGAGTCCCGCGGCTACCACCGCTACTGGGTCGCCGAACACCACTCGATGCCGGGCGTCGCCTCCTCCTCCCCGGCCGTGATCCTCGCCCACCTCGCCGCCCACACCGAACGCATCCGCCTCGGCTCCGGCGGCGTCATGCTGCCCAACCACGCCCCGCTCGTCATCGCGGAGCAGTTCGGCACCCTGGAGGCCATGGCCCCCGGCCGGGTCGACCTGGGCCTCGGCCGCGCCCCCGGCACGGACGGCGCCACCGCCGCCGCCCTGCGCCGCACCGACCTCGACCGGGGCGCCGACGACTTCCCCCAGCAGCTCGCCGAGCTGATCCGCTTCCTCGACGACGACTTCCCCGACGGCCACCCCTACCGCCGCATCCACGCCGTCCCCGGCCCGGTCCAGGCGACCTCCCCGGGTGGCGTGCAGTCCCCGCACCGCCCGCCGGTCTGGCTGCTCGGCTCCTCCGGCTTCAGCGCCCGCCTGGCCGGCACACTCGGCCTGCCGTTCGCCTTCGCCCACCACTTCTCCGCGCAGAACACCGTCCCCGCCCTCGACCTCTACCGCGACTCGTTCCGCCCGAGCGCGGTGCTGGACGCCCCGTACGCCCTCATCGGTGTCGCGGCCCTCGCCACCGAGGACGAGCGCGAGGCGCGTCGCCAGGTGCTGGCCGCCGCCCTGAACATGGTCCGGCTGCGCACCGGCCGCCCCGGTCTCGTGCCCACCCCCGAGGAGGCGGAGGCGTACGAGTTCAGCCCGATGGAGCGGGAGTTCGTCGACTCCTGGAACGCCAACGTGGTCCACGGCACCCCCGACGAGGTTCGCTCCGGTCTCGACGACCTGCAAAAGCGCACCGGAGCCGACGAGTTGATGATCACGAGCAACGCGCACAGCGGCGCCGTACGCCTGCGCAGCTACGAACTCATCGCGGACGCCTACGGACTGCCGGCCGACGTCAGTACCCAGCCCGGCGACTGAGCGGGCTCAACCGCGTCCGCAGGCGCGGCCGCCCAGCAGCTCGGAGATGCGGTCCGGCGACACCGGCCGGGAGTACAGCCACCCCTGCCCGGTGTCGCAGCCGATCCGGCGCAGCCTGCTCGCCTGGTCGGACGTCTCCACGCACTCGGCGGTGACGGTCAGCCCCAGCCGGTGCGCGAGCTGGATCATCGCCTCCACGATGACCTCGTCCGCGGGGTTCGGCCGTCTCGCGGCGCCCTCCGGCTCCTCGTGCTGGAATCCGCGTACGAAGGAGCCGTCCAGCTTCAGCGCCGACACCGGCAGTCGGCTGAGGTAGGCGAGGTTGGAGTACCCGGTGCCGAAGTCGTCGATGGCGATGTGGACGCCCATGTCGTTCAGCGAGCGCAGCGCCTCGAGCGGCCGGCCGGCCGAGCCCATCACGGCCGACTCGGTCAGCTCCAGTTGGAGCAGGTGCGGCGCGAGACCGGTCTCGGCCAGCACCTCGGCCACGTCCGCGACCAGGTCGGAGTCCCACACCTGGCGGACGGCCACGTTGACGCTGACGAAGATCGGCGGCTCGTCCGGGTGGTCGAGCTGCCATCGGCGGGCCTGGTGGCAGGCGGTGCCCAGGATCCAGCGGCCCAGCGGGACGATCGAGCCGTCCTCCTCCGCCAGGGCGATGAACCGATTCGGCGTCAGCGTGCCGAACTCCGGGTGCCGCCAGCGGACGAGGGCCTCGACCCCGCGCAGCCGCCCGTCCTCCATGCCGACCAGCGGCTGGTACTCCAGGGCGAACTCGCCGCGCTCCACGGCCGCGCGCAGGGTGGAGACCAGGGCCTGGCGGGTCATGCGGTGCGCGTTGCGCTCGGGGTCGAACAGGGTCCAGCGGGCCTTGCCGTCGGCCTTCGCCCAGTACAGCGTCGTGTCGGCGGCCTGCATCAGCGCGGTGGCCGACGAACCGGCCGCGCGCCGCTCGACCACGCCGATGGACGCCGACACCGACAGGCGCCGGCCGGCGACCTCGAAGGGCTCCTGGAGGGCCGAGAGCACCGATTCCGCCAGCTCCGCGAGCTGCTCGGTGCCGGTCGAGTCCTCGACGAGCAGCGCGAACTCGTCGCCGCCGAGCCTGGCCACCAGCGGCGTGCTGGTCCGGCCGTGCCCTGCCGCGTCCGCGCACCGGGTCAGCCGTTCGGCCACGGCGGCGAGCAGCCGGTCGCCGACGCGGTGGCCGAGGGTGTCGTTGACCGCCTTGAAGCCATCGAGATCCAGGGAGCACAGGCCGATCCGGCCGCTCCCGCCCCCCTCGTACGACTCCGTCTCCAGCGCGGCCGACAGGCGCTCGAAGAACAGGGTGCGGTTGGGCAGCCGGGTCACCGGGTCGTGGTTCTTCAAGTGCCGCAGCCGGGCCTGGAGTTCGCGCCGGGCGCTGATGTCCGCCACGGACAGCAGCACGCCGGGGGAGCCGGGGGTCAGCGGCGCGACCGTCACCTGGACCCACAGCCGGTGGCCGTCCGGGTGCTTGAGCCGGCGGGCGCAGCGCAGCCGGGCCTGCCGGCCGCGCAGCACCTCCGCGTAGGCGTGGCGGGTGCGCGCGTCGGAGGCGAGGTCCACCAGCTCGGCGGCGGGCCGGCCGGTCAGCTCGTCGGGGGCGGTGCCGAGGAGCGCGCCGAGGGTCTCGTTGGCACTGACGACCAGGCCCTCGGGGTCGACGACGGCCATCGCCAACGGCGCCGCGGAGAAGGCGGACCGAAAGGGACGCTCGGCCCCGGCGTCCGGGCCGGGCTCCGAGACGGCGTCGGCGTCCGGGTGGGAATCCGGGACTGATTCCGGTTCCGGGACGGTGCCGGCCGGCGGCGGTGCGGACCCGAGCAGGTCGACGACGGCCGGTGCGGATTCGGCCAGGACGGTGAATCGGGGGGCCGCCGGGGCCGGTTCCGCCATCCGGGTGAGGCCGTGGGCGGGCAGGAACCCGGCGGGACCGGTTCCGGAGGGCGCGGGCGCGGTGGGGGCCACGGCCCGCTCGGCGGCGACCGCCGCGACCGGGTCCGTACCCGGAGGCCTCGCGGCATCACTCTCCGTGACAGTAGGTCGGATGAGGTCTGCCGCGGGCGTCGGCCCTTCGGACGTTCCGCTCACCGCTCGCTCCCGCAGTGCACTCGGTCTTCTTTTCGGTCTCGTCGGGTGGTCCGCCGGCTGGTGGACGGCGTCCCGGCCCGTGTCCGCGCAGGAAAGTGCAGGAAAAGTGTGTCGATCATAGATGCCGTCGGCGAACCCCTTCCAGCCACTCGCCTGTCCCGCGCGACGACCGGCCACTCACCGACATTGTTTTCGACCACACATGGACGAGTTCTTTGTACGGCTGACCATCTGTGACGTTCCGTGAGCGGTCCGGAGGTGTTCTTTTCCCGGACCTCTGTCGGGCCGTCCTGCCGTGAACTCGCCTCCCTCACCCTTCCGGTGCAGACAAACAGGGCGTACTTCTCCAAACTCCCACAGGCTGGGGTCGGTGTCCCGTGAACCGCCCCCGGAGGTCCCCGTGCCGTGTCAGCCGCCCCTGAAGGCACTCGGCCATGACGTCCGTAACGCGCTGAACCTGGCCGGGGTACATCCCAGGCTGCGCAGTACCGCGGCCGTGTTCACCACCATGTCGGCGGTCGCCGCCACCTCGATCCTGGGCGGCCCTTCGGTCGCCGAACCGTTCTCCCCCGCGCCCTGCGCCCTGCGACGCACGGACGCCCACCACTCGGAGGGGCTGGACACCTGGAACCCCGCCTACGTACGGCCGACCCGGACGCTGAACGCCGTTCTCGTGTTCCTGTCCTTCCCGGACTCCACCCCGCGGACCACCCCGGCCGAACTCGCCGCCGACCACTTCCCGGCCACCAGCCGGTACTTCGAACAGGCGTCGTACGGCAGGTTCACCCTGCGCCCCCACCCGCTGCGGCGCTGGATCCGGATGCCGCGCCCGTCCACCGCGTACGCCGTGCACCGCGACTGGAACGCCCGGGACCGCACCGCGTATCTGCGGGACGCGCTCGCCGCGGCCGACCCCCAGGTCGACTTCTCGCGCTACGACGTCGTCTACTTCGTCGCCGACCCGGACGCGCCCGGCGTCGACTCGGACGCGACGAAGGTCGTCAACCTGGACACCCCGCTGGTGGCCGACGGCAAGGAGATCCGGCGGGTGGTGACCGTCTTCGAACGGCACCCGCCGGACCGGCTGGTGCTCGCCCACGAGACCGGGCACGTCTTCGACCTGCCCGACCTGTACCACCGGCCCGCGGACGGCAAGGGCGACTGGGACACCTATGTCGGGGACTGGGACCTGATGGGCAGCCAGTTCGGCCTGTCGCCCGATCTCTTCGCCTGGCACAAGTGGAAGCTCGGCTGGCTGAACCCCCGTCAGGTGACCTGTGTGCGGGGAGGCGGGCCGACCCGGGTGACCCTGGAGCCAGTGGAGGCGGGCCCGGCGGGAGCGAGCCCGCCGGAGGAGGGTCCGTCGGTGACGGCCGCCGCCGGGCCGCCGCTGTTCGGGCTCGGCGGCGGAACGAAGCTGGTGGTGGTGCGCACCGGGAGCGACAGCGTGCTGGCCATCGAGGCGCGGGCGTCGATCGGCAACGACGTGACCGGGTGCCGGCAGGGGGTGCTGGTGTACCGGGTGCGCAGCGGGGCGGAGTCCGGTGGCGGCCCGATCGAGGTGATCGACGCCCATCCGCGCACCGGGGCCTGCGAGGAGTCCTCGGTCCAGCCCGCGCTCGCCGACGCCCCGATCGACGTGGGGGAGAGCTTCACCGTGCCGGGCGACGGGGTCCGGGTGGAGGTGGAGAACCGCACGGCGTCCGGCGCGTACACCGTCAAGATCACCACGGCGTGACGCCTGTCGCGCGCATGTCGCGTACATACAGCGATGGCGAGACCGGATCGCTCTTCGCGACCTTGTCTCGCCATCGTCGTCGTGCGCCGCCAGGGACTCGAACCCCGGACCCGCTGATTAAGAGTCAGCTGCTCTAACCAACTGAGCTAGCGGCGCCTGCTGACGTCGTAGACCTTAGCATCCTGGTCGCTGGGAGGAAAAATCGATATCCGCACCGCCGCGCGGGCTGCCCGCACGGCCGCCCAGAGCATGATCTCCGGGCCCGGCAGCCAGGGGTGGCGGGTGTCCGGGGCGACGAGCCAGCGGGAGGCGGGCCGCATGGGCAGAGCCTCGCCGGACAGGGCCGGGAGGGTCACCGCGTCGCCGTTGCCGTGGCACAGCAGGGGCGGGATGCCCTCCTTGCGGCCGTCGTCCCGGCCGCGGCAGCCCCACTCCTCCCACTCCAGCAGCGAGGGCAGCCGGTGTGCGGTGCCGGCCGCGGCGAAGAGCAGCATCCGTCCCCGGTGGACGGCCACCGGACCCGACCCCGGGCCCTCGTCCCACAGTCGGTCCAGCATCCGGCGGCCGAAGATCGCGGGCACGTTCACCACGTCGAAGACGGTGCCGCAGGCCAGTACGAGCGGGGCGTCCGGCCGCTCCTGCCAGAGGGCGAGCGTGCTGCGGGGATACGCGCCCGCCGAGGCCAGCCAGGCGGCGCCGTCCGCGGTGACGCCCGAGGCGTCGGAGCGGTGGCCTGCCCGTTGGTCGAGGTGGTCGGCGAAGGGATGGTTCCCTGTGCGGCTCATGGCGGATATATCTACCCGCTGTGAGTGGGCGATTCCCCAGGGTTGCGGGAAATCGGGACATGGAACGGTGGGTGGGGGTATCTTGCCCGCCCGGCATATGCCAGCGTCGGGGGACGGCGCACGCGGGGCGCGGGAGGCGTGTGGGGTCAGACCGGGTCGGCCGGGTTGGCGTGCACGCCGCCCTCGGCTCCGCTCAGCAGGTCCCGGCCGAACTCCACCATCTTCTTGGCGTAGTCCTCGGTCCAGTCGGCCCGCTCGGCGATGGCCGCCGCGGTCAGCCGGTCGAACCGCCGCGGGTCGGCGAGTTGCGCCGCCGCGATCGCCTGGAACTCCACCGCCCGGTCCGCCGCCGCGCGGAACGCGACCGTCAGCTCCGTCGCCCGCGAGAGCAGCGCCCGCGGATCGTCGATCGACTCCAGGTCGAAGAAGTGCTCGGGGTCGGCGGCCGCCTCGGCGGGCTCGAAGAGCAGGGGCGCGGGGCGTAGCCGCTGTTCGTCACGACGCGGCGTTGGCTCCGCCATGTCTCGACCTCCTCGTACGGTTCGGAAGGGTCCGGATGACACCGCCCTGCGAAAGGGCCACCCTCCATTGTGTCCCGCGAACGCAAGGCCCCGACCCCACCCCACTCACAACTTCTCAGGACCACCTGGGATCCGGCGCCGGGGGCGCCGGTCAGGGCCGCCAGGGCACCCGGTGTTCTCGCAGGTGGGCCAGGACCGCGTGGTTCGCTTCCCAGCCGTCGGGGCTGTGTTCGACGGCCGCCTCCGGCGGCGTGGCGGACTCCGTCCGGCGGGAGGCCGGGTGCCGGTCAGGGCCGCCAGGGCACCCGGTGTTCTCGCAGGTGGGCCATCACGGCGTGGTTCGCCTCCCAGCCGTCGGGGCTGTGTTCGACGGCCGCCTCCGGCGGCGTGGCGGACTCCGTCCGGCGGGAGGCCGGGTGCCGGTCAGGGTCGCCAGGGCACCCGGTGTTCTCGCAGGTGGGCCAGTACCGCGTGGTTCGCTTCCCAGCCGTCCGGGCTGTGTTCGACGGCCGCCTCCGGCGGCGTGCCGGACTCCGTCCGGCGGGAGGCCGGGTGCCGGTCAGGGCCGCCAGGGCACCCGGTGTTCTCGCAGGTGGGCCAGTACCGCGTGGTTCGCTTCCCAGCCGTCCGGGAACTTCACCGTCACTCCCAGTTGGACCGGTTCCGTGGACGGGTGGTCGTCCAGGAGGTCGGTCACACCCGCGCGGCAGACCACGACGCAGGCGTGCCGGTGGCGGGAGGCGAGGACGCACAGGCGGCCGGTCTCCAGGTGGAAGGCGGTGGCGTCCGGGCGCCCGGACAACGGGTGCAGGACGACGGTCACGTCGAACTCACGGCCCTGGAGGCGGTTCGCCGTGTCCACGATGACATCCGTCACGCCCAGTTCCGCCAGCGCCGCCCGCACGGCGGCTGCCTGGTCGCGGTGCGCCGTGCCGACGGCGATCCGGTCCGCGGTCAGCGGCGCAGGGTCTGGCGACCGCTCCGAGACGGCCGCCCCGCCCCGCTCCAGCAGCCGCCGTACGACCGCCGCCACCGCCCGCACCGCCTCCGGATCGGTGCGCGGAGTGTGCCGCGCGGGCAGCTCCAGCAGGCCCCAGCCGGACTCGGCGGCCTCGTCGAGCACCCGGTCGGGACCGGAGCCGTCCGAGGGGACCGCGAACGTCAGCCGCCGGTCCCCGGCCGACGTGCCGCTGCGGAACGGCGTGTACGGGTAGAACGCGTCGGAGACCAGCGGCGCCGCCGACGCCGGAAGCCGCCAGGACACGGGCAGCCGGTGCTGGGGCAGCCGCGGATTGTGGGCCAGCAGCGTCGTCACCGCGGACGCCGACGGGTCGTAGGACAGGCCCGCCCACTGCTCGCTGCCGACGATCGCGAACGGGTCGAGCTGACCCGGATCGCCCACGAACAGCGCCCGCTCGAACAGCCCGGCCACCGCGAGCAGGGCGTCCGAGCGCATTTGGTACGCCTCGTCGACGATCGCGTGCCGCCACGGCTCGTCGACCTTCACATGCGCCCACTTCGCGGCGGTCGACAGGACCACGTCGAGTCCCGTGAGGTCGGCGGCCTTCGCCGACTTCCGTACGTTCGGCAGACCGTCGAGTGCCTTGTCGTACGGGTCGGTGTCGCTGCTGTGCAGCCGGCCCACGGGCAGTTCGGGGTTCTTCTCCGCCAGCCGCAGCACCAGGTCGTCGACCTGGGCGTTGGTCTGCGCGACCACCATCAGCGGCCGTCCGGCGGCGGCCAGCTCCAGCGCCGCGCGCACGACCAGGGTCGACTTCCCCGCGCCGGGCGGGGAGTCGACGACGACCCCGCGGTCCGTGCCGTGCAGCGTGTCGCGGAGGATCGCGTCCGTCGCGCGGGCGGCCGCCGCCCCGGGGTCGAAGGGCGTCCGGAGGCCGGCGGGGCCGACCGCGGGGTCCTGGGCGGGGGCGGTCACAGAAGATCCTCCTCGGTCACCGGGTCCGGGGCCTCCGGCGTGCTCTCCTCGCCCGGCGGGCCGCCGTGCGTCCATGGGGTCTGCTCCGGGTCGGGCAGCTTCGCGCCGCCGCGCTGCTCGTGCTCGAACAGCGTGAAGCACAGGCGGTCGCCCTTGTCCGGCACGGAACCGGCCGCGGGCTCCTTGCCGCGGCCCATCCTGTCCAGGATCCGCAGGACGACGAGCGTCCCTTCGGCGGTGTCCTCCTCGCAGGCGACGAACTCCGCCGACTGCGGCTTGCCGTCCAGCGAGCGGTACACCCTGGCCCGCTCGCCCAGATGCGGCCCGTCGTCGGTGCGCACGGTGACCAGCGGGCGCGGACTGGGCCGCTTGCCCTCGCTGTAGGCCATGACGACGTCCGTGACCTCGCCCGCGAACGCCTCCCCGGCCAGCCGCCGCCCCGCCATGACCAGCGGGTCGTCCAGCGCCTCCTGCGCCTCCAGACGGGCCTGCTCACGCTCGCGCGTGGCCAGCTTGTTCGCCGCGGTGACCGCGTCGTCGCGACGCGGCTGCGGCGGTTCGCCGGCCAGCACCCGGTCGCGGTGGCCGGTGAACGACCAGCGGTCGCGCGTCCAGCGCTCCTCGACGTGCGCGCCCTCGGGCAGTGTCCGCAGCAGGTCCAGGCCGCGCCAGACGTTGTCCCAGGTGGGGCGGGCGCACTTCTCGACCAGGTCGCGGATGTGCTGCTCGGCCTCGGCGAGGGTGCCGAGCCGCGCGTCGGCCTCCATGCCGTCCTCGGCGGCGGCGAACGCGGTGCGGGCACGGTCGTAGCGCTCGATCGCGGGCGCCAGCAGCTTGTTGTCGAAGGCCGGATCGGTGGCGGGGCCCGCGGGCGGGCACTCCAACTGGCCGTCGGAGGCGCGGGCGAGCTCGGCACGCAGCGCGGCCTCGGCACCCGACGCGCCGTCCGGCGGGGCGATCCACGCCAGCAGCGCCCCCAGGTGCTGGTCCTCCAGGCTGGACTGGCCGGTCGTCCAGTGCTGGGCCAGCAGGTCGGTCATCGCCGGCAGCAGCGAGGAACCGGGCACCCGCGCCCGCTCCCCGAAGTGGGTCAGCCACCGCCCGAGCAACGGCACCCGCGGCGGCGCCGGATGCGGGGTCTCCGGGTCCTGCTCGGCGGTGCGGCGGAAGCGCATCGAGCGTCCGAGGAGCCGTACGAAGTCGATGCCCGCGCGGCTCGGCAGGATCAGCTGGGGCGCGTCCGCGCACAGCTCCACCTCGACCTTGACCCGCTTGCCGCTCTCCGGGTCGGTCTCGTTGCGCTCTGCGCCCTCGACCACGTCGGCGAAGGAGTCGATGTACGGCAGGACGATGCCGGCCAGTTCGGCCAGGAACGCGAACCGCAGGTCGCGGTCGCGTGGCTGCGGCACGGCCAGCAGCCGCGGCGCGGCACGGTCCGTGCCGACCAGCGCGCCGAGCGGGGCGCCCGCCTCACCGGCGGTGGTGAGCGGCACGAACACCAGCGGCCGCTCCGACAGGTGCCGGTGCCGGACGGTCGCGGCGGGCTGGGCCCGCCCGGACCGCACGGCCTCCAGACGGCCCAGGGTGGCGATCAGCGACACACCGCCTCCCGCCCGGCCGCCTCCAGGGCCTCGGCCCGCAGCGCGGCGGCCCGGCGCAGCGCCGCCACCGCCGGGTCGTCCGGGTCGCCCGCCTCGCCGTGGGCGGCCGCCAGCACGTCCTCGACCGTCGAGAGGCCGCCCAGGTCGGCGCGGACCGAGCGGCCCAGCGCCGTCACCGCGCCCCGCTCGCGGGACCGCGTACGGCAGTGGAAGGCCAGCTCGCACGCGGCCAGGCACTCGGGCGCGTACGTCGCCGGGACCGCCTCCACCGCGGTCGTCAGCTCTTCCGGGGACAGCTCGGGGGAGAAGCACACGCCCTCGGGCAGGGCGTCCGCGATGTCCTCGACACGGGCCAGCCGGGTCAGCTGGCGGGCGGTCACCGCGCGCTGCTTGCGGACGTCGACGGCGGACGCGGTCGGCAGGTTGGAGAAGTCCTTGGGGCACACCAGGAGCACCCGGTGCCGCACGCGCGGGGCGGGGTCGAGGCGCGCGGCGACGTCCTCCAGCGCCAGCACGTACACCGCCGACTGGCGGGCGGCCGCCCCCACCTTGGCCGGGTCGGCGGAGCCGTCCAGCATCGGGAAGGACTTGATCTCCACCACCGTCCAGCTCCCGTCCGGGTGCACCACCACCGCGTCCGGCTCCAGATGGACGGGCGAGCCGGCCACCTCCAGGGCGAGCATCGGGTGGTCGAGGAGCGTCCAGGTGCCCGCCTGCGTGGCCTCGCGCAGCGCCAGCGCCGTACGCGCCGTACGCCCCTCGGGGCCGACGGCGCTCAGGTCGGGCACCCGGCCCTCTTGCGGTGGTTCGGCGCCCGGGTCCAGCCTGGTGTGCGCCAGCCTCAGCAGCTCGGCGCCGCCGTCCGCCTTGACCCGCGCCTCGAACGCGTTGCCCCGCATGAAGGCGAACTGCGACTGCCCGAAGGCGGCGGGCGCCCCCAGCGCCTCCGCGAGCGCCGCCTTGTCCACGCCGGCGCCGTCCAGGACCGCGCGTCGTCCGCAGCCGGGGTTCGCGGCGAGCGCGGCCAGGGCACGGGCGTCGAGCGCCCGGGGCGGTACGCCGGGACCGCGCAGCTCAGCGAGCCTTGCCCAAGCTCTCGACGTCGCTCGGGCCGGCAAGGCCCCAGGCTTGAGCGCCGTCTCCCGCGTCCTCGGGGACGGCACCCGGTTCGGCTCCGGGACCGAACCGTGCTTCGCGCTGCCGTGGAATTCGCTCACCCGCCGAAGTCTGGCATCCACCACTGACAATCGGGGACCCCGCGGCACCGGAGGCCTCTGGGACGGCCGTGGCGCCGGGTGTCAGGAGTGCCTTGGCACGGTCCGCGCCCCGCATCACGAACGGCGCGAGCAGCATGCCGATCCCCATGACGGCCACGCCCGCGGCCGCGTCCAGGAGGTAGTGGTTGGCGGTGCCCATCACGACCAGCGCGGTCAGCAGCGGGTAGGCGACGCCCGCCGCCTTCGCCGTGCGCGTGCCGCCGTGGCGCCACAGCATCACCCCGCACCACAGGGCCCAGCCCACGTGCAGGCTCGGCATGGCCGCGTACTGGTTGGTCATGCCACCCATGCCCCGCGGCGCGCTGGCCTCACCGCCCCACCAGCCGTACGAGCTGTACTGGGCCATCGTGTCCACGAACCCGTGGTCCGGGGAGAGCAGGCGGGGCGGGCAGGTGGGCAGCAGGGTGAAGCCGATCAGTCCTATGAACGTGGACGTCATCAGCCAGGTGCGGGCCGCCCGGTAGTGAGTGGTGCGCGCTCTGAACAGCCACACCAGGATCACGGGGGTGACCAGGTAGTGCAGTGACGCGTACCAGAAGTCGGCGGGTATGCCCAGCCACGGCTCACGGGTGAACAGGCGGTTGAGGGGGTGCTCCGCGTTGAGGCGCAGCAGCTTCTCGACGCGCAGGATCGCCAGGCCGTGGTCGACGGCCGTGGTGACGTCGCCGCGGGCCAGCAGCCGGCCCGCCGAGTAGCAGCCGTAGACCAGCAGGATCAGCGGCAGCTCGGTCCACCAGCGTGGCCGGGTGTGCGGGGCCGTCTCGGTGCGCCGTGCCGGTGCCTCGGTCTGCGGCATCCGATGCCCCTCCCCCTCCGTCGCTGCGCTGTCCGGCGGTGCCCGGACAGTCGTGCCACTTTACGGTGTCCGACGTGGCCACCTCGGGGTGCCCCCGGAGCTGATAGACGCAGAGACCGCCCCCCGGGTTGCCGCCGGACGGCGTGCGCGATGATGGAGGGATTCCGTCCGAAGATCCGACTTTTTTCCGGAAGGTTCTCCATGGCACCGCGCATCCTGTTGGCCCGCCACGGACAGACCGAGTGGTCGCTGTCCGGCAGGCACACCGGCAGGACCGACGTTCCCCTCCTGGAGGAGGGCCGGCTCGGCGCCAAGCTGCTCGGGGAGCGGCTCCATCGGGCGCCCTTCGACGGCCTGCCCGGGGTCGAGGTCCGCACCAGCCCGCTGGTACGCGCGCGTGAGACGTGCGAGCTCGCCGACTTCGGCGACCGCGCGATGTGCTGGGACACGCTGATGGAATGGGACTACGGCGCGTACGAGGGCCTGACGCCCGGGGAGATCCAGGCCGAGCGGCCCGGCTGGCTGATCTGGCGCGACGGGGTCCCGCGCGGGGAGACGCTCGCCGAGGTGACCGCCCGCGCCGACGAGGTGGTGGCCTGGGCCCGCGCCGAGGACCGCGACGTCCTGGTCTTCGCCCACGGCCACATCCTGCGGTCGATCGGCGCGCGATGGCTCGGCCTGCCGCTCGACTTCGCGGCCCGCATCCGCCTCAACCCCACATCGCTGTCGGTGCTGGGCTGGGCATACGGAGAACCGGCCCTCGAACACTGGAACGACGTGGGCCACCTCGCCTAGCCGGCCGCCGGGTGATCCGGGGTCGTCACACCGGCCGAGGGGCGCTCGCGTGCCTTTCCAGGAAGAAGGAGACGCCGGTCGCCCGGCGGTGCGGAAGCAGTACCCGTGCCGTTCCCGCCAGTATCGACTGGATGCGGGACGACTGGACCTGGTCCAGCAGGTCCAGCACCCGCATTCCGGCGGCGGCCGCCTCGTCCGGCCGGCCCCCGCGCGCGAGGTCGTCGGCCAGCTCGGCCGTGTAGAGCGCGATGTTCCGCGTGAAGTGGGGATCCTGAAGCTGCGTGGCACGCCGCGCGTACCGGGCCGCCCGCGGCCAGTCGCCCAGCGTGGACCAGCACTGCGCCTCGAGCCCCGCCAGCTCGGCCTCGCCGTAGAAGCTCATCCACTCGGGATCGGCGTCCGACGCGCCCCGGTCGTACAGGGCCCGCGCCCGCGCGAGCGCCCGCTCGCAGCCGGTGCGGTCGGCGAGCCCGGCCCAGCCGCCCGCCTCCCGCAGCGAGACCAGCGACATCAGCCGCGCCGAGCCCAGCCCGCGCCCGACGCGCTGTGCGGCCTGTGCCGCCCGTACCGCCTCGCGGGGCCGTCCGGCGTCCCGTGCGAGGAACGCGGTGTTGCAGAAGGCGTGCGCCTCCAGGGCCGGGTCACCGGTCATGCGCGCGGTGGCCAGTGCCTCGGCGTAGTGCGAGCGCGCGTCGTCGAAACGTCCGGAGTCGTGGGCCAGCCAGCCCACCGAGATGGCCAGTTCACCCGCGCCCGAGTGCAGTCGGTCGGCGGTGGTCTGCCGGGTCGTGCCGGCGTCGAGCAGCGCGTAGGCGGCGCGCAGCGGAGCGGCCGCGCGGCGGTAGAGACCGTCCGCTCCGTGCCGGTCGTCGAGCAACCGGATCCTGCGGACGGCCTCTTCGACGGCGCCGGCGTCGCTCGCGCCGGCGCGGCGCGCGGGGCGGTCCGCGGCCCAGGCGTCGAAGGCGGGTCCCATGGGGCCCAGCGAGGCGGCGGCCACCGTGGCGCCCCCGCGGGTCATGAATGCGCGACGCAGCACGTCGCTCTCCTCGTGGTTCTCGTGGACTTCGTGCGGGTGGTACGGATCGTGCGGGTCGTACGGGTCCGGTGGATCGGCGGAGTGGTACGGGCCGTCCCCCGCCCGTGCCTCGGGCACGGCGCGCGAGGCGCGTCCCCGAACGGCCGACCGGGGGGCGAACCCCAGGTCGGTCAGGGTGAGGTCCGGGAACATGTGCAAGAACACACGTTCATAGGCGTAGTTGGGGCAACGGATCTCACCCGCCTCCACCCGGCCGATGTAGCGGGCGTCACAGCTGACCCGCTCACCGATCTCGTGGGCGGCCCGCCGTACCGCCGCGGCGAACTCGGCCGGCGAGCGCTGTCCGCGCAGGCGCCGGAAGGCGAGATTCGGCCGTGGCGGGCGGGGGGAGTGAGGCGAGGTCACCGTCGACGACGTCATGGCCGGGCCCTCTCGTGCGAACCGTCGAACCATGCCGGACCCAGGGGAAGTCGCCCGAGTCATCCGGTCGTCCCGTCACCCGCCGCCCGAGTCGTCCCGGTCGACCGGGTGACGCCCTGTTTCCGGCGAGCAAGAAAGTACCTGCTGTGTCCGCCCGGACACGCTGTGTTTGGCTACAAACCGGATATCTCAACCGTGATCTGCCATGAAGTGCCACTCTTCACGGCGGACTTCGCCCGTAGCCGTTGACGCCCTGCCGCGTTGAACCCCGTGGGCCGGGAGCCGCCGGGCTTGCGGGCCCGCTCGTTCACGAGGAGGGATTTTCGTGATGGAGGCCGGGATGGAAACCCCGCGCAGTGCCGACCCTTGTACGCCGCCCCCGTGCGACGTGGTCACGGTGCCGGCCAGGCAGGGGCTCGAGGCGGTCGACATCCTGCGTCGCGGGCCGGGCGACGCGGTGGGTCCCGTACTGCACGACGACGGGGGCGACACGCTCGGCTTCGTGGTGCCGGCGGGCACGGCCGCGGCCTGGGACGTACCCGGAAGCACCTGCACCGGGACCGACGGACGGGGACTGCGGCTGGCCCCCCAGCCGCCGGTGGAGGGCTCGGACTGGCTGGTCCCGCCCGACGAGGCCGACCTCGCGACGGACCCCGCGGTGCTGCGGCGGGCTCTGGGGGAGGCGGCCCGGATGATCGAGGCGGCGGACAGCTGCTGCTGACCCCGGCGTCCCCCCGCCCGGACGCCCGACGCCCGTCGACGGATCCCGCCACCTGTGGGTGGCACACCGCGCCGCTTGCGACAATGGGCCCATGGGAAGGACCAGGAGCCCCCGCCGCGGGCGAGGAGCCGTCGAAGCCGTCGCCGAACAGGTCGACGGCGGGCTCGCACAGCTCATACCCGACCGGGAGCGGGCGCGGGCCTGGACCCTGCTGATCGACGGCGCCCCGCAGTCCTACGTCGACCTCGACGATCCGGCGTACCTCTCCTTCGAGTACCAGCGCCGGCTCGGGCACGTGATCGACCTCGCCGCACCGGCCGGCCGGCCCGTCCACGCGGTACACCTCGGCGGAGGGGCGTTCACCCTGGCCCGCTACGTCGCCGCCACCAGGCCCCGTTCCACCCAGCAGGTGGTCGAGCGGGACGCGGCCCTCGTCCAACTGGTGCGTCGGGAGCTGCCGTTGGATTACGGAGCCCGTCTTCGGGTGCGGTCGGCGGACGCCCGCGAGGGGCTCGCCAAAGTGCCGGACGGCTGGGCCGACCTGGTCATCGCGGACGTGTTCAGTGGCGCCCGTACGCCCGCCCACCTCACCTCGACGGAGTTCCTCGACGGGGTGCGCAGGGTCCTCAAGCCGGGCGGTGTCTACGCCGCCAACCTCGCCGACGGCCCGCCGCTGGCCCATCTGCGCGGCCAGATCGCCACCGCGGCCGCCCGGTTCGCCGAACTCGCGCTGGTCGCCGACCCGACCGTGCTGCGCGGCAAGCGCTTCGGCAACGCGGTACTCGTGGCTTGCGACCTCCCGCTGCCGGTCGCCGAACTGACCCGCCGGGCCGCCACCGACCCGCACCCGGGCCGCGTCGAACACGGCCGCGCCCTCACCGACTTCACCGGAGGGGCCGCACCGGTCACCGACACCGCGGCGGTCGCCTCACCGGCCCCGCCGCCGAACGCCTTCCGCTGATCAGGCCGGCCCAGGCCCACTCAACCACGCACACCGATCTAGTAGTTGCCGACCTCCACATGCGGCGGCCCGTCGTGCCAGGCGCAGATGACCGACACCCGGTCCGTGCCGGAGGTGAACTCGACGCGGATCCAGGTCTCCGTCTTCCACACCTGCATCGACCAGTTCGTGCCCGGGGTCGCGGAGACCAGGTTCGCCGAGACCTCGCCGAGGTCGAAGACCACCCGGCCCCCCTCGGTGTCGTAACCCCGCACCTGGCCGGAGGCGGTGGGGGAGGGGGCGGGACTGCTCGCGGGGCGCGCCGGCCGGGAGGGGACGGGCGTCACCGCCGGTCCGCCGGACGGCACGCTCGGACTGGCGGAGGGCGTCCTGGACGCGGTCGGCGGAGCGGTTGGGGTGGGGGAGGCGGCCGGTGCCGACTCCTGACGGGGCGCCACCTCGGCCGCGGTGATGGGCAGGGCGCGCGGCGGATCGTAGGCCGTGCCCGCCATCACCGTGTGGACGCCCCACCACGACAGGGTGGCCGCCGCGCCCGTGGCGAGCGACCAGGCCAGCAGGTGTACGAGTCCTCTCAGCATCGCCGCCATCCTGCCCCACCCGTCCCCACGGTGTCGCGGGAACGCCGGCCGGGGTGAGGTTGTCCACAGGCGGCCGGAGCCCGGGCGGGGTTGTCCACAGGCCCCGGCCGGGTCCGCCCGCATGGCGTACGGTGCGGCGCATGGCAAGTGTTCTCGTGGTCGAGGACGACCCGTTCGTGCGCTCCGCGCTCATCCGGCACCTGACCGACGCCTCGCACACCGTGCGCAGTGTCGGCACGGCGCTCGAAGCGCTGCGCGAGGTCGCCCACCTCCGCTTCGACCTGGTCGTACTGGATCTCGGACTGCCCGATCTGGACGGCTCCGAGGCGCTGAAGATGCTGCGCGGCATCACCGACGTGCCCGTCATCATCGCCACCGCCCGGGACGACGAGGCGGAGATCGTCCGGCTGCTCAACGCCGGGGCGGACGACTACCTGACCAAGCCGTTCTCCGTCGAGCACCTGTCCGCGCGCATGGCCGCCGTGCTGCGCCGGGCCCGCTCCGCCACCGGCGGGCAGCCGCCGTCCACCGTGCTCCGGGTCGGCGGCCTGACCGTCGACCCGCTGCGCCGCCAGGCCGAGTTGGACGGCGTGCGGCTGGACCTGACCCGCCGCGAGTTCGACCTGCTCGCCTTCCTCGCCGGACGGCCGGGAGTGGTCGTGGCGCGCAAGGAGCTGCTCGCCGAGGTGTGGCGGCAGTCCTACGGCGACGACCAGACGATAGACGTCCATCTGTCCTGGCTCAGGCGGAAGTTGGGCGAGACCGCCGCCCGGCCCCGCTATCTGCACACCCTTCGGGGTGTGGGCGTGAAGCTGGAGCCGCCCGGAGGGGAGCCGCCGCGATGAGATGGGCACTGGTCAAGGTCTGCCTCGCGGTCACCACGATGGTCGTGATCGCCTTCGCCGTCCCGCTCGCCCTGGTCATCCAGGAGATGGCCCGGGACCGCGCCTTCTCCAACGCCGAGCGCCAGGCCGCGGCGGTCGCGCCCGCCCTGTCCATCACCACCGAGCGCGAGCCGTTGGAGCGGGTCGTCGCCTCGGCGGGCTCCGACGCCCGGATGGCCGTGCACGTACCGGCCGTCGACGGCGCCGCTCCCGTCGAGATCGGCCGTGCCCGGGCCACCGGCGAGGACGTCGCGACCGTGCGGCGGACGGGCCGCGCCTCCACCGCCGACGTACCCGGCGGATCCACGCTGCTCCAGCCGGTCGCGCTGAGCTCCGGCGCCATCGCGGTCGTCGAGGTCTACGTCCCCGAGGCCGAGGTCGGCAAGGGCGTGGGCACGGCCTGGGCGGTGCTCGCCGGCGTGGGCGCGGCGCTCGTCGTCGGCTCGGTCGCCGTCGCCGACCGGCTCGGCGTACGGATGGTGGGGCCCGCGCAGCGGCTGGCCGAGGGCGCGCACGAACTGGGCGAGGGCAGGCTGGGCGCCCGGGTGCCCGAGGACGGACCGACCGAACTGCGGCTCGCCGCCGTCGCGTTCAACTCCATGGCCGACCAGGTCGTCCAACTGCTCGCGAACGAACGCGAACTGGCGGCCGACCTGTCCCACCGGCTGCGTACGCCGCTCACCGTGCTGCGCCTGAACGCGGCCTCGCTCGGAGACGGGCCCGCCGCCGAGCAGACCCGGACGGCGGTCGCCCAGCTGGAGCGGGAGGTCGACACGATCATCCGCACCGCCCGGGAGGCCAAGCCGCAGACGGCGGCCGCCGGTCCGGGCGCCGGGTGCGACGCGGCCGAAGTCGTCCGCGAGCGGATGGAGTTCTGGTCGGCGCTCGCCGAGGACGAGGGCCGCAAGTGGCGGCTGGCCGGCGTCGAGCGGCCGGTGCGCATACCCGTGGCCCGCGCCGACCTCGCGGCCGCGCTGGACGCCCTGCTCGGCAACGTCTTCCGGCACACCGCCGAGGGCACCGCGTTCGCCGTCGACGTGCACAACGGCGACGACGCGGTGATCGTGCTGGTCTCCGACGCCGGACCGGGTATACCCGACCCGGACGCGGCGATACTGCGCGGGCGCGGTTCGGGGAACGACGGCTCCACGGGACTCGGCCTGGACATCGTGCGCAGGCTCGCGGAGTCCACCGGCGGGGACGTGCGGATCGGCTCCTCCGTGCTCGGCGGCACGGAGGTGCGGATCTGGATCCAGCTCGACGCACGCTCCCCGGTCCGTTCAGGACACCGGGGAGCGGTGCGCCGCCGCCGGCCGGGCAGATCGGCCGCACGCCTCGGCCGTACCCGGTCCCTTCCCTGAGCGACCGCTCCCACCGTGCGGCCGCTCAGGGGGGAAAGCGCCCCGGCCGGTTCACCCCCGAGCCGGCCGGGACGCGCTGTGGGCCGGACGGGCCGTCAGACGGCGTCCGGCGACGGCAGCTCCCCGGTGCGGGCGGCCTTGCCGTACCAGTGGGCGCTGGACTTCGGGATCCGGGCGAGGGTGCTGTAGTCGACGTAGACCGCGCCGAACCGCTTGCTGTACCCGTAGGCCCACTCGAAGTTGTCCATCAGGGACCACAGGTAGTACCCGCGGACGTCCGCGCCGTCCGTGATGGCCCTGCGCACCGCCGCCAGGTGCGAGTGCAGGTAGGCGACGCGCTCCGGGTCGTGCACGCGGCCGTCGGCGTCCACCTTGTCGTCGTAGGCGGCGCCGTTCTCGGTGACGTACAGGGCCAGCCCCGGTGCCTCGCGGGAGTAGCGCATGATCAGCTCGTGCAGGCCGCTCGGGTCGATCGTCCAGCCCATCTCGGTGCGGTCGCCCGGCGTCTGGTGGAACGTCACGTCGTCCGCGCCGGGCCACGGCGAGTGCTCGCTCGCCCCGTGACCGTCGGCCCGCGGACCCTCCAGCGTCGTGTCCGCCGCCGACACCAGGGCCGGCGTGTAGTAGTTGAGGCCGAGCGCGTCCAGCGGCTGGTGGGCGGTGCGCACATCGCCGTCCTGGACGAAGGACCAGTCCGTGAGGGAGGAGGTCGCCTCCAGCAGCGTGGCCGGGTACGCACCGTGCAGCATCGGGCCGTGGAAGATCCCGTTGGCCAGGTCGTCGATCTTCTGGGCCGCCGCCAGGTCCGCGGGGTCCTGCGAGACCGTGCGGACCACCGAGGAGTTGAGGCTGACCGCGACCGAGTTGCGGGCCGGCATCACCGACCTCAGCGCCTGCGTGCCCAGACCGTGGGCCAGGTTCAGGTGGTGGGCCGCGCGCAGCGTGGCCGCGGGCTCGGTGCGGCCCGGGGCGTGCACCCCGGAGCCGTAGCCCAGGAAGGCGGTGCACCACGGCTCGTTGAGGGTGATCCACTGCTCCACCCGGTCGCCGAGCGCCTCACCGACGATCTGCGCGTACTCCGCGAAGCGCAGCGCGGTCTCGCGCTCGGGCCAGCCGCCCGCGTCCTCCAGTTCCTGCGGCAGGTCCCAGTGGTAGAGGGTGACCGCCGGCTTGATCCCGTGGTCCAGGAGCTCGTCCACGAGACGGCGGTAGAAGTCCAGGCCCACCTGGACGGCGGGGCCCCGGCCGGTGGGCTGCACCCGTGGCCAGGAGATGGAGAAGCGGTAGGCCTTCAGGCCCAGGTCCGCCATCAGGGCCACGTCGTCGCGGTAGCGGTGGTAGTGGTCGACAGCGATGTCACCGGTCTCACCTCCGGCGGTCTTGCCCGGGGTATGGCTGAAGGTGTCCCAGATCGAGGGCGTGCGGCCGTCCTCCCGCACCGCCCCCTCGATCTGGTACGCGGAGGTCGCGGCGCCCCAGAGGAATGCGGGCGGAAAGGTCACCGGGGTCACCGGCTGTGCGGACTCAGGCATGGAAGCGCTCCCATAGGTGGTCGTGAAAGACCGACGATTCGAAAGGGGAGGGTGGACAGGGATCGATGTGGGCAGAGGGAAGCAGGGAAAAGGGATGGAGGGGACAGAGGGAACGGGAAGGCGAGGGGCCGGGACCACGGTGACCCGGCCCCGGGACAGGCGGGGCGTGCGCGGCGGCCCGGGCCGACGCGCGGACGCGGACGGGCCGCGGGCGCCGCGAGGACAGTCGCGGGCGGGTGCGGACCGGTCGCGGGCGTCAGCCCTTGACCGCGCCCTGCATGATGCCGCCCACGATCTGCTTGCCGAAGATCGCGAAGACGAGCAGCAGCGGCAGTGTGCCGAGCAGCGCGCCCGCCATGATCAGGGACTGGTCGGGGGTGTAGCCGCGGCCCAGGCCCGCGAGGGCGACCTGCACGGTCGGGTTGCCGGTCTGGGTCAGGACCAGGAAGGGCCACAGGAAGTCGTTCCAGGTCTGCACGAACATCAGCATCCCCAGCACGGCCATCGCGGGTCGCGCCGCCGGGAACACCACGTGCCACACCACACGCCAACTGCTCGCGCCGTCCACCCGGGCGGCCTCGATGATCTCGTCCGGCAGCGCCTGAAGCAGGTACTGCCGCATGAAGAACACACCGAACGCGCTGACCAGCGACGGCAGGATCACTGCCTGCAACTGGTCGGTCCAGTCCAGCTTGGCCACCATCATGTACAGCGGGATGATGCTGAGCTGCGGCGGCACCATCATCGTGCCGATCACGATCAGCATCAGCGCGCCCCGGCCCTTGAAGCGCAGCTTGGCGAAGGCGAAGCCGGCGATCGTCGACAGGAACACGACCGTCGCCGCGGAGGTCCCCGCCACGATCGTGGTGTTGACGAAGGCCTTGCCCAGATTGGCGTCCGTCCAGGCGACCTGGAGGTTGTGCGTCAGGTTCGAGCCGAACCAGAAGGGCGGCGGGGTCTGCGCCAGCCGGTTGTTGTTCCGGGAGGCGGCGATCGCCGTCCACACCAGCGGGAACAGCGAGCCGATGGTGAACAGCGCCAGGATCACGTAGGCGATCGGGCCGGCGTGCAGTTGTCCGCCCGCGCGGGCGGCCTTGGGCCGGCGCGTCCGGCGGGGCGCGTCGGTCGGCGTCTCGGGTTCGGTCAGGGTCGTCGTCGTCACGGCCGGTACTCCTTAACTACTGGCGCGCAGCCGGCGCGAGATGACGTAGTTGACCACGCCGATCACGATCAGGATCAGGAACATCGTCCAGGCGATCGCGGAGGCCCGGCCCAGGTGCTGGTTCACCCAGCCCTGCTCGTACAGGTACAGACCCAGCGTCTGGAACTGGTGCTCGGCACCGCCGGAGGCGCCCTTGTTGGCGTCGAACAGCAGCGGCTCGCCGAAGACCTGGCTGGCGCCGATGGTCGACACCACGGCGGTGAACAGGATGGTCGGGCGCAGCTGCGGAAGGGTGACGTGGAAGAACTGCCGGAACCGGTTGGCGCCGTCCAGGGCCGCCGACTCGTACAGGTCGTTCGGGATGGCTTGCATCGCCGCGAGGTAGATCAGCGCGTTGTAGCCCGTCCAGCGCCAGATGATGATCGTGGAGACGGCTATCTGGGAGGGCCACTTGTCGTTCTGCCAGTCGACGTTGTCGAAGCCGACCGAGTGCAGCACCCAGTTGATCATGCCGTAGTCGCGGCCGAAGAGCAGCACGAAGACCAGCGAGGCGGCGGCGATCGAGGTCGCGTACGGCGCGAGCATCGCGACCCGGTAGAACGTCGTGGCGCGCAGCCGGTAGTTGAGGATGTGCGCCAGGCCCATCGCCATCAGCAGCTGCGGGACCGTGGAGATGATGCCGATGGTCAGGGTGTTGCGCGCCGCGTTCCAGAAGAACTCGTCGTCGAAGATCCGGGTGTAGTTGCGCAGCCCGGCCCATTCCATGTCGGTCGGCGCCGTCAGCTCCACCGTGTGCAGCGAGGCCCACGCGGTGTAGATCAGCGGGAACAGCCCGAAGGCGACGAACAGGAGGAAGAACGGCGAGACGAACGCGTACGGGCTCCACCGCATGTCCCGCTGCCAGCGCCGGGACTGCCGTGCCCGGCGCCGGTGCTCCGCGTCGGCGGCGTCGGTCTCCGCCGGGCGGCCCGGGGCCGCGCCCCCCTCCTCGGGGGGCGCGGCGGTGTCGTGCCGGGTGGCCATACCGGTCACTTCTCCAGGTTGTTGTCGATGGTCTTGGTGGCCGTCGTCCACGCGTCGGCGGGCGACTTGCCCTTCGTCACGAGGAAGACACCGTTGTCCGTCAGGCCCTGCTGGACGATCTGGTCCTTCGGGCCGATCACCTGGACCGGGATGGACTTGGCGGCCTCGGCGAAGATCTTGCCGATGGGCGCGTCACCGGTCATCTCGTTCTTCGCGTCGGTCACCGCCGGCATGGTGTACGCGCCCGGCGCGCTCGGGAAGCTGCCCTGGACGGCGAACAGCTTCGCCTGCTGCTCGGGAGCCGTCAACCAGGTGATGAAGTCCGTCGCCTCCTTCACATGCTTGCCGCTCTTGGGCACGGCCAGGAAGGAACCGCCCCAGTTGCCGCCCTTCGGCGGCACGGCCACGTCCCACTTGCCGGCCGCGTCCGGCTTCGACTTGCCCTTGATGGTGCCGAGCATCCACGGCGGGCAGGCGACGGTGGCGAACTTGCTGTTCGCGATCGTCTGGTCCCAGGCCGGCTGGAACTGCGTCTGCGACTGGAGCAGGCCCTCCTGGGCGGCCTTGGCCGTCAGGTTGAAGGCGGACTTGACGGCGGGATTCTTCTTGTAGATGACCTCGCCGGAGGCGTCGTAGAACTTCTCCTTCTCACTGCTGAGGATCGCGTTGATCAGACCGCCGGGGGAGTCCATGAAGTAGGTGCCGCTGGGCGCCTTCTTCTTGAACGTCTCGCCCGCCGCGACGAACTTGTTCCAGTCGCCCGCCCAGAGCTTGCCGACCTCCTCGCGGTCGGTGGGCAGACCGGCCTGCTCGAAGAGGTCCTTGCGGTAGCAGATCGCCATCGGGCCGATGTCGGTGCCGAGGCCGATGGTCTGGTCGTCCTTGGTGGTGGCCTGCTGCCACTTCCAGTCCAGCCAGTTGCTCTTGTCCACGCCCGAGACCTTGGAGAGGTCCTCGAACTTGGCCCCCTGGGTGCCGACGACCTCGGCGATGTTGCCGACTTCGATGGCCTGGACGTCCATCAGGCCGCTGTTGGTGGTCAGATGGTTGACGAGCGCCGGGTAGTAGTTCTCATTGCGCTCGGTGACGTTCTCCTGGATCCTGATGTTGGAGTGCAGCTTCTCGTACTCGGTGTAGAGGCCGGCCTCCTTGAAGCCCATGGTGCCGAAGAGCCCCAAGGTGATCGTGACCTTGTCACCGCCGTTGCCACCGCCGCCGGACGAGCCGGACTCGCCTCCGCTGTCGCTGGAGCAGCCGGCCAGCAGTCCGGCCCCCAGCGACGCGGCTGCCGCCAGGACCACCGCCTTGCGGGCGATGGGTGTGCCCCCACTCGGACGAAGCCGAGAATGGGCGAGGAAACGTGCTCGCATTGCGTCCTCCTGTTGCCCTGACGTGCCGACCCCCCGGCCAACTGCATGTTGGGCCCGTTTCTACTCGCTGCGGCTCGGGCGGGGAACGTGCGGGTTGTGTATGTGTCAGGTACTGTGGGAGCGCTCCCACCAGTGATGTGTTGAAGAGTCGCGGGTTCGAGCGGGGGTGTCAAGGGTGTGAGCGAGGACAAATGCGTTCAGTTATCGGCCTGTTAGCTAACGCGGGAGAGTGAGGTTCGCGTCCCGGACATGCGGAGCCGCTCCTTCCCCGGAGGCCGCCGCGGCGGCCCCGGGCACGGCGTGCGTTCTCGGGAGACTGTTACATTCCAGGCCAAGGCGGTTTCGACGGCGGAAAGGCGGAGCCAATGACAGCCCACGGAGCGCGGGGCCGGAGCGGCGGTCGGCCGACCCTCGAAGAGGTCGCCGCGCGGGCCGGCGTCGGCCGGGGCACCGTCTCACGGGTGATCAACGGCTCGCCCCGGGTCAGCGACGCCACCCGGGCCGCGGTCGAGGCCGCGGTCGCCGAACTCGGCTACGTCCCCAACACGGCCGCCCGCGCCCTCGCCGCCAACCGCACCGACGCGATCGCCCTCGTCGTGCCCGAGCCGGAGACCCGCTTCTTCGCCGAGCCCTACTTCTCGGACATGCTGCGGGGTGTCGGAGCCGGACTGTCGGACACGGAGATGCAGCTGCTGCTGATCTTCGCCGGCAGTGACCAGAAGCGGCAGCGGCTGGCCCAGTACCTGGCCGCGCACCGGGTGGACGGCGTCCTGCTGGTCTCGGTGCACGCCGACGACCCGCTGCCGGACATGCTGTCCCAGTTGGAGATCCCGGCCGTGATCAGCGGTCCGCGGTCGGCGGGCGAGACCCTGACCTCGGTGGACTCCGACAACTACGGAGGCGCCCGCTCCGCCGTGGAGCACCTGCTGGCCCACGGCTGCCGCACCGTCGCCCACATCACCGGCCACATGGACGTCTACGGTGCCCAGCGCCGCGTCGACGGCTACCGCGCCGCCCTGCGCGACGCGGGCCACGAGGTGGACGAACTCCTCGTGGCGCAGGGTGACTTCACCGAGGGCGGCGGCCGCCGCGCGATGACGCGCCTGCTGGCCCACCGCCCCGACCTGGACGCCGTCTTCGCCGCCTCCGACGTCACGGCCGCCGGCGCCCGCCAGGTGCTGCGCGAGGAGGGCCGCCGCATCCCCGACGACGTGGCCCTTGTCGGCTACGACGACTCCGCCATAGCCCGCCACATGGACCCGCCCCTCAGCAGCGTCCGCCAGCCCATCGAGGAGATGGGCCGCGCGATGATCGACCTCCTGCTGAACGAGATCGCCGACCGCCGCCCGGCGGTGTCCCGCGGGCTGGAACGCAGGCAACTCGTGCTGCCTACGGAACTGGTGGTGCGGGCGTCGTCGTAACGGCCCCCGGCCCTGGTTCGCCGCGGTGGGTGGCTCCCGCCGCGACGAGAAGGGCGACGGTCTCGGCATGGGAATCGGCCACCGCCCACTCCAGGGGCGTACGGCCCGTGCCGTGATCCTCACGGAGATTCGGATCGGCGCCGTGCGCCAGCAGTTCGCGCACGGTCTCGGTGTGCCCCCAGCAGGCGGCCGCGCACAGGGGCGTGCCCTCCGACCCACGCCCGCTCTCGGTGTCCGGACGGGCCCCGGCCGCGAGAATCAGCCGGACCGTCTCGGCATCCCCTTGCACGGACGCCGCATAGAGCGGAGTGGTGCCCTCCCTGTCCGCTCGCTCCGGATCGGCCCCGAGCCGCAACAGCGCCTCCGCGCGGGCGGTGTGACCCAGCATGGCCGCGTCGACGAGATGCCGGGAGAGCTTCTTGCGCCGGCGTCGGTTCATGGCCGGAGAGTAGCGGCTTCCGGTCCGGAGAGCCGATGGATATCAGCTCTCTGCCTCCAACACGTCGTTCCCGTCGCACCCGACGGAGCCGGGAGTGAGGAGACGGCAGCGTGCCCGCCCTACAGTGAGGCCATGCCGGAAGAGCAGCACAAGGTGGCCGTGGACAGCGGAGTCGAGATCCCGGTCCCCGCCGGCGGGGAGGTCTGGGCGGCCGGAGCGGTCATCCTCGACCGCGACGGCCGGGCCTTCGCCCAGAGGCGCGGCCCGGACCGGCGGCTCTTCCCCGACTGCTGGGACATCGTCGGCGGCCACGTCGAGCCCGGCGAGTCCTTGCTGGACGCCCTCGCCCGCGAAGTCGAGGAAGAGACCGGCTGGCGCCTGCGCCGGGTGCGGCGCCTGCTCGGGATCACCGCATGGACCGGGGACGACGGCAGCGGCATGAGACGGGAGGCCGACTATCTCGTCGAAGTCGACGGCGACCTGAATCACCCCGCCCTGGAATGGTCCGAGCACACCGCCTACGACTGGTTCGGCCCGGACGACCTTCCCCGGCTCAGGGAGAACCGAGCCCCTGGCGAACACCTCATCCACGACGTGATCGCGAAGGCTCTGCGAAACCCACCCGCCCGGCCCTGAACGGCCGGGCGGGCACGACTGCGGCCCGTCCGTGGGGGCACACCACGGTCGTCGTGTGCCCCCGTCCCGAGCCCGGTTCAGAACAGTCCCTTGTAGCCCTTCCAGCCCGTCGCGATCTTTGTGCGGGCCCCGAACGAGCCCCGGCCGTCGCCCTTCTGGAGCCACAGGTTCCCCGAGGTGTCGCGCGCCACCAGGTCGGGCCTCCCGTCCGAGGTGATGTCGCCGACGCCGACGACCGCGTTGTACGAGGCACCCCACTTCGAGAACAGCTTGACCCGTTTCGTCGACAGCCCGCCCTTCGTCCCGTAGTACCGGTACAGAGTGCCGTTCTTGTGCCGTGCCAGCACGTCCCCGAGGCCGTCGCCGTTCAGGTCGCCGACTCCGACGATCTTCGTGTACGAGCCCCAGCCCGAGGCGATCTTCTTCCCGGCCGCCAGCGTGCCGTCCGGCTTCGCCGCGAAGAGGTACATCGCGCCCGTCGACGCCTTCCGCGCCAGCAGGTCGGTCAGCCCGTCGCCGGTGAGGTCCCCGGGCGCGGTGAGTATGTCGTAGGCCTTCCAGCCGGTGCCGCCGCTCAGCGTCCGGTACGGGGTCGAAGGCGTGAGCGGTTTTCCGCATGCGGGCCGGTACGCCCGCAGCGATCCGTTCGCCATCCGTACGAGGACGTCGTTGCACTTGTCCTTGTTCAGGTCCCCGAAGGGCACGGCGACCACTGAGGTGGGCCAGCCGCGCCCCGACGTCTTGCCGGAGAACTTCCCGGCGCCGTTCCCGTGGTGAAACGTGAGGGTCCCGTGCGAGTCGAGCGTCAGCAGGTCCGCGATCGCGTCGGGCGACGCCCCGGACCCCGCGTAGTCGCGCGGGACGGGCTGACCGCGGAGGAGCCGGACCGTCCCCTGGCGGCGCAGCGCCGCCCCCTGGCCGTCCGCCGGGTTCGCGGTGAGCTCCCAGGTGTACCGGCCGTTCGGCAGCGGGGTCTTGTACTTCTTGGCCGGGTCCATGCCCGTCCACTGCACGTCGAGCCGCCCGCGGGTGTCGCCGCCCTGGCGCCGGTCGACCACCCGGTTGGTGTTCTTGTCCCGGACCACGAGCGTCCAGGACGCGACCGGCTTGGAGAACACGCCGTCGAAGACCGCCGTCCCGCGCATGCCCGCGCGATCCGCGGGCCATTCGGCGTTGACGGATGTGGCCTCCGCCTCCCGCAGGGTGATCAGGGACTGGGTGGTGGTGCCCCCGGACGGCACGAGGTGGATGCGTTCCTGCGCGTCCATGTACGCGACGTTGCCGCTGTACCTGTCCACGGTCCAGCGGACGTGGCGCTGCGAGGTCCCGGTGTCGGGCAGTTCGCCGATGACCCGGGTGCTGGGAGAACCGGAGCTCACCGTGGTGAGGTTCAGCTTCCCGGCCTGCCGGTCGTGGGTGACGACGTAGCCGTCGCCGAGCAGCGCCTCCCCGGAAGGGACGGCCACCGCGGTCTTGTTCGTACGGTCGTACACCCCGGCGGGCCCGTCGGCGCCGCAGCTCCAGTACAGCCAGCGGCCCACGGCCTGCAACTCCTGCGGAACACAGCTCGCGCCGGTGTCGACGGTCTCGACCGCCTTCTTCGAGACGAGGTCGAGCGCCGAGACGCCGCCCGGCGTGGCAGCGGGCGTCCAGAGCCGGTTCTCCCAGACGGCGGCGGCGCTGGGGCTGCGCGTCAGAAGGACGTCGTCGTCCAGGCGGTAGACGGACTGCTTTTCGGGGGTGGTGTGGATCAGGTACCTGCCCGAGACGTCGGTGATCCGTCCGCCGGCCGGCACGCTGCGCTGGTAGTAGTCGTACTTGCCGGGGCCGTGGACCCGGAGCAGGTCCGATCCGCCGCTCCGGCGCTCGATCCAGGCGATGCGCCCGTCGCCGACGTCGAAGACCGACGCGCAGCCGGGGTCTGCGACCGGGCAGTCGTCCATGACCACATCGGATGTCGGGGTCAGGCGGGTGTGCTCGCCGTACTCGGGGGTGCCGGTCGCGGCCACGTTCCGGACGTAGGGGGTGCGGCGGCCGTTCGCCATCTCGGCGTCGACGAGCCTGCCCTGACTCAGGACGAGCCCCTCGACCGGGACGACCGGCCGGGGCAGTGGCCTGACCGTGGTGACGACGGGCGCGCTGTCGTCGCCGGGGCGGATGTGCTGGATGCCGCGGTCGTCGAGGGTGGCCGACGTGCGGCCGATGGCGAGGGCCGTGCCGTCGGGGGCGGCCACCAGGCCGGTGCCCGACCCCGTGACCACGGCGATGGACTGCCCGCCCGCGACCGGCGTCGCCTTGAGGGTGGTGATGGCACCGGGGCGGTAGACCAACCAGTCGCCGACGAGGGCCAGTTCGTGGCCCGGTTTGGAGAAGCCACTGTCCAGCGCGACCTCGACCGGCGTCGCCGACACGTCGGAGCGGGGCAGCACCAGCACGGTGGACGCGGTGGAGCTGTACACCACGATGTGGTCGGGGGAGATCCTCGCCCGGTAGTAGCCGCTGGGCAGCCGCTGCGTCCAGCCCTGGACCCGGCCCGTCTCCCGGTCGACGAGGACCATCCGGTCCGTGCCGTCCCTCTGCCGGCTCTGGAACAGCACGCTGGTCGCGTCGGCCCCGTGCGGCTGGCCGAGCACCATGTCCTCCGGCGCGCCGACGACCGGCACGTCGCGGGTGGTTCCGTCAGGGCCGCTGGTCAGCAGATGCATGACCCGGGTGGATGTCCCGTCCCCGGTGGCGGAGTTGCGAAAGGTGACGACGGTGGTGCCGTAGACGGAGAGCACGCTCTGCCCCTCGGGGACGTGCACCGTACGGGTCGTCCCGTCGGAGGCGTCCCACAACTCCACCCGGTCGGGGTAGCGGTACGCGAGTACGTCGCTGCCCGTCGCTTCCTTGAAGTACGAGCCTTCCGGTTTCGGTACAGGGACCGGCGCGCCGCCGCCGTAACGCGACCAGACGAGACCGGAGTAGCCCTCGAGCTGGTGGAAGAAACCCTGGCTGCCGGCGCCGTCCGCGCCGGTCAGGGTGTTGGCGGCATAGAGCGAGGCCGAGGTGTAGGTGTTGCGCAGGGCCGCCGGGACGACGGTCTCCTGAGGTACGGCAGGCGCCGCGGAGGCGACGCCGGGTGCCAGCGGACCGGTACCGGCCAGTAGGGCAGCGAATGCGGTGACGACGATACCGGCGGGTCTCGCACCACGGTGGTGCACAACGGCATTGCGGAACAAGGATGCCCCTCCGAGAAGCCCGAGGGGTGGGCGATGTCGTCCATGACGACCCGGCTCCCAGCCGTCGCGTCCCCCCGGAAAGTCGGCTGATATTACCGCCATCGGGCGTCACGGCTGTGCATGAGGAGAACGAAAGAGGCCGATGACCTTGTTGTTGCAGGTCATCGGCCTCTTCGAGGAGGGTGAGTGACGGGACTCGAACCCGCGGCATCCTGGACCACAACCAGGTGCTCTACCAGCTGAGCTACACCCACCATGACCGGTCACAGGGATTCTGCGGTTTCCCCGACCGGCCGAGAAGAAGTCTACAGGGTCCGAAGGGGTGCTCGCGCACAGGTTTCGCGGCGCCCCTTCGAGGGACCCCGCTAGACCTTCTGAGCAGGCAGGACGTGCTTCGCCGCGATCGCCTTGGCGGTGTCGGAGTCGGGGCCGGGCTGCGGGACGAAGACGGCCTCGCGGTAGTAGCGCAACTCCGCGATGGACTCGCGGATGTCGGCCAGGGCGCGGTGGTTGCCGTTCTTCTCCGGGCTGTTGAAGTACGCCCGCGGGTACCAGCGCCGGGCCAGCTCCTTGATCGAGGACACGTCCACGATCCGGTAGTGCAGGTAGCCCTCCAGCGCCGGCATGTCGCGCAGCAGGAAGCCGCGGTCGGTGCCGACCGAGTTTCCGCACAGCGGGGCCTTGCCGGGCTCCTTCACGTGCTCCCGCACGTAGGCCAGGACCTGCTCCTCGGCGTCCTTGAGCGTCGTGCCGCCGGCCAGCTCGGCGAGCAGGCCGGACGCGGTGTGCATCTCACGCACCACCTCCGGCATCGTCTCCAGCGCCGAGTCCGGCGGCCGGACGACGATGTCGACTCCCTCGCCGAGTACGTTCAGCTCGGAGTCGGTGACGAGGGCGGCCACCTCGATGAGCGCGTCGTCGGACAGCGAGAGGCCGGTCATCTCGCAGTCGATCCACACCATGCGATCGTTCATGTGTCTCACCTTACGGCGCCCCGCCGCGACCCGGACCGACCGTGCGGCGACCTAGTCCGACAGCGGCCGCTGCCAGCACGGGCGGGTGGACGGGACCCGGAGGTCCGTCCGCCCGCCCGTCGCGGGTCAGGAGCCGCCGCGCTGGCCCGGAACGCTCACCGACAGCGCCGCCGCGGTGCGGCGGGACTGGTGAGGAACCTGGCTCTCCGGGTGGAAGGAGGGCAGCGGCGACACGGGGCCGGCCGGGGGCGCCGCGGAGTGCGGTCCCGGGCCGCCCGGCATGCCGGCCGTTCCCGAGGCGAGGTCGCCGTCGCCCTGCCGCTCGTTCTGCGGACGCCGTGCCCGGTAGGCCGCCCGGTACGCCGCCGGGGACGAACCCAGCTGCCGCCGGAAGTGGCCGCGCAGCGCCACGGGGGAGCGGAAGCCGCAGCGGCCCGCCACCTCGTCGACCGAGTAGTCGGACGTCTCCAGCAGCCGCTGCGCCTGGAGCACCCGCTGGGTGATCAGCCACTGCAGCGGCGCGCTCCCGGTCAGGGAACGGAAGCGGCGGTCGAACGTACGCCGGCTCATGTACGCCCGCGCGGCCAGCGTCTCCACGTCGAACTGCTCGTGGAGGTGCTCCAGCGCCCAGGCGACGACCTCGGCGAGCGGGTCGGCGCCGATCTCCTCCGGTAAAGAGCGGTCCAGGTAGCGTTCCTGGCCTCCGCTCCGGCGAGGCGGGACCACCAGCCGCCGGGCCAGCGCGCCCGCCGCCTCGTTGCCGTGGTCCGAGCGCACGATGTGCAGGCACAGGTCGATTCCGGCCGCCGTGCCCGCCGACGTCAGCACGTCGCCGTCGTCGACGAACAGCTCTCTGGGATCCACGTGCACCGACGGATAGCGCTTGGCCAGCGTCGGCGCGTACATCCAGTGCGTGGTCGCCGGCCGGCCGTCCAGCAGGCCGGCCGCGGCGAGTACGAACGCCCCGGTGCACAGGCCCACGATGCGGGCCCCCTCCTCGTGCGCACGGCGCAGCGCGTCGAGCGCCTCCGCCGGCGGCGGCGAGGTGATCGAGCGCCAGGCCGGCACGACGACCGTGCCCGCCCGTGAGATCGCCTCCAGGCCGTTCGGCGTGGTGAGTTCCAGGCCCCCGGTGGTCCGCAGGGGGCCGTCCTCGCCCCCGCACACCAGCAGTCGGTAGCGCGGTACGCCGGCGTCCTGGCGGTCAACCCCGAACACCGACAACGGTATGGAACTCTCGAAGATGGGGCCGCCGCTGAACAGCAGCACCGCGACGATCTCCTTGCGGCGTCGCCCGGAAAGCTTCCGGGCCGCCGTTTCCGGCGCGGCAGTGGAGTCGTGGCTCATACTGCTAAGCCCCCCTCGGTGGTCGCGGCTCCTCGGTTGTGTCGCTCCTGCACGTTTCCCCTCGGTCCTGCACGAGTCCCCCGCCGTAAGACAGTCAAGATCGAATCTACTGCGTCCCGCCGTGCCGTGTTGGCCAGTTCATCACCCGGCACATTGTCGACATGGCAACTTGGCGTGAAGCATTCGATCACGAAGCGTTGCACTCGGGGAGCGTGCAGGGAAGTGCGCCTCGTCGTGGTGGCCAATCCCCGTAGGGTGCGCGGGGTCGCCGAGGCCCTTTCCTTGCAGGTGGAACGGGGGGTGGGGGGTGCTTCGGCCGGAGAATGCACAGATTCGAGAAGTTGGCTGAAAAGATGCGCCTGCGTGCGCAAAAACCGGTCAGCCGACCGGTGCCGTTCCGCCCGGGTCCCGACCGCCCCGGTGTGCCCCGGGTTCCGTCCTGTGGTGGCGGCCGTGGTGCGCAGCGCGTTCCTCGGCGCGGAGCCGGGCCGCCGCGCGCTCGCAGCGGCGCAGCAGTACGCCACAGGCGCCGGTGACGGCCGCGAGACCCAGGCCGGTGCCGGCGGCGCCGGCGAACGACGTGCCGTACCAGAGCAGGACCAGGGGGACGAGGGCGGAGGCGAAGGCGGCCCAGCGCACCACCTCGCCCGCGGTGTCGCCCGTGGCGGCCCCGGGCGTCGCGGTGTCCTGCCCGGTGTCCGACGCGCTGTCCCGCGGGGGAGGCAGGCCTCGGTCGGGAACGGTACGAGGTCCGGACACGGCGTGCTCCCTACTGCGGCGGCTCCCCGGGATCAACGCGTGTTCCAGGGGTCGGTCACTGTGCGGCACAGGGGCGGGCTCGCCGCGGCCGGCCGCCGGCGCCCTCCGCTACCGTGTTCCCACCCGTCGCGGAAAGTGAATCCCGCACATACCGCCTGTACGGGGCAGCAACCATTGCGTTACGGGCGTGGCTCGTGCATGCTCCGGGGAACCGCCACGGAGAGTGCGCGGGATCTGGGCTAAGGAGGCGTGCCGCCGTACCCTTGGGGGTATGGGGACGGGAAGACCATTCCCGGACACAGCTTCGCCGCAGACTGTCGTCCCCGACAAAGGATCACCTCGCCGAGACAGCCATGGCCGGTCACGAATTCTTCGAACCCGCGGACCGCAAGCGACCGCTCGCCGACCCCACGGCGGCCGATCCCCTGGCGGCGGAAGAGTCACGCCATCCCTGCGATCCGGCGTTCAAGCACGGCGTCGTCGTCGGCTTCGACGGGTCCACCTCCAGCGAACGTGCCCTCGCCTATGCGATCGGCATGGCGCATCGCACCCACTCGGGCCTGATCATCGTCCACGTCGCCAACCGGCTGCCCACCACGGTGTGGGCGGGGTGTGAGCCCCCCGTCTTCGTGGACGTGCCGGACCACCGCACCGAGGTCCTCGGCCTCGAACTCGCCTGCGCGGAGTACCTGGCGGAGGTGCCGTGGATCCTCGTCGAGCGCGGCGGCGACATCTGCCACGAACTCGAAGAGGTCGGCAAGGAGTACGAGGCGGACGCGATCGTCGTGGGCTCCACGCACGGGCTCGTGGGGCGCCTGTTCGGCTCGGTGGCGGGCCGGCTCGCCAAGCGCGCGCAGCGGCCGGTCGTCGTCATCCCCTAGCCGGCTCCCTCCGCTGACTCCCCTTCTCTTCACGGCGCGTACGTTTCCGCGAAAATACCGGCACGCAGAGGTGTTTGTGCCCTTGTGAAGGGCATATACCGGTCACCGCACAACTGCGCAGGCATGAAGGGAGCTTGCCGTGGCCAACGACGTCTCTGCGGGAAGCACCACGACCACCATCCTCGGCCGACTCGCCCTCGGTGTGACCCTGCTGGCCTTCGGCCTCGGGTACACCGAAGTCATCAACGGAGTGACGGCGAACGACGCGGTGACACTCGCTCACTATGTGGGCGGCGTCGCGCTGTTCGTCGCCGGACTGCTGGCCTTCCGCGATCGCGACACCGCGACCGGTACGGCCTACGGCGCACTTGGCGCCCTCTGGTTCACCTGGGCCGTCTCGGCGGGAAGCCAGGTGTCCGCCAACGGCGCGGGACTCTTCCTGCTCCTGTTCGCCCTCGTGGCCCTGACGTTGACGCTCGCCGGCGGCGATGTCCTCGGCCAGGGCACCTACGGTCTGTTCTTCGTCTCTCTGGTGCTGCTCGCCATCGCACGGTTCGCCGACACCGGCGGTCTGGCGAAGGTGGGCGGCTGGTTCGCCGTGGCGGCGGGAGCGGTCGCCTGGTACGCGGCGACGGCGGCGCTCGCCCACTGGCCCACGGAACTTCCGCGGCGCGCTGCGGGCCGGGGGGTGACGGCCACCGGTTAGCTGCGCGGGCTGGGGAGTTGGGATGCTCCCCGGCCACGGAAACGGACCCCCGCGTGGTGGGAGGCACACGTGGGGGTCCGGTCTGTTTGTTCTGCCCGTGCGGGTGCGTGGGGGCTGGTCGCGCCCACGCGGCGGAGCCGCATGTCGATGCAGCCCCGCGCCCCTTCGGTGCGCCCCTGCGAGGCGACCTACAGGGGGCTGCTACTCCACCGTCACCGACTTGGCGAGGTTCCTGGGCTTGTCGATGTCACGGCCCAGGGCCAGGGCCGTGTGGTAGGCGAGGAGTTGGAGGGGGATGCCCATGAGGATGGGGTCGAGCTCGTCCTCGTTCTTGGGCACGACGATCGTCTGGTCGGCCTTCTCCTGCTCCTGGTGGGCGACGGCGAGGATCCTGCCGCTGCGGGCCTTGATCTCCTCCATGGCCGCGCGGTTCTTCTCCAGCAGGTCGTCGTCCGGCACGATCGCCACCGTCGGCAGGGCGGGCTCGATCAGGGCCAGCGGGCCGTGCTTGAGCTCGGAGGCCGGGTAGGCCTCGGCGTGGATGTAGGAGACTTCCTTCAGCTTCAGGGAGGCCTCACGGGCCACCGGGTAGCCCCGGACCCGGCCGATGAAGAGCATCGAGCGCGCGTCGGCGTAGTCCCGGGCCAGCCGCTCGATCTCCTCCTCCTGCTTCATGATCTCGGAGATCTGCTCAGGCAGCTTGCGCAGTCCCTCGATGATCCGCTTGCCGTCGCGCACCGACAGGTCGCGGATGCGGCCCAGGTGCAGGGCGAGCAGCGCGAAGGCGACGCAGGTGTTGGTGAAGCACTTGGTGGACACCACGCAGACCTCGGGCCCGGCGTGGACGTAGATGCCGCCGTCCGCCTCGCGGGCGATGGCGGAGCCCACCACGTTGACGACGCCGAGCACCCGCGCGCCCTTGCGCTTGAGCTCCTGCACGGCCGCCAGCACGTCGTACGTCTCACCGGACTGGGAGACCGCGATGTACAGCGTGTCGGGGTCGACCACCGCGTTGCGGTAGCGGAACTCGGAGGCCGGCTCGGCGTCGGCGGGGATGCGGGCCAGCTCCTCGATCATCTGGGCGCCGATCATGCCGGCGTGGTAGGAGGTGCCGCAGCCGAGGATCTTCACCCGGCGCACCGCGCGCGCCTCGCGGGCGTCGAGGTTGATGCCGCCGAGGTGCACCGTGGCGAACCGGTCGTCGATCCGGCCGCGCAGCACCCGGTCCACGGCCTCGGCCTGCTCGTGGATCTCCTTGTGCATGTAGGTGTCGTGGCCGCCCATGTCGTAGGAGGCCGCCTCCCACTCCACGGTGGTCGGCTCGGCGGTGGTGCGGGTGCCCTCGGTGGTGTACGTACGGAAGTCGTCGGCCTTGAGGGTGGCCATCTCGCCGTCGTCGAGGGTGACGATCTGCCGGGTGTGGGTGACCAGCGCGGCGATGTCGGAGGCGACGAACATCTCCTTCTCGCCGATGCCGAGCACGACCGGCGAGCCGTTGCGGGCCACCACGATGCGGTCGGGGAAATCGGCGTGCAGGACGGCGATGCCGTAGGTGCCCTCGACCATGCGGACGGCGGCGCGGACCTTCTCCTCCAGCGTCTCCGCCTCGGAGCGGGCGATGAGGTGGGTGAGCACCTCGGTGTCGGTCTCGGAGAGGAACTCCACGCCGTCCGCCTGAAGCTTGCGGCGCAGGTCGGAGGCGTTGTCGATGATGCCGTTGTGCACGAGGGCGACCTTGTTGTCGGCCGACATGTGCGGGTGGGCGTTCACGTCGGAGGGGGCGCCGTGGGTGGCCCAGCGGGTGTGGGCGATGCCCGTGGTGCCCTTGAAGCGCGCCGGCACCTTGGCCTCCAGGTCGCGGACCCGGCCCTTGGCCTTGACCATCTTCAGACCCGCCGTCTTCGGCGAGGTGACGGCGATGCCCGCGGAGTCGTAGCCGCGGTACTCCAGACGCTGAAGGCCTTCCAGGAGCAGGGGAGCGACGTCACGCTTGCCGATGTATCCGACGATTCCGCACATGTACAGGTACCCCTCAGCCGTAGACGATCCGGCGCAGCTGCCGGAGGGAGAGTTCCGGCGGTGCCACCGCGCGGTACTGCAGGTCCGCCCCGATCCGTTCGAAGATCTCCGCGTTCACCAGGCCCTGGGCCTGGAGTTCGCGGTGGCGGCGACGGACGAACCCCTCGGTCGTCTCGTCGAAGTAGGCGAGCACGTCCTGGACCACCCGGAGTGCCTCGCCCCGGTTCAGGGGCGTGGACCGCGTCAGATGATCAACAAGTTCGTCGTGCACCCGGTGGATTCTGGAGTAAGGGGCGGGCTTTCGCAAGAAACCTGCCCGATTTCGGGCAGGAGAGTGTCGGTGGGGCCGTTCGGGGAGGCCCGCGACGATGCCGGCGAGCGTGAGTGTGCGGGCCCCGGGCGCCGTCGTCCAGGACTCGCCTGCCGTCGCTCTGGATGATTTCCGTCATCGGGAGATTGTTTCGCCGCATCTGCGGGAGAGTGGTCTATACCGTCGGGGCTCCGTGGAGTCCCCGAGCCGAACGAAGGGCGCGCATGTGAGACGGCACCACAGCACGACTCCCCGCGGAATCCGGAGGATGCCCAGGACCAGCCGGGCCCTGGGTTCGCTGCTGCTCGTGGCCGCGGCCGGGGCCTTCGCCGTGGGCGCGGCGCCCGCCGGTGGGGCTGCGCCCGCGCCGGCCGCGACACCGCTGGGCCAGGTGGTCCCGGCCCCGGCCTCCGTCCAGGCGGGCGGAAACCCGTACCGCGTCACGGCGGGCACCCACATCCGCGTCGACGGCTCCCCGGAGGCGCGCCGGGTGGGCGAGTACCTCGCGGACGTCCTGCGGCCCTCCACCGGCTACCGCCTGCCGCTGACCACCCAGGGCAAGGGCGGCATCCGCCTGCGGCTGGCCAAGGGGGCGTACGGCGCCGAGGGCTACCGGCTGGACAGCGCGGCGAGCGGAGTGACGATCACCGCGGGGGAGCCGGCCGGCCTCTTCCACGGAGTGCAGACCCTGCGGCAGCTGCTGCCCGCCGCCGTCGAGAAGAAGTCCGTGCAGCCGGGCCCGTGGCTGGTCGCCGGCGGCACCATCCAGGACAGCCCGCGCTACGCCTACCGGGGCGCCATGCTCGACGTCTCCCGGCACTTCTTCACCGTCGCGCAGGTCAAGCGCTACATCGACGAACTCGCCCTCTACAAGATCAACGAGCTGCATCTGCACCTGAGTGACGACCAGGGCTGGCGCATCGCCGTCGACTCCTGGCCGCGCCTGGCGGCCCACGGCGGCTCGACGCAGGTCGGCGGCGGCACGGGCGGCCACTACACCAAGGCCGACTACCGGGAGATCGTCCGCTACGCCGCCTCCCGCCATCTGGAGGTCGTCCCCGAGATCGACATGCCCGGCCACACCAACGCGGCCCTCTCCTCCTACGCGGAGCTGAACTGCGACGGCAAGGCTCCCCCGCTGTACACCGGCACCGAGGTCGGGTTCAGCTCGCTGTGCGTGTCCAAGGAGATCACCTACGACTTCGTGGACGACGTCGTCCGCGAGCTCGCCGCCCTCACCCCCGGCCGTTACCTGCACATCGGCGGTGACGAGGCGCACTCCACCAGCCACGACGACTACGTGAAGTTCATGGACCGGGTGCAACCCGTCGTCGCCAAGTACGGCAAGACGGTGATCGGCTGGCATCAGCTGACCGGCGCCACCCCGGCCAAGGACGCGCTCGCCCAGTACTGGGGCCTGGACTCCACCAGCGCGGCGGAGAAGGCCCAGGTCGCCCGGGCCGCGCAGAACGGCACCGGGCTGATCCTGTCCCCGGCCGACCGGGTGTACCTGGACATGAAGTACACCAAGGACACCCCGCTCGGACTGGCCTGGGCCGGCTATGTCGAGGTGCGGCGGTCCTACGACTGGGACCCGGGCAGCTACGTGCCGGGCGCGCCCGCCTCCGCGATCCGCGGTGTCGAGGCGCCGCTGTGGTCGGAGACCCTGTCCACCTCCGCCGACATCGACGCCATGGCCTTCCCCCGGCTGCCCGGCGTCGCCGAACTCGGCTGGTCGCCCGCGGCCACGCACGACTGGGACACCTACAGGACGCGTCTGGCGGCCCAGGCGCCGCGCTGGGACGCGCTCGGGATCGGCTACTACCGCTCCCCGCAGGTGCCCTGGCCGGCGCGGTAAGGACAGCGGCGGGAACAGCGCCAGGAACACACGCGACGGGAACACACGCGACGGGCACCCCGGAGGACCGTACTCCGGGGTGCCCGTCCGTCCGGGCCGGAACTCAGCGCCCCGCGAGGGGATTGCGCAGGGTTCCGACGAGCTGGAGCGCCCCGGAGGGGTCCGCGAGGTCCACCATCTGCCGGTTGTCGCGCAGTTGGAGCCGGTTGAGGCAGGACAGCGCGAACTCGGGGGCGAACAGGTCGTACCGCGCGAACTTCCAGGCGAGTCCGGGCACCGACTCCTGGTACTCGCGGACCGCCTCGGCCACCGCCTGCCAGAAGTCGTCCTCCTCCAGGATCCCCTCGGTGGCGAGAGTCGCGGCCAGGAAGCGGAAGAAGCAGTCGAAGACGTCCGTGAACAGGGACAGCAGCTTCTGCTCGTCCGGGACCTCCACCCGGATCCGCCGCACCTCGGGCGGCAGCGCGGCGTCCGGGTCGAGGACCGCGATCTCCTCGGCGATGTCCTTGAAGACCGCCCGCCGCACCTCGCCGTCCTCCAGCACCAGGATCACGTTCTCGCCGTGCGGCATGAACACCAGGTCGTAGGCGTAGAAGCTCTGCAGGAGAGGGGTGAGGTAGGCGCGCAGACAGCCGCGCAGCCACTGCCGCGGGGACAGTCCGGAGCGCTCGATCAGGGCACCCGCGAAGGACGCGCCCTCGTGATCGACGTGCAGCAGCGAGGCCATGGTGGCCAGGGACTCGCCGTCCCGCAGCGAGGGCACCGGGCTCTCGCGCCACAGCGCGGCCAGCATCTTCCGGTACGGCGAGTAGCGGTCCGTGGCCTCCTCGTACTCCAGGTGCCGGTAGCCGACGGCCGCCCGCTCGCGGATGATCGTCAGACCGGTCGACTTCAGCACCGGATCGTCGGCGATGAGCTGGGCCAGCCAGTCGTTGATGGCCGGGGTGGCCTCCATGTAGGCGGCCGACAGCCCGCGCATGAAGCCCATGTTGAGCACGGACAGCGCGGTCTTGACGTAGTGCCGGTGCGGGTTCGTGCGGTTGAAGAAGGTCCGGATGGACTGCTGGGCCAGGTACTCGTCGTCGCCCTCGCCCAGGCAGACCAGGTGCCTGCGGGCGATCTCGGCGGCGAAGGTGACGGTGAGCTTGTTCCACCACTGCCAGGGGTGGACGGGCATGAGCAGGTAGTCGGCGGGGTCGAGGCCCTGGCCGGTGAGCCGGGCGTGGAAGCGCTCGACGGTCTCCGCGCCCAGCTCCTCGCGCAGGAACGCCTCGTACTCGATGCCGACGCCCGCCGTGAACGCCGCCCGTGAGCGGTGCGCGGCCAGCCACACCAGCCGGACGGGGTTCGCGGTCTCGGGGGCGTACGACAGGTACTCGTGGACCCCGAAGCCGAGCCGCCCGTTGTTGGCGACGAAGCAGGGGTGGCCCTCGGTCATGCCGCTCTCGATGTCCTGGAACGAGCCCTTCGCCAGCTCGGCGGAGGTGACCCGCGGCTTGGCCAGCTTGTAGCAGGTGCTCGCCAGGGTGGAGGAGATCTCCTCCAGGTAGACCGGCAGGATCTCGTCGCTCAGCCCCAGCGACGCCTTGAACTCGATGAAGAAGTCCATTGCGGCTAGGGGAAGTTCGACGCCGTCGCGCCGGCGGGTGATCGAGTCCGGGTCCACCTGCCAGTGGTCGAGGGCGCGGCGGACGGCGGTGAAGCGGTAGCGGGTGAGACCGTCGTCGCTGTCGACGGCGAAGTGGCCGCCGTCCGGCCGGGGGGCGAGCAGCCGCTCGTGCGTGAACTCGGCGAGCGCCTTGCGTATGAGCAGGCGGTTGGCGGTCTCCCAGTGCTCCGGGGAGAGGTGGGACACGGCGTCGGCGAGGGTCATGCGGCCACCCCCGTCGCCGCGGTGAACCGCTCCCGGGTGCAGAAGCTCAGCAGGGCCGTCTTCTCGGGCTTTTCGACCTCGCGCTCCGGAACGAACCCGACGGCCGAGTTCAGCGCCTGCACGGCCGTGTTGCGCACGTCGGGCTCCACCACGACCCGTCGGGTCGCCGGATCCTCGAACAGGTGCCGCATCACGGCGGTGAGCACGGCCCGGGTGAACCCGTGCACGGGCGTGTCGGTCGGCGCGACCAGGAAGTGCATGCCGACGTCACCGGGCTCCGGCTCGTACAGCCCCACCAGCTCGCGGTGGGCGGGGTCGTACCGCTCCATCAGGAAGGCGGGCTCGCCGTCGTGCAGGCCGACGAAGGCGTCGTGGTGGGGGTCGGCGGCGATCTCCATGTAGGCGCGCTCGACGTCCGTGAGCGTGGCGTCCTGCATCATCCAGAACGCCGCCTTGGGGTGGGTGACCCAGCCGTGCAGCAACTCGGCGTCCTTCAGCGGGTCGAGCGGACGGAACGTGAGGGTCATGCGGCGAACTCCTGGAAGGCGATGGACTTCTCGACCGGGTAGTGCTCGGTGCCGAGCAGCTCGCGGATGATGCAGCTGTTGCGGTACGCGCCCATGCCCAGGTCGGGGCTGGTGACGCTGTGGGCGTGCACGCCGCCGTTCTGGAGGAAGACGCCCCGGCCGGTGACGTCGATGGCGTAGTTGCGGCCGATGTCGTGGTTGCCGTGGGAGTCGTAGCGCAGCCGGTCCCGGATCGGCTTCAGGAACTCCGGTTCGGTGTACCGGTAGCCGGTGGCCAGGACCAGGCCCTCGGTGCGCAGCTCGAAGTCCTTCCCCTGCTCCTCCTGGTGGAAGGTGAGGGTGTAGGCGCCGTCCTGGTGAGTCGCCCCGGTGAGCGCGGAGTTGGTGAGCAGACGGGTGGGGACCGGGCCGGAGAGGTTCTTCTGGTAGAGCAGGTCGAAGATCTCGTCGATCAGCGTGCCGTCGATGCCCTTGAACAGGCCCTTCTGCTGCTCGGTGAGGCGGTAGCGGGTCTGCTCCGGCAGCGCGTGGTAGTAGTCGATGTACTCCGGGGAGGTCATCTCCAGGGTGAGCTTGGTGTACTCCAGCGGGAAGAACCGCGGGGAGCGGGTGACCCAGTTCAGCCGGTAGCCGTGGACGTCGATCTCGCCGAGCAGGTCGTAGTAGATCTCGGCGGCGGACTGGCCGCTGCCCACCAGCGTGATCGACTCCCTGCGCTGGAGCTCCGCCTTGTGCTCCAGATAGCGGGAGTTGTGCAGGAAGTCGCCGCTCAGGCCCCGGCAGGCGTCGGGGAGGTACGCGGGGGTGCCCGTGCCGAGCACCAGACGGCGGGCGCGGTACGCGGCTCCGGTGTGCGTGCGCACGGTGTACAGCTCGTCGCCCTCGTCGTACGTCACCTCGGTGACCGTCGTGCCGAAGCGGACGCTGCTCAGCCGGGACGCCGCCCACCGGCAGTAGTCGTCGTACTCGACGCGCAGCGGGTAGAAGTTCTCCCGGATGTAGAACGAGTACAGGCGGCCCTTCTCCTTCAGGTAGTTGAGGAAGGAGAACGGGGAGGTCGGGTCGGCCAGGGTGACCAGGTCCGACATGAACGGGGTCTGGAGGTGGGCGCCGTCGAGAAACATGCCCGAGTGCCACTCGAAGTCGGGCTTGGACTCCAGGAAGACGCCGTTCAGTTCGGCGATCGGCTCGGTGAGGCAGGCCAGGCCGAGGTTGAAGGGGCCCAGGCCGATGCCCACGAAGTCATGGGTCTCGTACGGGGCTTCAGGACGCGCGGTCAAGGGACTCTCCCAGGTACTGCTCGGCGTGGCCGGCGATCAGATCGAGGACGGCGGTGAGGTCGTCGGTCGTGGTCTCGGGGTTGAGCAGGGTGAACTTCAGGTAGTGGCGGCCGGCGACCTTGGTGCCCGCTACCGCCGCGTCGCCGGAGGCGAACAGGGCCTTGCGGGCATAGAGGTTGGCGCGGTCGATCTCGCCCGGGTCGGTGACGGCCGCCGGGACGTAGCGGAAGACCAGGGTGGACAGCGACGGTTCGACGACGACGTCGAACCGCGGGTCGGAGGCGAGCAGTTTCCAGCCCGCGGCGGCCAGGTCGCACACCTCGTCGAAGAGCTGCCCGATACCGTCGGCGCCCATCACGCGCAGGGTCATCCACAGTTTCAGGGCGTCGAAGCGGCGGGTGGTCTGCAGGGACTTGTCGACCTGGTTGGGGATGCGCTCGGTCACCGCGCGGCGCGGGTTGAGGTAGTCCGCGTGATAGGTGGCGTGCCGCAGGACCGAGGCGTCCCGGACCAGCACGGCGGAGGAACTCACAGGCTGGAAGAAGGACTTGTGGTAGTCGATGGTGACCGAGTCGGCGCGTTCGATGCCGTCGAGCAGCTCGCGGCGGGTGGGGGAGACCAGCAGACCACAGCCGTAGGCCGCGTCGACGTGCAGCCAGGTGCCGAACCGGTCGCACAGCTCGGCGATTTCGGGCAGCGGGTCGATGGAGCCGAAGTCGGTGGTTCCGGCGGTGGCGACCACGGCCATCGGGACCAGTCCGTCGCGGTGGCAGCGCTCCAGCTCGTGGGCGAGCGCGAGGGTCTGCATGCGCTTGTCGTGGTCGACCGGGACGACGACCACCGACTCGGCTCCGAGACCGAGCAGTTGCGCGGACTTGCGCACACTGAAGTGGCTCGCCTCGGAGGTGAGGATCCGCAGCTCGGAGAGCGGCGTGCCGTCGGCCTCCTCGCGGGCCAGCAGCAGCGCCTGGAGGTTGGACTGGGTTCCGCCCGAGGTGAACACGCCGTCGGCGCCGGGGCCGAGGCCGATCCGGGCGGCCGTCCAGTCGATGAGCTTGCGCTCGATCAGGGTGCCGCCCGCCGACTGGTCCCAGGTGTCGAGGGAGGAGTTGACGGCCGACAGCACGGCCTCGCCGAGCACCGCCGGGATGACGACGGGGCAGTTGAGGTGGGCGAGGTAGCGGGGGTGGTGGAAGTAGACGGCGTCCTGGAGGTAGACCTCCTCCAGCTCGTCGAGGGCCGCCGTGGTGTCGTTCAGCGGCCGGTCCAGGTCGATCCGCTCGATGCGGGGCGCGAGGGCGTCGGGGGTCACGCCCGTGAACGGCCGCTCGGTGGCGGCCAGTCGGGCGGCCACCCGCTCCACTCCTTCTTTCACGGACCGGCGGTAGTGCTCCGCGGTCTGGTCGTTGAGCAGGTGTGAGCGCATGTGGGGGGTCCTCCGGTGGGGTGGGGACGGTCCATGTGGGACGGGAAAGCGGCGCGCGTTTACTTAAGTTAGCCTAACCTAAGTTGATCTACGCCCGGTGTTGCCCCGCCGTGACCGGTGTCACTCCTGCGTGCGCAACTGCTCCTCGCTCAGACCGTGCCGCCAGTAGCCCACGAAGGTGACGCGGCGACGGTCGGTTCCGCGCTCGCCGACGAAGTGCCGGCGCAGCGCCCGGACGCACCCGGACTCGCCCGCGAGCCAGACGTACGGCCGCTCGCCGATGGGGAGTCGGGTGCCGCGCAGCGCGTCGAGCGCCATGGGGGACCCCTCCGGGCGGCCGGGTTCGCGCACCAGCCAGGTGACGTCGGCGTCGGCGTCGGTCGCCGCCTCCTGGATGTCGCCCGCGTGCCCCACCTCCAGCCAGGCGCGCACCCGCGTGCCGGCCGGCAGGGACTCCAGGATCGCGGTCGCGGCGGGGACGGCGGTCTCGTCGCCCCACATCACCACCAGATCGGTGTCCTCGGGCGGGCGGAAGCGGATCGCCCGGTTGTCCGCGACCGCCGGGCCGAGCAGCAGGACGCGGTCGCCGGGCGTGGCGCGGGCGGCCCAGCGGGACGCGGGCCCGGCGGGTGCCGCGGCGCCCGGCTCCAGGCCGTGCAGGGCGAAGTCGATGTCGATCTCGTCCGGGTCGCGGCGCAGCGACCGCAGGGTGTACGAACGCATCACCGCCCTTACGTCGTCGGGGAGTTCGCGCCAGCCCTGCCACCAGCCTCCCCCACTCTCGGCTTCGCTCGAGCGGGGGGACCCCCAGCCGAGTTCGAGCGGCACCACCGGCTCGGTCTGGCCCGGCTGCGGCAGGAACAGGGAGAGGGACTGGTCGCGTCCGTCGGAGTGGAAGGCGTGCAGGTCGGGCCCCGCGAAGGTGACCCGGACGAGAGACGGGCCGAGCCGCCTTGTCCGTACGACCTGGAGGGAGAAGAAACGGAACGGGGCGGCCACGGCCGTCGTCATGGATGCTCCTGAGTCGGCGTCAGGGCGCCTGTATGTGGGGGGTGGTGGAGCGGAGGCGGGGCGGGTCAGGCGACCTTCTTCGCCGTCTCGATGGCCTTCGCGAGGTCCTCGAGCAGCGGGGCGCACTTGTCGTAGGACAGGATCGGCTCGGGGTTGCGCGCGATGACCTGCCGCGCCTTGACTGCGGGGAGCTTCTTCCAGGTGCCCTGGGTGATGTCGGGGGGCTGGATGGCCGAGGTGCGGTTGTCCATCATGATGATGTCCGCCGCGTACTTGTCGGCGTTTTCCCAGCTCAGGGACTCGTACCAGCCGCCGCCCTCCTTCTTGGCGTTCTCCGGGGGCTCGACGAAGTTCACGCCGAGTGCCTTGAAGTACTCCAGGTCGATGGAGAGGTTGGTGCCGGAGACATAGAACAGGTCCTGGCTCGCGGAGCCCGCCAGTACCTTGATGTCCGGCTTCGCCCGGGCAGCGGCGCGCAGCCGGGCGGCCGCGTCCTCGAACCGCTTCCTGGCCCGCTTCACCTTGTCGCCGGTGACATCGGCGCCGAGCGACTTGGCCAGCGCGAGCATGCGCTCCAGCGGCTCCGTCAGCTGCCGGTCGTAGACGGAGACGCCGACGGTGGGGGCGCCGACGGCGAGGATCTTCTTCGACGACTCCTCCGGGACGTACCAGAGGGTGCCCGCGTCGTCGAACATGGTGGAGACGAGCAGGTCGGGGGCGAGGGACGCGTACTTCTCGATGTTGAACTGGCCCCACTCGTTGCCGAGCACCGTCACCTTGCTGACGTCCATGTCGCCGGCCTGCACATCGGCCTTGCCGTCCTTGGTCGTCGTCGGGCCGAAGACGCCCTCGACCCGGACGCCGTAGTCGTGCAGCGCGGCGGCGACCCCGACGAAGGCGACGATGCGCGAGGGGGTCTTGTCGGCCTTCACGGTCTGCCCGCGGTCGTCCTTGAACGACCACGTGCCGGACGCGCCCTTGGCCGCCTTGCCACCCGAACCGCCGCTTTTCGCGTCGCCGTCACCGCAGGCTGCGAGCACGGCACCGAGGCCGAGGGCGCCGCCCGCGGTGAGGATGCCGCGGCGGGAGAGAAGGGTGGCACGGGCGTTGGGCATGGGTGTGACTGCTTTCGAACGGGGCGGAGCGCCCGCCGGACAAAATCGAAGCCAGGTTAGCCTAACCTTAGTGATTGACCAACGGTCGTCTACCTCGATCGAGGGCATGGACGCGCGGCCGGGCCGATCGCCTCACGGGGCTCCGGGTCAGCCGAATGGGGGGCCGGTGCCTCAGACGGCGGCGCGCTGCCTGCGGCTCAACGCATCGGTGGCGGTCCGGCGTTGACCGGACAGGACGTCGACAGGCGCGCCGGCCCCCTTGCCGGGCCCCGCCTCCCAGCCGTGGACTGTGCTGTCCTGCGGTGCCGTACACGCTCGCGCCACGCCGTACGGCATCCGTTCAGCCGAGCCCGAGTCCCACGAAGCAGGGGGCGAGGGTCGCCGTCACGCACGCCAGCCAGTACGGGTACGGCGGCGGGACGGTGAACAGCCTGCGCCGTAGCCAGATGTTGACCAGTGTCCAGATCCCCGCGAAGCCGGCCACCACGGGTACGACGATGACCAGCCAGAGCAGCATCCCGTCGTCCTCGTTCGGGTCCTGGATCGTCAAGCCCAGCTCGGCCAGCGGGCCGTTGGACAGGACGTACCAGACCAGGAAGATCGGCACGATCGCCGGAATCCCGAGCAGCAGATTGACCGCCATGGGAACGAAGGACTTCCATGGCTGCGCGTTCTTCACGGGACCTCCGGGCTCAGCCGGCGCGGCTGAGCTTGTTGCAGTTCTCCAGGACGTTGTACCAGCCGTTCTGAGGCTGGTGCGGTGCGTCCGTCTGCCGGCTGCCGGGCGGATGGGGTCGGTGAGGCTCCATCCGCCCGGCAGCCGCGGAGATCAGCCGGTCAGCCCCAACTCCCGTGCGATCAGCATCCGCTGCACCTCGCTCGTGCCCTCGCCGATCTCGAGGATCTTGGAGTCGCGCCACATGCGGGCCACCGGATACTCGTTCATGAAGCCGTAGCCGCCGTGGACCTGGGTCGCGTCGCGGGCGTTGTCGACGGCGATCGTCGAGGAGTAGAGCTTGGCCAGGGCGGCCTCCTTCTTGAAGGGCTCACCGGCCACCAGGCGGTAGGCCGCGTCGCGCCAGGCGAGACGGGAGGTGTGGGCCTTCATCTCCATGTCGGCGATCTTGAACTGGATGGCCTGGTTGGAGCCGATGGGCTTGCCGAAGGCGTGGCGCTCCTTGGCGTACTTCACCGACTCGTCGACACAGCCCTGCGCCAGCCCGGTCGCCAGCGCCGCGATGGCGATCCGGCCCTCGTCGAGGATGCGCAGGAACTGCGCGTAGCCGCGGCCCTCCTCGCCGAGCAGGTTCGCCGCCGGCACCCGGACGTCGGCGAAGGACAGCTCACGGGTGTCGGAGGCGTTCCAGCCGACCTTCGAGTAGGCGGGCGCCACCGTGAAGCCGGGGGTGCCGGAGGGGACGATGATCGCGGAGATCTGCGGGCGCCCGTCGGGCTTGCGGCCGGTCACCGCCGTCACCGTCACCAGTCCGGTGATGTCCGTGCCCGAGTTGGTGATGAAGCACTTGGTGCCGTTGATCACCCACTCGTCGGTCTCCGGGTCGAGCCGGGCCGTCGTGCGGGTCGCGCCCGCGTCCGAGCCGCCGTCGGGCTCGGTGAGGCCGAAGGCGCCGAGTATCTCGCCGGAGCACAGCCGCGGCAGCCACTCGCGCTTCTGCTCCTCGGTGCCGAAGAGGTGGATCGGCATGGCGCCGAGCGAGACCCCGGCCTCCAGTGTGATGGCGACCGACGAGTCCACCCGCGCCAGTTCCTCGAGGGCGATGCCCAGCGCCAGGTAGTCGCCGCCCATGCCGCCGTACTCCTCCGGGAACGGCAGCCCGAACAGGCCCATACGGCCCATCTCCCGCACGATCTCGTACGGGAACTCGTGCCGCTCGTAGAAGTCGCCGATCTTCGGGGCGACGACGTCGTGGGCGAACTGCTCCACCGTACGGCGGAGTTCCTCCAGCTCGGGGGAGAGACGGTGGTTCATGGTCGATCACTGCTCCTTGTGGGAGAGGGCACGGAGGGTGCGGGAGGGGCTGGGGCGGCCCAGCCGTTCGGCCATCCACGCGCTGGTGGCGGTGAGGCGGCCGAGGTCGACTCCGGTCTCGATGCCGAGACCCTGGAGCATCCACACGAGGTCCTCGGTGGCGAGGTTGCCGGTGGCGGACTTGGCGTACGGACACCCACCGAGACCGCCCGCGGAGGCGTCGACGGTGGTGACGCCGTGCTGGAGGGCGGCCAGGGTGTTGGCGAGTGCCTGGCCGTAGGTGTCGTGGAAGTGCACGCCGAGCGCGGAGGTCGGCACGTGCCGCTCGTTGAGCGCGGCCAGCAGCTCCAGGACGTGCCCCGGGGTGGCGACACCGATCGTGTCCCCGAGGCTCAGCTCGTCGCAGCCCATGTCCAGGAGTGCCCTGCACACATGGACGACCTGGTGGATCGGGACGGCGCCCTCCCAGGGATCGCCGAAGCACATGGAGACATAGCCGCGGACATGGGCGCCCTCCTCCTTCGCGCGGGCCACCACGGGTTCGAAGACCGCGAGCGACTCCTCCACCGTGCGGTTGAGGTTGGCCTTGGCGAAGGACTCGGTGGCGCTGGCGAAGACGGCGATACGGTCCGCCCCCAGCGCGAGCGCGCGATCCAGTCCGCGCGCATTGGGCACGAGGACCGGAAGACGCACCCCCTTCAGATCCTTGACCTGCGGGAACAGTGCCTCCGCGTCCGCCAGTTGGGGAACCCACTTCGGGTGGACGAAGCTGGTGGCCTCCACGGTCGTCAGACCCGCGTCGGCGAGGCGGCGGATGAACTCCGCCTTGACGTCGGTCGGTACGGTCGCCTTCTCGTTCTGCAGTCCGTCGCGCGGCCCGACCTCGTGGATCCTGACCCGCGCGGGCAGGTCGGGCGCCGTGACCACCATCGGGAGGCCGGTCTCCGGGGCGCTCATGCCGTCCGGGGCGGTCATGCCGTCTCCTCCTCCGCCGGGGCGATGACCGCCAGGACCTGGTCCATGGCGACCGTCGCGCCCGGTGCGACGTCCAGTTCGGTGACGGTGCCGGCGTGCGGCGCGGAGATGACGTGCTCCATCTTCATCGCCTCGACCACCAGCAGGCTCTGGCCCGCCACCACCTCGTCGCCGACCGCGACCTTCACCACGGTGACCGTGCCCGGCATGGGAGCGGTGAGCGAGTCGGCGCCGGAGTGGGCCGCGCGGCTGAGCGAGGCGGCCACCGGGTCGTGGTCGCGCACGTGCCAGACGTCGCCGTCGCGGCCGAGCCAGGTGCCGTCCGGCGTGGTGGCGAAGGTGTGTACGACGCCGTCCAGTTGGAAGGTGAACCGGTCGTCGGTGCCGGCTCGCGGGGGCAGGCCCCCGGACGCCCGGCGAGGTGTACCGGACCCGTCCGTCAGCACCTCGGCTCCGCCGTCTGGCGTGCGGCGCACGCGTACGGCGACCGGCTCGTGTCCCGGCACGCGCAGATGGTGGACCGTCCAGGCCGGCTCGCCGCCCAGGCGCCAGCCGTCCGCGGCGGAGAACGGGTCCACCCAACCGGTCGCCCGGGCCGGGCCGAGCGCCGCCTGACGCAGCAGCGCCGCGGCCTCGTACACCTCCGCCGGCACCTCCGTCGGGACCAGCTCGTCGACCACTCGCTCGACCAGGCCCGTGTCCAGTTCGCCCGCCACGACGGCCGGGTGGGCCAGCAGCCGGCGCAGGAACCCGGCGTTGGTCTGCACGCCCAGCGTGACCGTCCCGGCGAGGGCCGCACGCAGCTTCCTGAGCGCGGTGGCGCGGTCCGGGCCGTAGGCGATCACCTTGGACAGCATCGGGTCGTACAGGCTGCCGACCTCCGTGCCCTCGCTGAGCCCGGAGTCGGTGCGTACGCCCTCGCCCTGCGGCTCGCGCAGTGCGAGCACCGTGCCGCCCGAGGGCAGGAACCCGCGTGCCGGGTCCTCCGCGCACAGACGGGCCTCGATCGCGTGACCGGTCAGCCGGACGTCCTCCTGGGCGAACGCCAGCGGCTCACCCGCCGCCACCCGCAGCTGCCACTCCACCAGGTCGAGCCCCGTGATCAGCTCGGTGACCGGGTGCTCCACCTGGAGGCGCGTGTTCATCTCCATGAAGAAGTACGCCGCCGGGTCGCCGCCGGGGACGATGAACTCCACCGTGCCCGCGCCCCGGTAGCCGCAGGAACGGGCCGCCTGGACCGCGGCCTCGCCCATCGCGGCCCGGGTCTCCTCGTCGAGGAGCACGCTCGGCGCCTCCTCGACGATCTTCTGGTGGCGGCGCTGGAGGGAGCACTCGCGCTCGCCGAGGTGCACCACGTTGCCGTGCCCGTCGGCCAGGACCTGGATCTCGATGTGCCGGGGGCGGTCGACCCAGCGCTCGACCAGCAGCGTGTCGTCGCCGAAGGAGGCGCGAGCCTCACGACGGGCGGCGGCGATCTCCTCGTCGATCAGGCCGGCGTCCCGCACCAGCCGCATGCCCTTGCCGCCACCGCCGGCGGACGGCTTCAGCAGCACCGGCATGCCGATCTCGCGGGCCGCTTCGGCGAGTTGAGCGTCGGTGAGCCCGGAGCCACTGGAGCCGGGTACCACCGGCACCCCGGCCGCCTTCACCGTCTCCTTCGCGCGGATCTTGTCGCCCATGAGGGAGATCGCGTCCGCCGGAGGGCCGATGAAGACCAGCCCGGCCTCCTCGCAGGCCCGCGCGAACCCGGCGTTCTCCGCCAGGAAGCCGTACCCGGGGTGGACGGCCTGCGCGCCGGTGCGGGCGGCGGCCTCCAGGATCCGCTCGACGGACAGATAGCTCTCGGCCGCGGGCGCCGGTCCGATCCGGACCGCCGTGTCGGCCTCCCGGACGTGCCGGGCGTCGGCGTCGGCGTCGGAGAAGACGGCCACCGAGCGCACACCGAGCGCGCGCAGCGTACGGATGACCCGGACGGCGATCTCGCCCCGATTGGCCACCAGAACCGTTTCGAACATCGTCACGAGGTCCCCCCTCACATCCGGAAGACGCCGAACTGGGGGTCACCCAGTGGCGCGTTGGCGCACGCGGTCAGGGCCAGGCCCAGCACCTGGCGGGTCTCCAGCGGGTCGATCACGCCGTCGTCCCACAGGCGGGCGGTGGCGTAGTAGGCGTTGCCCTGGTGCTCGTACTGGGCGCGGATGGGGGCCCTGAAGGACTCCTCGTCCTGCGCCGGCCACTCCTCGCCCCGGCCTTCGAGCTGGTCCCGCTTGACGGTGGCGAGCACGGAGGCGGCCTGCTCGCCGCCCATGACGGAGATCTTGGCGTTCGGCCACATCCACAGGAAGCGGGGGGAGTACGCCCGGCCGCACATGGAGTAGTTGCCCGCGCCGTACGAGCCGCCGACCACGACGGTCAGCTTGGGCACGCGGGTGCAGGCGACCGCGGTGACCATCTTGGCGCCGTGCTTGGCGATGCCGCCCGCCTCGTAGTCCTTGCCCACCATGAAGCCCGAGATGTTCTGCAGGAACAGCAGCGGGATCCCGCGCTGGTCGCACAGCTCGATGAAGTGGGCGCCCTTCTGGGCGGACTCGGCGAACAGGATGCCGTTGTTGGCGACGATCCCGACCGGGTGGCCGTGGATCCGGGCGAAGCCGGTGACGAGGGTCTGCCCGAACTCGGACTTGAACTCGGCGAAACGGGAGCCGTCGACCACGCGCGCGATGATCTCGCGGGCGTCGTAGGGGGTGCGGGGGTCGGCGGGCACCGCGCCGTACAGTCCCATGGGGTCGACCTTGGGTTCGACCGCCTCGGTGACCGTCCACGGCAGGGCGCCGCGCGCGGGCAGGGTGGAGACGATGTTCCGCACGATGCGCAGGGCGTGGGCGTCGTCCTCGGCGAGGTGGTCGGTGACGCCGGAGATCCGGGAGTGCACCTCGCCGCCGCCGAGCTCCTCGGCGGTCACGACCTCGCCGGTGGCCGCCTTCACCAGCGGCGGCCCGCCCAGGAAGATCGTGCCCTGGTTGCGGACGATCACGGCCTCGTCGCTCATCGCCGGGACGTAGGCGCCGCCGGCCGTGCAGGAGCCGAGGACCGCGGCGATCTGCGGGATCCCGGCCCCCGACATCCGGGCCTGGTTGTAGAAGATCCGCCCGAAGTGCTCCCGGTCGGGGAAGACCTCGTCCTGCATGGGCAGGAAGGCGCCGCCGGAGTCGACCAGGTACAGGCAGGGCAGGCGGTTCTCCAGCGCCACCTCCTGGGCCCGCAGGTGCTTCTTCACCGTCATCGGGTAGTAGGTCCCGCCCTTGACAGTGGCGTCGTTGGCGACGATCACGCACTCGCGTCCGCCGACCCGTCCGACGCCGGCGACGACCCCGGCGGCCGGTGCCTGGCCGTCGTACATCCCGTCGGCGGCCAGCGGGGCCAGCTCGAGGAACGGCGACCCGGCGTCGAGGAGGGTGTCCACGCGGTCGCGCGGCAGCAGCTTCCCGCGCGCGGTGTGCCGGGCGCGCGCCTTCTCGCCGCCGCCGAGCCGTGCGGCGGCGAGCTTGCCGCGCAGCTCCTCGGCGAGCGCGCGGTGTGCCTGTTCGTTGGCTCGCCAGGCCTCCGACGCGGGATCGGCCGCGCTCGTCAGCTCCGGTGCCTCGTGCATCCTTGCGGTCCCCTCACCCGGTGGCCGGTGCCCCCGACTGTTAATGAGCGTTAACGCGATTCCCCTCCAGGTTAACGAGCGCTAACCGTCCTGTCTAGAATTGCTTTCATGGCCACTCGAACCGATGCCCCCACCCGTCGCGAGCAGATCCTCAAGGAAGCGGCGCGGCTCTTCGCCGAACGCGGGTTCCACGGTGTAGGCGTCGACGAGATAGGCGCCGCCGTGGGTATCAGCGGGCCGGGTCTGTACCGGCACTTCGCCGGCAAGGACGCGATGCTCGCCGAGCTGCTGGTCGGCATCAGCGGTCAGCTCCTGACGGGGGCGAAGCGGCGTCTGGCCGAGGCCGACGGGGTGGCCGGGCCCGAGGCGGTGCTCGACTCCCTCATCGAGGGCCACATCGACTTCGCGCTCGACGACCGTCCGCTCATCACCTTGCACGACCGGGAGCTGGACCGCCTGCGGGACAGCGACCGCAAGCTGGTGCGCCAGCTTCAGCGGCAGTACGTCGAGCTGTGGGTGGAGGTGGTCCGGCGGGTCCATCCGGACCTCGGTGAGCCGGCCGCGCGGTCGGCCGTGCACTCGGTGTTCGGGCTGCTGAACTCCACGCCGCACCTGGGGCGGGCGGGTGTCCTGCCGGGGCGCGGGGACACGGCGGAGCTGCTGCACCGGATGGCTCGGGGGGCCTTCGCCTCCGCGGGGTCGCCCGCGGGGGGCTGAACGGTTCGCGGGTGCGTCCGGCCTCTTTACGAGGTTGTGTACTCGTCGGTATCTTTGGCTGAGCAAGCGCTTGGACAGTTGCTCTGTGGAGGTGGCGGCGTGCGGCGTGTGGTGTTCGGAGAGGATCACGAGGCGTTCCGGGAGACCCTTCGTGCCTTCATCGAGGCGGAGGTCGTGCCGGTCTACGACGAGTGGTGCGCCGCAGGGCAGGTCCCGCGCGAGTTCTACCACCGGCTCGCCGAGCTCGGTCTGTTCGGGATCAACGTTCCCGAGGAGTACGGCGGCGCCGGACTCCAGACCCACCGGTTCGAGGCCGTCCAGTACGAGGAGACCGCCCGCGCGGGCGTGACCTTCGGCGGGTCCGGCGTGCACGTCCTGCTCGCGCTGCCCTACCTCAAGATGCTCGCCACCGACGAGCAGAAGAAGCGCTACCTGCCCAGGTTCGTCTCCGGCGAGGAGATGTGGGCCATCGCGATGACGGAGCCCGGCACCGGCTCCGACCTCGCCGGCATGAAGACCACCGCCCGGCTCAGCGAGGACGGCACGCACTACGTCCTCAACGGCGCCAAGACCTTCATCACCGGTGGCGTCCACGCCGACCGGGTCATCGTCTGCGCCCGCACCGCCGCCCCGACGGCTGAGGACCGCCGCCACGGCATCTCCCTGTTCGCCGTGGACGCCCGGTCCGAGGGCTACTCGGTGGGCCGCAAGCTCGACAAGCTGGGCCTGAAGGCATCCGACACCGCCGAACTGGCGTTCACCGATGTCGAGGTCCCGGTCGAGGACCTGCTCGGCGAGGAGAACAAGGGCTTCTCCTACCTCGGCGCCAACCTGCCCTCCGAGCGGTGGGGCATCGCCTTCGGCGCGTACGCGCAGGCCAGGGCCGCCGTCCGGTTCGCCAAGCAGTATGTGCTGGAGCGCACGGTCTTCGGCAAGCCGGTCGCCCACTTCCAGAACACCAAGTTCGAGCTGGCCGCCTGCCAGGCCGAGGTGGACGCCGCGCAGGCCGTCGCCGACCGCGCGCTCGAGGCCCTCGACGCCGGTGAGCTGACCCCCGCCGAGGCCGCCTCCGCCAAGCTGTTCTGCACCGAGGTCGCCCACCGCGTCATCGACCGCTGCCTCCAACTGCACGGCGGCTACGGCTACATGAACGAGTACCCCATCGCCCGCCTGTACGCGGACAACCGCGTCAACCGCATCTACGGCGGCACCAGCGAGATCATGAAGTCGATCATCGCCAAGGACATGGGCCTGTAGGGGACGGCCGACGCATGAACCCGGCACTTCGGTCCCTGCTCGATCTGCTCGACCTGGAGCGGATCGAGCGGGACATCTTCCGCGGCCGGTCCCGCCACGCGGTCGTCCCGCGCGTCTTCGGCGGGCAGGTCGCGGCACAGGCGCTGGTCGCCGCGGGGCGCACGGTCCCCGCGGACCGGCACGCGCACTCGCTGCACGCCTACTTCCTGCGCCCCGGCGACCCGGGAGCGCCCATCGTCTACACCGTGGACCGCATCCGCGACGGCCGCTCCTTCACCACCCGCCGGGTCGTCGCGGTCCAGCACGGGCAGCCGGTCTTCCACCTCTCGGCGTCCTTCCAGACGTACGAGGAGGGCCTTGACCACCAGGCGCCCATGCCGCCCGCCCCGGACCCGGAGACCCTGCCCACCTCGCGGGAGCGGATGCGCGGCTACGGCCACCTTCCGCGCGAGGTCGTGGAGCGGTTCCTGGAGGCCCGCGAGGCCGTCGACCTGCGCTATGCCGACGAGCCGCCGTACGGCAGGTTCGGCGAGCCGCGCGAGCCGCACTCCCAGGTGTGGTTCCGCGCCGACGGCAAGCTCGACGGGGATATCGACCAGCCCCTCCTGCACGTCGTCCTCGCCACCTACGTCTCCGACATGACGCTGCTGGACTCGGTGCTGCTCGCGCACGGCCGCGGCGGCTGGGCGGTCGGCGACGTGGTCGGGGCCTCGCTGGACCACGCGATGTGGTTCCACCGGCCGTTCCGGGCCGACGAGTGGCTGCTCTACGACCAGGAGTCCCCCTCCGCGCACGGTGGGCGCGGCCTCGGCCAGGCCCGCATCTACACCCAGGACGGCCGGCTGGCGATCTCGGTGATCCAGGAGGGCGTGGTCCGCGTACCCCGGTCCGAGAACGCCCCGCCGACCTGATCCGGCACGAGCGCCCTAGCCCAGACCCGCCTGGTCCAGCAGGTACGCCGTCATCGGGTCGTAGTACCGGGGGCTGACCACATGGTCGTCGAGCGGCACGGTCACCTGGACGGTGCCCTCGGCCTCGGCGACGAAGAGGGCCGGGTCGTTGCAGTCGGCGTAGCCGACCGAGTCCACGCCGTGCTGACCGGCGTATCCCGCCCAGCCGTGGTCGGCGACGACCAGGTCGGGCAGCCGCCGGCCCTCGCGCTCCAGGCCGGTGAGGATGGCCCGCATCGGCTCGCCGGAGTGCGTGTGCCACAGGGTGGCGCCGTGCTCCAGCACGGCCACGTCCGCGAACTGCATGACGTATCCCTCGTCCGTCTGGAGCCCGTCCGGGATCACCACGATCTCGCAGCCGGCGGCGCGCAGGGCGGCGGCGGTGGCGCGGTGCACGTCGAGCAGGCCGCCGGGGTGACCGGTCGCGAACAGCACCCGCTGACTGCTGTCGGCGGCCTTGCGCAGCCGGCCGGCCATCCGCTCCAGGGCGTCGACGGTCAGTTCGGGGTCGATGGTGTCCTGGCCGTAGCGGTGCTCCGGGTCGTCGATGACACCGACGCGCTCCGCCATCACCGCCAGCACGTCCTGCTCGTCGCTCCAGCGGTCGCCGAGCTCCAGACCGAACCAGAAGTGGCGGTCGCCGTTCGCGAGCTTGCGGTAGTGGGAGAGGTTGTTCTCGCGAGGGGTGGCGACGTCCCCGGCGATACGGGTCCTCACGAGGTGGTCGACGAGCTCGGCGCGGCTGGGTGTCCCGGGTATCGGCATGGCTCCCATTGTGGTGCAGCTCTCTGTTCGCGTCGCCGATGTCCCGGCCGCTGGGACGCGGGTCACGCCCGCCGCAGGGCGAACCACAGCTCCATGCGGACGTCGGGGTCGTCCAGGTCGGTGCCGAGGAGGGCGGCGCAGCGGGCGATGCGCTGGCGGACGGTGTTGCGGTGCACGGACAGGGCGACCGCGGTGCGGTCCCAACTGCCGTGCAGGGAGAGCCAGGTGCGCAGTGTCTCGGTGAGCGCGGGGGTCGCGCCGAGCGGGGCGAGCAGGGCCTGGGCGTGGGCGTCGGCCTCGTCCCGCGGGAGCAGGTCGGCCAGGCCGGGGCGGGTGCCGTGGCCGACCAGCGCGGTGCGGGTGGCGCGGGCGCGGGCCAGGGCGCGGGCCGCCTGGGCGTCGGCCGTCGTCCAGTCGCCGGGGCCGACGGCGGTGCTCACCCCGAGGGCCCAGCCGGGCTGTGGTCCCGGCTCCCGCTCGGCGGGCAGCAGGACCCGTACGACCCCGTCGGTGAGGTCGACCAGGGCCGAGCCCAGGGCGGCGCCGAGCGCGGAGGCAGCCACGGCGTCGGCCGCCTGGGTGTCCGGCCGAGCGTGCACGACGACCCACCGTCCGGTCCCGAGCAGCGGCGCCACCTCCTCGGGCGGCGCGCCCAGCAGCACCCGCACCAGCGCCGAGGACCGGGCCGCCCCCGTACCGCTGCGGTGCTCGCCGGTGAGCAGCGAGAGCAGCACGGCGGCCACGGACGCGATGGTGTGGTCCCCGGGTTCGCGGTGCGGTGAGGCGACTCCGAGCACGAAGCCCTGCCCGGCGCCGAGGGCGTAGGCGGCGAGATGGCTGCCGGCGACGGTGTCGGTGGCGGAGGAGGGAACGGGCCGGGCGGCGACGGGAACGGGCCGGGCGGCGACGGGAACGGGCCGGGCGGCGACGGGAACGGCTGCCGCGATGGGCCGGCCGACCGGGGCCGGGGGAGACGGCGGGGGTGTCCGGCCGGTCGTGCCCGGTGGGGTCGCAGGAGAGGGCGAGGGTGCCCGGACGGTCGTGCCCGGTGGGGTCGCAGGAGAGGGCGAGGGTGCCCGGACGGTCGTGCCCGGTGGGGTCGTGGGAGACGGCGAGGGTGCCCGGACGGTCGTGCCGGGCGGGGTTGTGGCAGACGGTGGGTGCGTCCGGCCGGTCGTGCCCGGCGGGGTCGTAGGAGTCGGCGAGGCTGTCCGGCCGGTCGTCCCCTGCGGGGTCGTGGCAGACGGAGGGGGCGTCCGGACGGCCGCCCCCGGCGGGGTCGTAGGACACGGCGGAGGCGTGCGGACGGTCGTCCCCGGTGATGCCATGGTCGTCGGGGCCGGGCGGACCACGTCCGTCAGGTGGGCAAGCGCCTGGCGGGCCGTCTCGTGCGGGGCCCGGCCCGCCGAGGCGATCGCCGTGCCGTCCGGGCCGTACAGGACCCCCCAGCCGGACAGGCGCTGGGCCAGCTGGCGCAGCACGGAGGGGACGGGGTGGGGGCGGGACGCGGCGGCCGCGAGCCGCTGCTGCGCCTCCGTGACGCGGCGCAGTTCGGCCAGCCGGGCCTGCGCCATCAGCTGCCAGACCGCGCGCGCGACGCCGGAGAAGGTGGTCTGCGGCGGGACTTCGAGCAGCGGCAGGCCGTGGGCCTCGCAGGCCGCCACCAGGGCGGGCGGCACCGTGTCGTGCACCGGCGCCAGGCCGAAGCCGATGGCCGCGCCGCCCGCCGCCGCCACCCGGGAGACGTAGGTGTCGAAGTACGCCCCGGTGGCGTCCGCCGGGGTGACATGGACGCCGGCCGTCAGCAGCAGCTCGCCGCCCAGCAGGTACGGGTAGGGGTCGGCCATCTCCGAGGTGTGCGCCCAGTGGATCGCGGTGTCCGGGCCGGCCGGGCCGGCGATCCGGCGCAGCGCGAGGTCCTCCCGGGCCAGCAGGGCGGACAGCGGGATCGGTGGGGTCGGTGGGACGGCTGGGGCCAGGGGGACAGGTACATCCGGCACGATGTGCATTCCCTCCATACCGTCGCGACTCGAATGGATGAAAAGTACACTTCGCAGTCGCTTTTCGGCCACCTAGTGTCTAGGGGGCTGGCAGCCACGGGTACGGGCGATGTCCCCGCGAGCCCTTGCCGAGCCTCACCCCCACGTATCTGCACGACCCCATACATCTGCACGACACCGCCGCCCGGATGTGCGCGAAGGAGGGCCCCACATGGCCGTCGACTACACAGTGATCGTCGTCTATCTCGCCGGCATGCTGGCCATGGGCTGGTGGGGCATGCGCCGCGCCAAGTCCAAGAGCGAGTTCCTGGTCGCGGGCCGCCGCCTGGGCCCCGCGATGTACTCCGGCACGATGGCGGCGATCGTCCTCGGCGGCGCCTCCACCATCGGCGGCGTGGGCCTCGGCTACAAGTACGGCCTCTCCGGTGCCTGGATGGTCTTCACCATCGGCCTCGGAATCCTCGCCCTCTCGGTCTTCTTCTCCGCCCGCATCGCCCGGCTGAAGGTCTACACCGTCTCCGAGATGCTCGACCTGCGCTACGGCGGCCGGGCCGGCATCATCTCGGGCGTCGTGATGTGGGCGTACACCCTGATGCTGGCGGTGACCTCCACCATCGCGTACGCCACGATCTTCGACGTGCTGTTCGACCTGAACCGCACCGTCGCGATCATCCTCGGCGGCGCGATCGTCGTGGCCTACTCCACCCTCGGCGGCATGTGGTCCATCACGCTGACCGACATGGTGCAGTTCGTGGTGAAGACGATCGGCGTGCTGCTCCTGCTGCTGCCCATCGCCGTCGTCAAGGCGGGCGGCTTCAGCGAGATGAAGGCCAAGCTGCCGACCTCCTACTTCGACCCGCTGGGCATCGGCGGCGAGACGATCTTCACGTACGTCCTGATCTACACCTTCGGCATGCTGATCGGCCAGGACATCTGGCAGCGCGTGTTCACCGCCCGCAGCGACACCACCGCCAAGTGGGGCGGCACCGTCGCCGGCACCTACTGCCTGGTCTACGCGATCGCCGGCGCGGTCATCGGCACCGCCGCCAAGGTGCTGTACCCCAACCTCGGCAGCGCCGACGACGCCTTCGCCACCATCGTCAAGGACGACCTGCCCATCGGTGTCCGCGGCCTTGTGCTCGCCGCCGCGCTGGCCGCGGTGATGTCCACCTCCTCCGGCGCGCTGATCGCCTGCGCCACCGTCGCCAACAACGACATCTGGTCCCGGCTGCGCGGCGCCGTCCGCCGCGACGGGGAGGCGCACGACGAGGTCAAGGGCAACCGCGTCTTCATCCTGATCATGGGCGTCGGCGTGATCTGCACCGCCATCGCGCTCAACAACGTCGTCGAGGCGCTGACCGTCGCCTACAACCTGCTCGTCGGCGGGCTGCTCGTGCCGATCCTCGGCGGACTGCTGTGGAAGCGCGGCACCGCGCACGGCGCCCTCGCCTCCGTGATCGTCGGTGGCGTCGCGGTCATCGGCCTCATGGCGACCTTCGGCATCCTCGCCAACGAGCCCGTCTACTACGGCCTGTTGTCCTCCCTGGCCGCCTACGTCATCGTCTCCCTGGCGACCAAGCCGACCGACGCGGCCGTCCTCGCCGCCTGGCGCGAGCGGCTCGCCGGGCGCACCCCCGAACTCGCGTCCGAACCGGCCCCCGCTCACCAGTAGAGTCGATCACGAGTCATCACATACGCGACGAAGCGCAAGAAAGAAGGCATTTCGCCATGAGCAGCACCGAGACGCCCCGCGGTCCCGTCGACTCCTCCCGCGTCCCGCGGTACGCCGGCCCCGCGACCTTCGCCCGGCTGCCCCGCCTCGACGAGGTGGGCACCGCCGACGTCGCCGTCGTGGGTGTGCCGTTCGACTCCGGCGTCTCGTACCGGCCGGGCGCCCGCTTCGGCGGCAACGCTATCCGCGAGGCGTCCCGGCTGCTGCGCCCCTACAACCCGGCGCAGGACGCCTCCCCCTTCGCCCTCGCCCAGGTCGCGGACGGCGGCGACATCGCCGTGAACCCGTTCAACATCAACGAGGCCGTCGAGACGATGGAGGCCGCCGCCGACGAACTCCTCGGCACCGGCGCCCGGTTGATGACCCTCGGCGGCGACCACACCATCGCGCTGCCGCTGCTGCGGTCCGTCGCCAAGAAGCACGGCCCGGTCGCGCTGCTCCACTTCGACGCCCACCTCGACACCTGGGACACCTACTTCGGCGCCGAGTACACGCACGGCACCCCGTTCCGGCGGGCGGTGGAGGAGGGCATCCTCGACACCGAGGCGCTCTCCCACGTCGGCACCCGCGGCCCGCTGTACGGCAAGCAGGACCTCACCGACGACGAGAAGATGGGCTTCGGCATCGTCACCTCCGCCGACGTCTACCGCCGCGGCGCCGACGAGGTGGCCGACCAGCTCCGCCAGCGCATCGGCGACCGCCCGCTGTACATCTCCATCGACATCGACTGCCTCGACCCGGCGCACGCGCCCGGCACCGGCACCCCCGAGGCGGGCGGCATGACCTCCCGCGAACTGCTGGAGATCCTGCGCGGCCTGGCCTCCTGCAACCTGGTCTCCGCCGACGTCGTCGAGGTGGCCCCGGCGTACGACCACGCCGAGATCACCTCGGTGGCCGCCTCGCACACGGCGTACGAACTGACCACGATCATGGCCCGCCAGATCGCGGCGGCCCGGAAGGACGCGTAAGCGAAGTGACGCACGACCACGACCTGGTGCTCCGCCCGACACCCGAGCAGACGGAGGCCGCCCTGAACCCTCCCCCCGGCCGCAACGGCGGAGACCTGGTCGTGGAGACCCTGGCCGGGCTGGGCGCGACGACCGTCTTCGGCCTGCCGGGACAGCACGCCCTCGGCATGTTCGACGCGCTGCGCCGGTCGGAGCTGACGTACGTCGGCCTGCGGGTGGAGAACAACGCCGGCTTCGCCGCCGACGCCTACGGCCGGATCACCGGTGAGGCCGCGCCGCTGCTGCTGTCGACCGGCCCGGGAGCGCTGACCTCGCTCGCGGCGCTCCAGGAGGCGGCGTCGGCCTCCGCCCCCGTCCTGGCCATCAGCAGCCAGATCCCGACGGCCGGGCTCGGCGGCGGCCGCCACGGCTACCTGCACGAACTGCCCGACCAGGCCGCCTCGTTCCGCGGTGTGGTGAAGTCGGTCCACACGGTCCGCACCCAGTCGCAGATCCCCTCCGCCATCGCGGCCGCCTGGAAGTCGGCGCTGACGGTCCCGCACGGGCCCGTGTGGGTGGAGATCCCGCAGGACGTGCTCCTCGAACCGACGAGCCTGCCGGTGGTGACGGCCCTGGACGCCACCCCGGAGGAACTGGTCCCGCGTCCCGAACTCACCGCGGTGGCGGCCGGCCTGCTGTCCGGGGCCGCCCGCCCGGCGATCATCGCGGGCGGAGGGGTGGTCCGCGCCGACGCGTCCGGCAAGCTGCTGGCCCTCGCGGAGCGGCTGAACGCCCCCGTCGTCACGACCTTCGGCGGCAAGGGCGCCTTCCCCTGGGAGCACCCGCTGTCCCTCCAGTCCTGGCTGGAGGACCGGCACACCACGGACTTCCTCGAGGACGCCGACGTGCTGCTCGTCATCGGCTCGGGCCTCGGCGAACTCTCCTCCAACTACCACACGTTCAAGCCGCGCGGCCGCGTGATCCAGATCGAGGCCGACCTCGGCAAGCTGGAGTCCAACCACCCGGCGCTCGGCATCCACGCCGACGCCCGCCTGGCCCTCCAGGCCCTGCTGGAGACCGTGGACGAGCGCGCCGACGAGGGCGCCGCCGACCGCGTGCGCGAGGTCCTTGCCAAGGTCCGCGACCGGATCGCCGCCCAGGAACTCACCCTGGAGCAGGACGTGCTGGCGTCCGTCCGCCGCGCCCTGCCCGCCGGCTCGCCGTCCTTCTGGGACATGACGATCCTGGCGTACTGGGCCTGGTCGGCCTTCGACGCTAAGTCCCCCAACACCATGCACTCGGCCCAGGGCGCGGGCGGCCTCGGCTACGGCTTCCCGGCGGCGCTCGGGGCCGCGGCCGCGGACCGCACCCGCCCGGTCCTGGCGGTGTCGGGCGACGGCGGCGCGCTGTACTCGATCGCGGAACTGGCCACCGCCCGCCAGTACGGCCTCGACGTCACCTGGCTGATCGTCGACGACGGCGGCTACGGCATCCTCCGCGAGTACATGACCGACGCGTTCGGCCAGGCCACGGCCACGGAGCTCACCCGCCCCGACTACGTGGCCCTGGCGGAATCCTTCGGCGTCCCGGGCGTGCGCACGACCCCCGAGACCCTGGCGGCCGACCTGGCGAACGCCCTTGCCGAGCAGGGTCCTTCGGTCGTCGTCCTCCCCGCCGTCCTGCGGATGTTCGCGCCCACGCATCTGGACTGAGGCCGCGGCGAAACCGGAAAGGGGCTCGTGCTCGTGTGCGCGAGTCCCTGACTGCGTTCGGGTAACGACCAGTCAAATCTCGGCCAACTCGCGCAACCTTTTGTCAGAGTCCGTACGTCAACTGGACATGACTCACTCAACAACCCGACGCGCCAGAGTGCTCGCGGCGGGCGTGGGCGCCGGGATGCTGATTCCCTGCGTGGCCGCCGCGACGCCCGCCGCGGCCGCCACACCCACGGTCAGCTGCACGTCCGGCAAGGCGGGCCTGGCAGCCAAGTTGGAGAAGGACATCACCGCGGCGATGAAGGACCGCAAGGGCACCGTCGCCGTCGGTCTGCGCGACCGCACCACCGACACGACCTGCACGCTGCGCCAGTCGACCGCCTACGACTCGGCCAGCGTCGTCAAGGTCACCGTCCTCGCCACCCTGCTGTGGGACGCCAAGAAACACAACCGCTACCTCACCGCCCGCGAGACGACCCTCGCCAAGGCCATGATCACCAAGTCGGACAACGACGCCACCTCCACCCTGTGGAAGCAGCTCGGCGTGACGAAGGTGAAGGGCTTCCTCAGCGCGGCCGGCATGACCCAGACCAAGCCCGGCGCGAACGGTTACTGGGGCCTGACCCAGATCACCGTGCGTGACGAGCAGAAGCTGCTCGGGCTGATCACGGCCAAGAACTCGGTACTCAGCGACAACTCCCGCGACTACATCCTCAAGCTCATGGGCCAGGTCGTCGCCTCCCAGCGCTGGGGCACGCCCGCCGGGGCGCCGTCCTCCGTCGCCGTGCACGTCAAGAACGGCTGGCTGTCGCGCGCCACGCACGGCTGGCGGGTGCACAGTGTCGGCACCTTCAAGGGCACCGGCCGCGACTACATGATCACGGTGCTCACCCAGGACAACAGCACCATGAACTACGGCGTCACCACCATCCAGAACATCGCCAAGGCCATCCACAAGGACCTCGTGCCCACGACGACGGACCCCGCGCGTTACGCGCCGACCACCACACCCAAGGAGGCGTTCGTGGCCGTTCCCCCCGGCGGGTGACCCCGCGCCGCCGGGCGCATCGTTGCGGCGGGATGAAATCCGCCCCCGCCCGCGTTGGTGTCTTCCGGAAGATCAGTTCTTGAGGGAGGCACCGACGTGGCAGCGCAGCCGGGATGGGCGCGGAGACTGGCCGGGTACGCCTGGCGTCACCCCAGGGACGTCGTCCTCGCCCTCGGCGCCTCGCTCGGAGGCATGGCCGTCACGGCGCTGGTGCCGCTGATCACCAAGGTGATCATCGACGACGTGATCGGCGACCACAGCCGCCGTATGACCCCCTGGGCGGGCGCCCTGATCGCCGCCGCGCTCGTCGTCTACGTCCTCACCTACATCCGCCGCTACTACGGCGGCCGGCTCGCCCTCGACGTCCAGCACGACCTGCGGACGGAGATGTACGAGACGATCACCCGGCTCGACGGCAGACGCCAGGACGAGCTGTCCACCGGCCAGGTGATCGGCCGCGCCACCAGCGACCTCCAGCTGATCCAGGGCCTCCTCTTCATGCTGCCGATGACGATCGGCAACGTCCTGCTCTTCCTGATCTCCCTAGTCATCATGGCCTGGCTGTCGCTGCCACTGACCCTGGTCGCTCTCGCCGTCGCCCCGGCCCTCGGCTGGATCGCCCGGCGCAGCCGCACCAAGCTCCACCCCGCCACCTGGTACGCCCAGGCGCAGGCCGCCGCCGTCGCCGGCGTGGTCGACGGCGCGGTCAGCGGCGTCCGCGTGGTGAAGGGCTTCGGACAGGAGGAGCAGGAGACCGGCAAGCTGCGCGAGGTCGGCCGCAGGCTGTTCGCCGGGCGGCTGCGCACCATCCGGCTGAACTCCAGGTTCACCCCCGCGCTCCAGGCCGTGCCCGCCCTCGGCCAGGTCGCCATGCTGGCCCTCGGCGGCTGGCTCGCTGTGCGCGGGCACATCACGCTGGGCACCTTCGTCGCCTTCTCCGCCTACCTCGCCCAGCTCGTCGGCCCGGTCCGCATGCTCGCCATGGTGCTCACGGTCGGGCAGCAGGCCCGGGCGGGCACCGAACGCGTCCTGGAGCTGATCGACACCGAGCCCACCCTGACCGGGGGCACCAAGGAGCTGCCCGCCGACGCCCCCGCGACCGTCGAGTTCGACGACGTCTCGTTCGGCTACGCGGACGACCGGCCCGTCCTCCAGGGGCTGTCGTTCGAGATCCGCCCCGGCGAGACCCTGGCCGTCGTCGGCTCCTCCGGCTCCGGCAAGTCGACGGTCTCCCTGCTGCTGCCCCGCTTCTACGACGTCACCCACGGCGCCGTCCTCGTCGGCGGCCACGACGTGCGCGAGCTGACCCTGTACTCGCTCAGGGCCGCGATCGGCCTGGTGCCCGAGAACTCCTTCCTGTTCTCCGACACCGTCCGCGCCAACATCGCCTACGGCCGCCCCGACGCCACCCCGGAGCAGATCGAGGCGGCCGCCCGCGCCGCCCAGGCCGACCGCTTCATCGCCGAGCTGCCCGACGGCTACGACACCACGGTCGGCGAGCAGGGACTGACCCTCTCCGGCGGCCAGCGCCAGCGCATCGCACTGGCCCGAGCGATCCTCACCGACCCGCGCCTGCTCGTCCTGGACGACGCCACCTCCGCCGTGGACGCCCGCGTCGAGCACGAGATCCACCAGGCTCTGGCACAGGTCATGGAGGGCCGCACGACCCTCCTCATCGCCCACCGCCGCTCCACCCTGAACCTCGCCGACCGCATCGCCGTCCTCGACCAGGGCCGCCTCGCCGACCTCGGCACCCACGACGAGCTCCAGGAGCGGTGCGCCCTCTACCGGCGCCTGCTCACCGACCCCGACGAGCTCGGCGGCGTCTCGCCGGGCCACGCCCAGCCCGCCGCACCGCCGGAGGACGTCTCCGTACGGCAGGAGCTGGACGCCGAGTTCGACGCCGAGCGCGGCATCACGCCCACGCTGTGGGCGGGGGAGCGCGAGCCCCGGGACACGGCGATGTCCGGCATGCCCGCCACCCCCGAACTGCTCGCCCAGGTCGCCGCGCTGCCGCCCGCCACCGACACCCCCGGCATCGACGAGCGGCGGGCCGTCCGCCCGGAGGACTCCTACGGCCTGCGCCGCCTGCTGCATGGCTTCGGCCTGCCGCTCCTGGTCAGCCTCGGCCTCGTCGCCGTGGACGCCGGCATGGGCCTGCTACTGCCGGTCATGATCCGGCACGGCATCGACCAGGGCGTCACACGGATGGCCCTGGGTGCCGTCTGGGCGGCCTCGCTGCTCGCCCTGTTCGCCGTGCTGGTGCAATGGGCGGCGCAGATCGGCGAGACCCGGATGACCGGCCGCACCGGCGAGCGGGTGCTGTACTCGCTGCGCCTGAAGATCTTCGCCCAGCTCCAGCGGCTCGGCCTGGACTACTACGAGCGCGAGCTGACCGGCCGGATCATGACCCGCATGACGACCGATGTCGACGCTTTGTCGACATTTCTGCAGACGGGCCTGGTGACGGCGTTCGTCTCCGTGGTCACCTTCTTCGGCATCATGGTGGCCCTGCTGGTGATCGACGTGCAGCTGGCGCTGGTCGTCTTCGCGACGCTGCCCCCGCTGGTCGTCGCCACGTTCTTCTTCCGCCGGGCGAGCGTGCGGGCGTACGAGCTGGCCCGTGAGCGGGTGTCGGTGGTCAACGCCGACCTCCAGGAGTCGGTCGCCGGGCTGCGGATCGTGCAGGCCTTCCGGCGCGAGGGGGACGGCGGGCGACGGTTCGCCGGGCGCAGCGACAGCTACCGCCAGGCGCGGATCCGGGGCCAGTGGCTGATCTCGGTCTACTTCCCGTTCGTGCAGTTCCTGTCCTCGGTCGCGGCGGCCTCGGTGCTGATCGCGGGCGCGAGCCGGGTGGAGGCGGCCACGCTGACCGCGGGTGCCCTGGTCGCGTACCTTCTCTACATCGACCTGTTCTTCGCGCCCGTCCAGCAGCTCTCCCAGGTCTTCGACGGCTACCAGCAGGCGACCGTCTCCCTGGGCCGCATCCAGGAACTGCTCCGGGAGCCCACGTCCACACGGTCCGCCGCCGAGCCCCGCGACGTGCCCGGGCTGCGCGGCGAGGTCGCCTTCGAGGACGTGCACTTCCGGTACGGCGCCGCCGACGAGGGCGAGGCGGCCCTCACCGGCGTCGACCTGCGCATCCCGGCCGGACAGACCGTCGCCTTCGTCGGCGAGACCGGCGCGGGCAAGTCGACCCTGGTGAAGCTGGTGGCCCGGTTCTACGACCCGACCGGCGGCCGGGTGACCGTCGACGGCACGGACCTCAGGGAGCTGGACATCACCGCGTACCGGCACCGGCTCGGGGTCGTGCCGCAGGAGGCGTACCTCTTCCCGGGCACCGTCCGCGACGCCATCGCCTACGGCCGGCCCGACGCCACCGACGCCGAGGTGGAGGCCGCCGCGCGCGCGGTCGGCGCGCACGAGATGATCGCCACGCTGGAGGGCGGCTACCTGCACGGGGTCGCCGAGCGCGGACGCAACCTGTCGGCCGGTCAGCGCCAGCTCATCGCGCTGGCCCGCGCCGAACTCGTCGACCCCGACGTCCTGCTCCTCGACGAGGCGACCGCCGCGCTCGACCTGGCCACCGAGGCACAGGTCAACCAGGCCACCGACCGGCTCGCGGGCCGCCGTACGACGCTGGTGGTCGCCCACCGGCTGACCACGGCCGCCCGCGCCGACCGCGTGGTGGTGATGGACCACGGCCGGGTCGCCGAGGACGGCACGCACGAGGAACTGCTGGCCCGTGACGGGCGGTACGCCGAGCTGTGGCGGACGTTCGTCGGCGCGTCCGAGCCGGAGGAGCCGGTCAGCGCGTCCCGCTGAACCCGCGGAGGGCAACCGTCCGGCCCACGGGCCGCGTCCGTACATCAGTACGCTTGTAACTGGCAGTCAGGGGGGACTGTGGACAGTGGTGCGATACGCCGGAGGCCGCTGCCGGTCGTGGCCGTGCTGACCGGGGCGGTGCTGCTGGCGTTCGCCGCACCCGGCACCGCCAGGGCAGCGGCCACCGCCTGCGCCGGCCGCGAGGTCAGGACGGTGCCCTTCGCCACCGGCACCATCCACGTCCACAAGCGCGACGGCTACGTCTGCGCCCTCACCGTCGCCACGAAACCCGGCTCCAAGCGGCCGATGTCGGTGACGGTGCAGGCCCGCGGCAACCGTCCGGTCACCGACAAGGGCCGCTACTCCCGGCACGCCGGCCCGGTCACCGTCCACGCGGGCCACCGGTGCGTGCGGGTCGCCGGATCGGTGGGATCGAAGTCGGTCCACACGGACTGGATCCTGTGCTGATCCCCTGATCCTGGTGCCGAACCGCTGAAACACGTTCAGGTGTTTTCCCTGCTCCCCTGGTGTGCACCCGAGTTGCTCCGATAGCTTCCGGCGAACATCTGTCTCATAGGGAGGGTGCATGCGCAAGGCGCTCAGATGGCTGCTCGCGCTCACTGTGTCCATCGGCACGCTGAGCACGGCGGGGGCGGCCACAGCAGCCCCCAAGCTCTCGGCTCCGCTCGAGCAGGGGGTCCCCCCATCGCCGGAGGCCACGAACGGCACCGCGGCCAGCTCGGAAACCGACATCCTGAACCGGCTCCTGGCCATCCCGGGGATGAGCCTGATCCAGGAGAAGCCCTACAGCGGCTACCGCTTCTTCGTCCTCAACTACACCCAGCCGGTAGACCACCGCCATCCGTCGAAGGGCACCTTCGAGCAGCGGATCACCGTGCTGCACAAGGGAGAAGACCGTCCGACGGTCTTCTACACCGGCGGCTACAACGTCTCCACGACGCCCAGCCGCCGTGAGCCCACCCAGATCGTGGACGGCAACCAGGTCTCCATGGAGTACCGGTTCTTCACCCCGTCCCGGCCCGCCCCGGCCGACTGGTCCAAGCTCGACATCTGGCAGGCCGCCAGCGACCAGCACCGCATCTACCAGGCGCTGAAGCCGGTCTACTCCCACAACTGGATCGCCACCGGCGGCTCCAAGGGCGGCATGACGGCCACCTACTACAAGCGCTTCTACCCCGGTGACATGGACGGCGTGGTCGCCTACGTGGCCCCCAACGACGTGGTCGACAAGGAGGACTCCGCCTACGACCGCTTCTTCGCCACCGTCGGCACCAAGGAGTGCCGCGACCGGCTGAACGGGGTGCAGCGGGAGGCGCTGGTGCGCCGGGAGTCGCTGGAGAGCAAGTACGCCCAGTTCGCCGCCGACAACGGCTACACCTTCACCACCATCGGCAACCTGGACAAGGCGTACGAGGCCGTCGTCCTCGACTACGTGTGGGGCTTTTGGCAGTACAGCCTGCTGAAGGACTGCGGCACCATCCCGGGTGACGCCAAGAACGCCACCGACCAGCAGATCTGGGACACCGTCAACACCATCTCCGGGTTCGACGCCTACACCGATCAGGGCCTGGAGACCTACACGCCGTACTACTACCAGGCGGGCACGCAGCTCGGCGCGCCGACCATCCAGTTCCCGCACATCGAGAAGAAGCTGATCCGCTACGGCTACCAGCCGCCGCGCAACTTCGTGCCGCGGTCCATCCCGATGAAGTTCCAGCCGTCGGCGATGCGTGACGTGGACACCTGGGTTCGCCGGCACGCGAACCACATGCTCTTCGTGTACGGGGAGAACGACCCGTGGGGCTCGGAGCGGTTCCGCCTCGACAAGAAGGCACAGGACTCGTACGTCTTCACGGCGCCCGGCATGAACCACGGGGCGAACGTCGCCGGTCTCGTGCCGGACGAGAAGGCGCTCTCCACGGCGAGGATCCTCGAGTGGGCCGGAGTCGCCGGCCCGGCGGTCCAGTCGAACCCGTCGGTGGCGAGGCCGCTGGCCGGCTTCGACGCGAAGCTGGACGTGCGGGACGTGGAGCGCGAGCCCGCGCTCAGGCCGTGACGCGCTGATCCGCACACGCTGATCGAGAGGCGCTGATCGAGACGCGCTGATCCCGGTGGGCTGCGCCCGGAGTCACAGTCTCCGGGCGCAGCCCACCGGTTCGTCACCGCCCAGCCGGACGTACAGGGCGGTCGACGCGGGACACTCCTCGCGGCTGCGCACCGCCCCTATCACCCGGTACTCCGCTTTCTTCCCGCCCGAGCCGTCGCACGCGGTCTCCCGGACCTGGCCGCGGCCGGAGCCGTAGAGGCAGTCGCCGACGACGGTGCGCGGGCCGCCCCCGCCACCGGGATCGCCGGGGTGCGGCGGCTGAAGGTTGCGCATACAGGCGTAGCCCTGCGGGATCGCGCCGCCCTCCCGGCCCTGGACGGCCGGCTGGGCGCCGATGTGCAGCACGAAGTCGGTGTCCGGCGGGCAGGGCGGGCCGTCGGCGGTCCGGCCGTCGTGGCGGGCGGTCACCCGGGCCGCCGCCCGCTCGCCGGAGCACGGCACCTCGGTGAAGCTCGTCGCGCCGAAGGAACTGCACTCGCCCACATCGAGGAACACCGCGCCGTGTCCGGAGGGCAGCGTGGGCGCCGGGGCACCGCTCCGCTCCTGTGCGTCCGCGGACCCGGACGGCTGTCCGCAGCCCGCCAGCACGGCCACGAGCAGCGCGGCCAGGACGCACGCCACCCCCACCCGCCATGTCCCGCGACTCGCCATCCCCCGGTCCACCCCCCTGGCCCAGCGTGGCCCGTCACAGCGGGGCCACGCCAGGCGTGCGGGGCGCTTCGGGCCAGTTTGCGGTGGCGCGCCGGGGGCGCGACGTAAGCGACGTACGCCCGACGCGCGAGCCCGGCCAGTACGTCAGTACGTCAGGCCGTACCCGATGGGGTACAGGACCCGCGCCGGGTCGTCCGCCCGCTGCACCGGCACCGGGAGCCTCCCGCGCGGCCTCGCCCCGCCCGCGATCACCCGTGCGGCGGCGCGCAGTTCCACGTCCGTCCAGGAGTAGGCCGCCAAGTGGGCCGGGACGGTGGGCAGCTGAGCGATGTCGTAGGGGTTGCGGATCGCGACCGCGATCACCGGGCGGCCGCTGGCGACGAGCCGCTCCACCAGCGTCTTCTGGGAGCTGCCCGCCGTGACGTTGTACGTCGCGACCACCACCGCGTCCGCGTCCTGCGCCGCGGCCACCGCCTGGTCGGCGGTCGCGGCCGACGGGGCGGTGCCGGTCGACAACGCCTTGGCCTGGAAGCCGAGTTCGGTGAGGGCGGCGGCGAGCACTCCGGTGGGCGGCCCGGTGGTGCCCGACGGGGAGGCGGGGTCGGCGCCGACGACGAGCAGCTTCTTGTGGCCGCGGCGGGACAGCGGCAGCAGGCGGCCCTCGTTGGCCAGCAGGGTCGTGGTCCGCTCGGCGATCCTGTCGGCCGCCGCCAGGTGGGTGCCGATGCCCACGACGCGGTCGACGTTCGCCTGGCTGACGTAGGGGTCCTCCAGCAGTCCCAGCTTCGCCTTCAGCCGCAGAACGCGCAGGATCGACTCGTCGAGCCGGGCCTCGGTCAGTTCGCCGGCGCGGACCGCGTTCAGCACCGCGTTCCAGGCCACGTCCAATGAGGGCGGGTTGAGCAGCTGGTCCACGCCCGCCTTCAGCGCGAGCACCGGCACCCGGTCGTCGCCGTACTTGGTGCGCACGCCGTCCATGCCGAGCGAGTCGGTCACCACGACCCCGTCGTAGCCGAGTTCGCCGCGCAGGATGCCGGTGAGGATCGGGTGGGAGAGGGTGGCCGGGTCTCCGGAGTCGTCCAGCGCCGGGAACTGGATGTGCGCGGTCATGATCGAGTCGATGCCGGCCTTGATCGCGGCGCGGAACGGGACCGCGTCCAGCTTCTCCCACAGCTCGCGGCTGTGCGTGATGACCGGGAAGCCGTAGTGGCTGTCGGTGGCGGTGTCCCCGTGCCCGGGGAAGTGCTTGGCGGTCGCCGCCACCTTGGAGCTCTGGTAGCCCTTCACCTCGGCGGCCACCAGCCTCGCCACCGCGTCCGGGTCGGCGCCGAAGGACCGTACGCCGATGACCGGGTTGGCCGGGTTGACGTTCACGTCGGCGTCGGGGGAGTAGTCCTGGTTGATGCCGAGCGCGCGCAGCTCCGCACCGGAGACGCGGCCCAGGGTGTGGGCGTCGGCGGACGAGCCGCCCGCGCCGACCGCCATGGCGCCCGGGAAGAGGGTCGCGGGCTTGCCCACGCGGCAGACGATGCCGTGCTCCTGGTCGGTGGCGACGAGCAGGGGCAGGCCGCGCGGCTGCCCGAGGGACGCCTTCTGGATCCCGTTGGACAGGTCGGCGATCTGGTGCGGGTTCTGGGTGTTGTTGGCCCAGGCGAAGTAGATGATGCCGCCGACGCGGTACCTGGCGATCAGCTCGGCGGCCGTGCGGACGCCGATCTCCTTGAGGTTGGCGTCGATGTCGGCCTGCGTCGGGTCGGTCGCCGAGTGGCCGTAGACCCGCATCACGAAGAGCTGGCCGACCTTCTCCTCGAGCGTCATCCGGGAGATGAGGGCACGCAGCTTCTTGTCGTTGTAGGAGGCGGCGTGGGCGGTGCCGGTGCCCGTGACCGCCAGGGCGGCGGTGATGCCGGCGGTGGCGGCGAGGACGGTGCGTCTGGAGGGAAGTGCGGTGGTTCCCGTGCTGGTGTCGTGCACGTGCGCCCCTTCCGGGAGGAGATCCGCTGGACCAGGGGGTGTCTGACACCCCCTGGCGCTGAAGGAAACTTCCGAGGAGTCACCAATATCCAGGAAGTTTCTGCCAGTCAAGGGAGTGCACAGGAACCGGTGAGGGCGCCGCCGGCGCTGCCGGAGGGGGGCGCGCCGACGGCGGCGGGCTGCCGGCCGCGGTGCGGAGGAGAGGGTGGCCGGCGATCGCGTCCGTCGGCGAGGCCGACACCGCACCGCGCGGACTCCTGCGGCAGCTAGGGCCTCTCGTTTGGATCATGCCGGGCTCGCGGGCCCTGGCACCGCTCCCCCAAGCTCTTCGAGCAGGGGGCACCCTCAGCCGCGTTGTCGTCGGTTGGCGGGGCTCCGCCCTGCCGCCCTCCTCCGCCTTGCGACGCTCCCCCACTGCCTGAACGGCGTGGGAGGTGCCCCAGCACCAGACCCCGCTCCCTGATCCGGCCTGATCCAAACGAAAGACCCTGGGCCGGTCGGACGGGCCGGAGCGCCGCCGGGTTCCCGGCCCGGGCGCGGATTCCCGCACGTTGGCGCGGGTGTGACCGCGGGAGTTCAGCGGGGCGTGTGCGCGGACGCCTCCGGCCAGTGCTCCCGCAGGGTGCGCACCGTCTCCGCGATGGCCGGCCTGCGGGCGGCGCCCGTGCGCCACAGCGCGTACAACCGCCGTACGGGCATGGGATCCAGCGGCACCTCCACCACCCCCTCGGGCAGCGGGCCCCGGCCCAGCCGCGGGATCAGCGCGACGCCCAGGCCTGCGGCGACCAGGGCGACCAGGGTCGGGTTCTCGTCGGCCTGGTGGACCACGTCCGGCTCGTGTCCGGCGGCGCGCAGGGTGCGCAGCAGCCAGTCGCTGCACACCCGGCCCGGCGGCTGGCAGATCCACCGCTCGCCGCCCAGCTCCTCGCGCCGCACCCCCGTCCGCCCCGCGAACGGGTGCCCGACCGGCACCAGCAGGTCGCACAAGTCGTCCCCGATGACGGCCTGTTGCACACCGGCCGGGGCGGGCAGCGGAGCGATGTCCCAGTCGTGCGCGACGGCCAGGTCGACGGCACCCTTGGCCACCAGGTCCACCGACAGGTGCGGGTCGACCTCGCTGAGCCGGGCGTCAAGGGCCGGGTGCCGCCGGGCCAGGTCCGCGAGGACGCCGGGCATGAGCCCGCGCGCCGCCGAGGCGAACGCCGCCACCAGCAGCCGCCCGGCGGGCACCCCGCGCCGCTTCTCGAGCTCGGTCTCGGCGCGCTCCACGATCGCCAGCAACTCCCCGGCGGTGGCTACCAGTTGATGTGCCTCGTCGGTGAGCCGCACGCCGCGCCCCTCGCGTTCTAGCAGGACGGTCCTGGTCTCCCGCTCCAGCTTGGCGATCTGCTGGGACACCGCCGACGAGGTGTACCCGAGCGCGGCGGCGGCCGCACCGACGGTGCCGTGCACGGAGACGGCGTGCAGGGCGCGCAGACGCTGAAGATCGAGCACGGTGCCTCCGGAGGGGGCGAACGATTAGCGGAGCTTCATGCAATGGTGCAGCAATCATCGCTGGTGCTTCACGGTCCGCCGGCGTGATCCTCGGTACATGCGACCTGCCCATGTCCTGCTCGCCGTTCTCGTCGCCGCCGTCTGGGGCGTGAACTTCACCGTCATCGAGGTCGGCCTCGGCCACTTCCCGCCCCTGCTCTTCTCAGCCCTGCGCTTCCTCGCGGCCGCGGTCCCCGCCGTCTTCCTCGTGGGCCGGCCCAAGGTGGCGTGGAAGTGGATCGTGGCGGTCGGACTGGTGCTCGGTGTCGCCAAGTTCGGGCTGCTGTTCGTCGGGATGGACGCCGGGATGCCCGCCGGGCTCTCCTCCCTGGTGCTCCAGATCCAGGCGGTGTTCACGGCCCTGTTCGCCTTCCTGGCGCTCGGTGAACGGCCCTCGGGCATACGGGTGCTGGACATGGGCGTGGCGCTCGCCGGCATCGGCGTCGCGGCCGTGGACGAGGGCGCCGCGGGCCCCGTCGGCGCCTTCGCGCTCGTCGTCGCCGCGGCGGCCTGCTGGGGCGTCTCCAACGTGCTGACCCGCAAGGCGGCGCCCCCGGACGCGCTGAACTTCATGGTCTGGGTGAGCACGGTCCCGGTCCTGCCGCTGCTCGGCCTGTCGCTGCTGCTTGAGGGGCCCTCCCGGGACCTGGCCGCGCTGCGCGCCCTGGACTGGCAGGGCGCGGGCACGGTCCTCTACGTCGCCTGGATCACCACGGTCTTCGGCTTCGGCGCCTGGGGTCTGCTGCTGCGCCGCCACCCGGCGTCCACGGTGGCGCCGTTCTCGCTGCTGGTCCCGGTCTTCGGCATGTCCGCGGCGGCACTGTTCCTCGGCGAATCGGTGAGCCCCCTGCGCTGGTGCGCGGCGGCGTTGCTGGTGGGCGGGGTGGCGTTGACGTCCGTGACGCCGGGCCGCCGCCGCGAGCCGTCGCCTGACCCGGCTCCGGAGCCCGCCGCCGCCCACACCGACGTCCTCGCCGCGGCGGAGCCGGCCGGGCGCCCGCGCTGAGGCCGACGGCCCCGTTCACCGGCCCCCGGAGGGCGGGCTTCAGGTACGGCACGGGCCCTGCTCGTCACGCGCCCGGTTCGCGCAGGTCCAGCCGCCAGTCCTGGCCCATCAGGTCCTTGCCGAAGGAGTGGTGCGGCTGCTCGGAGACCAGGACGAAGCCGTGCCGCTGGTAGATGCGGCGGGCGCTGCCGAGCACGTCGTTGGTCCACAGCACCAGGTCCCGGTAGCCGGCCCCGCGCGCGAAGTCGACGACCGCCCGCACCAGCCGGTCCCCGATGCCCAGTCCGCGCGCCTCGGGCCCGACGAGCAGCAGCCGCAGCCGGGCGGTGGCCGGGGCGTCGTCCCGTACGCACATCACGCACCCCACCGGGCGCCCGTCGAGTTCGGCGATCCACACCCGCTCCAGGTCCGGGTCGTGGTCCTCGGCGAAGTCGGCGACGATCCTCGCCACCAGGCGCTCGTAGTCGGCGTTCCAGCCGAACTCGGCCGCGTACACCGCGCCGTTGCGCTGCACGATCCAGCCCAGGTCGCCCGGTCCGGGCCCGCGCAGCACGACGTGCTCGGGACGGGGTGCCCGCCCCTCGGACAGGATCTCCCGGACGGTGCGCATCGCGTCCGCCAGCCGTGACCGGTCCTCCGGCGGTACGGAGAGCAGCAGCCGGCCGACGGACTCCCGCGCCCGCTCATCCAGCAGGCCGGCGGCCTCCCTGCCGTGCGGGGTGAGAGTGACGCTCCGGCGCCGGGGATCCCGTTCGGACGGGCCGCGCTCGACCAGCCCCTCCTGCTCGAACTTGTTGAGGATCCGGCTCAGGTACCCGGCGTCCAGCGAGAGTTCGGCCCGCAGGTCGGCCGCGTCGGTCCGGGGCGCGTGCGCGAGTTCGTAGAGCACCCGGGACTCGGTGAGCGTGTAGGGGGCGTAGAGGTGGCGGCCGTAGTCGAGGGCGCCGATGGCGTTGGTGTAGAAGCGGTTGAAGGCGCGGATGTCCTGGACGGTCATGTCGGGCCCCGTCGGTGAGGGGGGTGGGAAGACGGACGCGGATGCTTGACTCAGTCAGAGAAACCGCTGAGCCCGAGGCTAGACCCGCCGGCGCCCGCCCGTCCATGGCCCCGGCCGCCGGACCTGCCCGCCCGACGCCCCGAGTCCGCGGCACCCGCGCGGACCTCCGCGGTGTCCCACCCCGCGTGTGCGCCTGACGCCGCGGGGGTTGCCGCGGAGTCACGCGGCGCCTCACGCCCCGCGTGCCGTCCCCGTGGACTCGCCCGATGCGCTTCGTCCCCGAGCGGTCCCCAAGCCCCGCGGGATGCCTCACGGCCCACCGGGCTCAAGCCCTGTGGTCCTCGGCCCCGCGCGATGTCGCACCCGGGCGCGGCGCCTGACGCCCGCAGAGGCTGGTGCACCGCGCGCGGCGCCTCACGCCCCGCGCAGTGCCGCACGTCCCCACGGCCCCGTGCGCTCCCCAAGCCCCGCGGGATGTCTCACGGCCCACCGGGCTCAAGCCCTGCGGGGTTCTCAAGCCCCGCGGACTTCAGCCCGCGGGGTGTCCTGCCCCGCGTGCGCGTCATGCCTCGGGGTCCCCACGAACTCACGCGGCGCCCCCGTCGACTGGCGTGGTTCGGGCCCCGAGGGATGCCCCTGTGGATTTGCGTCGCGTCTCGGTCGACTGGGGTGGTTCGGGCCCCGCGGGACGCTCCCGTGGCCTCGCGTGGCGCCCCGGTCGACTCGCGAGGTTCAGGCTTCCGCGGCCTCGCGTGGCGCATCCGTGGACCCGCGCACCATCAGCTCCCCCGGGACGTGCGCGACCTCGCCCGCCGGCGGCTCCTCGCGGCCCATCGCGATGCGGCCCGCGCGGGCGCCCGCCTCCGCGAGGGGCAGCCGGACCGTCGTGAGGGCGGGGACCGTGTCGACGCTGAAGGGGAGGTCGTCGAAGCCCGCCACCGAGACGTCCTCGGGGATGCGCAGACCGGACTCGCGCAGCGCGGCGCAGGCGCCCAGCGCGACGGAGTCGTTCGCCGCGACGACCGCCGTCAGGGACGGGTCGCGGCGCAGCAGCTCCAGGGTGCCCTCGTGGCCGGACCGGCGGTCGTACCGGCCGTACACCGTCCGGCGGGGATCGTCCTCGATGCCCGCCGCGGCCAGCGCCTCCCGGTGGCCCTCCAGCCGGTGGCGGGTGGTCGTCCGCTCCTCGGGACCCGCGATGTAGCCGAGCCGCCGGTGGCCCAGGGCGATCAGATGCTCCGTCAGCCGCCGCGCGCCGCCCTGGTTGTCGAAGGCCAGCGCGATCGCATGGGTGTCCGGCGCCGGCGGCCGCCCGCACAGCACCACGCGCGTCCCGGCGTCGGCCAGCTTGCGCAGCTTCGCCGAGACCGCCGCCGCGTGCGGCGCGTCCTCCACGGCCCCGCCGGTCAGCACCACCGCCGCCGCCCGCTGCCGTTGCAGCAGGGTCAGGTAGGTCAGCTCGCGGTCCGGTGAGCCGCCCGTGTTGCAGACCACCGCCAGCCGCTCCCCGCCGGCCCGCCCCCCGGGACCGCCGATCTCCGACTGGATGGCGCTCGCCATGATCCCGAAGAAGGGGTCGGCGATGTCGTTCACCAGGATGCCGACCAGGTCGGAGGTCGCGGCGGCGAGCGAGCTCGCGGGGCCGTTGAGCACGTAGTCCAGCTCGGCGACCGCCTTCAGCACGCGTTCCCGGGTGGAGGCGGCGACCGGGTAGTTGCCGTTCAGCACGCGCGACACCGTCGCGGGAGAGACCTGTGCGCGGGCCGCCACGTCCGCCAGGGTCACCGTCATCTCGTCGTCCTCCGGTCGCGCATCTCGTCGTCGTACGTGCCACCCGATACGTGCCACCCGCGCTCCGCCGCGAAGACGCGCCCGGCCCGGGGTGTCGAGCAGACCTTACGGCCACCCGGCCCGCCCGTCGGCCGCCTCGAACCACCACGTCCTGGACACGCTCTTGTCCGGACCGCCGTCCAGAGGCTAGCTTCTCTGTGTATAGAAAGCGCTTGCTGCATCGCTCACCAGTGCCACTACCGGGGGCGTACGCGGCGCGTGGACCGCGTACGAAGGGACTGACGTGACACGCAAGACGGTGCGGATCGCCATGAACGGCGTGACCGGGCGCATGGGGTACCGCCAGCATCTGGTCCGTTCGATCCTCGCCCTGCGCGAGCAGGGCGGACTCGACCTCGGCGACGGCACAGTGCTGTGGCCGGAACCGGTCCTGGTCGGCCGCCGCGAGCACGCGCTGCGGGCGCTCGCCGAGAAGCACGGCCTGGAGCACATCTCGACCGACCTGGACGCGGTCCTCGCCGACCCGTCCGTCGACATCTACTTCGACGCGCAGGTCACCTCGGCCCGCGAGGAGGCGATCAGGAAGGCGGTCGCCGCCGGCAAGCACGTCTACACCGAGAAGCCCACCGCCACCGGCCTGGAGGGCGCCCTGGAGCTCGCCCGGCTCGCCCGCGAGGCCGGCGTCAAGCACGGCGTCGTCCAGGACAAGCTCTTCCTGCCCGGCCTGCTCAAGCTGAAGCGGCTGATCGACGGCGGCTTCTTCGGCCGGATCCTGTCCGTGCGCGGCGAGTTCGGCTACTGGGTCTTCGAGGGCGACTGGCAGGACGCCCAGCGCCCGTCCTGGAACTACCGCGCCGAGGACGGCGGCGGCATCGTCGTCGACATGTTCCCGCACTGGGAGTACGTGCTGCACGAGCTGTTCGGCCGCGTGACCTCCGTGCAGGCCCTCACCGCCACCCACATCCCCCAGCGCTGGGACGAGAACGGCAAGCCCTACACCGCGACCGCCGACGACGCCGCCTACGGAGTCTTCGAGCTGGAGGGCGGCGTGATCGCCCAGATCAACTCCTCCTGGGCCGTCCGCGTCAACCGCGACGAGCTGGTCGAGTTCCAGGTGGACGGCACCGAGGGATCGGCCGTCGCCGGTCTGCGCGACTGCCGCGTCCAGCACCGCTCCGCCACGCCCAAGCCGGTCTGGAACCCCGACATCCCCGCCACCGAGGTCTTCCGCGACCAGTGGCAGGAGGTGCCCGACAACCAGGACTTCGACAACGGCTTCAAGGCCCAGTGGGAGCTGTTCCTCAAGCACGTGTACGCCGACGCCCCCTACCACTGGGACCTGTTCGCCGGCGCCCGCGGCGTCCAGCTCGCCGAACTGGGCCTGAAGTCCTCGACCGAGGGCCGCCGCCTCGACGTACCGGAGATCCAGCCGTGACCATCCGACTGCCCGGCGCGGGCGGGGCGCTGCGGGCCTACGAGCCGCGCACCGAGCCGTTCGCCCCCGCCCCCGGCACGCCCTTCACCTCCCGTACGGTCTTCTCGGCGGCGCACGTCGTCGCCGACCCGTTCGCCGACGTGTCGCCCGACTCGCCCGCCGCCGTCGACTGGGACGCCACCCTCGCCTTCCGCCGCCACCTGTGGGCCCACGGGCTGGGCGTCGCCGAGGCCATGGACACCGCCCAGCGCGGCATGGGCCTGGACTGGGCGGGCGCGGCCGAACTGATCCGCCGCTCCGCTGCCGAGGCCCGCGCCGTCGGCGGGCGGATCGCCTGCGGCGTCGGCACCGACCAGCTCACCGGCGGTTCACTCGCGGAGATCCGGGCCGCGTACGAGGAGCAGCTCGCCGTCGTGGAGGAGGCGGGCGCCCAGGCGATCCTGATGGCCTCGCGCGCCCTGGCGGCCACGGCGAAGGGCCCGGAGGACTACCTGGAGGTCTACGGGCACCTGCTGCGCCAGGCCGCCGGCCCGGTGATCCTGCACTGGCTCGGCCCCATGTTCGACCCGGCCCTCGACGGCTACTGGGGCTCGGCCGACCTGGACGCGGCCACCGACACCTTCCTGGAGGTCATCGCCGCCCACCCCGACAAGGTCGACGGGGTGAAGATCTCGCTGCTGGACGCCCAGCGGGAGATCGACCTGCGCCGCCGCCTGCCGCGGGGCGTGCGCTGCTACACCGGCGACGACTTCAACTACCCCGAGCTGATCGCCGGCGACGAGCAGGGCTTCAGCCACGCGCTGCTCGGCATCTTCGACCCGCTCGGACCGCTGGCGGCCGAGGCGGTACGGGTCCTGGACACCGGGGACGTCAAGGCCTTCCGCGGCCTGCTCGATCCCACGGTCGAACTGTCCCGCCACCTCTTCCAGGCCCCCACCCGCTTCTACAAGACGGGCGTGGTGTTCCTGGCCTGGCTCGCCGGGCACCAGACGCACTTCACGATGGTCGGCGGCCTCCAGTCGGCCCGCTCCCTGCCGCACCTCGCCCGCGCCTACGAACTCGCCGACGGACTCGGCCTGTTCCCGGACCCGAGGCTCGCCGAGGAGCGGATGAGGAACCTGCTGTCGCTGTACGGGGTGAACCAATGAGCACGGACCTGGAACGCTTCTCCATCAACCAGATGACGGTCAAGCAACTGTCACTGCCGGAACTGGTCGACATCTGCCTGGAGTTGGGTGTGCCGGGCGTGGGTCTGTGGCGCGAACCCGTCCAGGCGTACGGCGTGGAGGCGGCCGCCAGGCTCGTCCGGGACGCGGGCCTCACCGTCACCACCCTGTGCCGGGGCGGCTTCCTCACGGCGATCGACCCGGCCGGGCGCGCCGAGGCGCTGGACGACAACCGCGCGGCGATCGACGAGGCCGCGACGCTCGGCACGGACACGCTGGTGCTGGTCTCCGGCGGACTGCCCGCCGGCAGCAAGGACCTGCGCGGGGCCCGGGAGCGCATCGCGGACGCCCTCGGCGTCCTCGGCCCGTACGCGGCCGAGCGCGGGGTCCGCCTGGCCATCGAGCCGCTGCACCCCATGTACGCCGCCGACCGCTGCGTGGTCTCCACCCTCGCCCAGGCGCTGGACCTCGCCGAGCGCTTCCCGGCCCACCAGGTCGGCGTCACCGTCGACACGTACCACATCTGGTGGGACGACAACGCCCCCGAGCAGATCGCCCGGGCGGGCGCGGGCGGCCGCATCCACACCTTCCAGCTCGCCGACTGGACCACGCCGTTGCCCGAGGGCGTACTCAACGGCCGGGGACAGATCGGCGACGGCTCGATCGACATGCGGGAGTGGAAGCGGTACGTCGAGGCGGCCGGCTACACCGGCGCCATCGAAGTCGAGCTGTTCAACGAGGAGTTGTGGGCCCGGGACGGACGGGAGGTGCTGGCGGAGACGGCGGAGCGGTTCGTGGCGCACGTGATCCAATGACCGCATGACGGAGAACGACAGGAGAACGTCCCTGGGGCCGTTGGAACTGACCGACGGCCGCTGGGCGGTGGGGGACTCCAGTGGGCGGAAGGGCTACTGGGTCGAACTCCGCGCGGACGGGCTGTACCAGCACGAGCCGGACTCGGAGGGACTGCTGATCCCGTGGCCCAGGGTCATGCCGGGGATCACCTTCACCCTGGGCGCCAAGTACCCGGCTAAGGGAGGAATCTACTCCCCGATGGGCATGCTCGGTGGCCTGCCGGGTCCCTGGAGGGGGCAGGGCGGCGGTTACCTGCACATGACCCTGCGACACCCCTACGAGGACTGGCTGGCCCGCTTCGACCGGCACCCCCGCTTCTACGGTGGCACCGAACTCGTACTGTTCGAAGAACTGCTGAGGCAGACCGCCCAGGCAGGCGAGGTGCAGCTGTTCGGTGACCCGGCCTGGCTGGGTTCAGTGACCGGACATCTGGCCCTCCAGCGGCCCCGGTCGGCCCGCGCGATACGCGAGGCGGTGGCAGAGGCTCGGCGGGCCGCAAGGCCCGAGAGCTCTGACCACTGAGGATGCCCGCCCGTCTCACAGGGCGTCGGCCTCTTTCACGCGGCGCCCGCCCGTTTCACAGGGCGTCGACCTCCGCCGCCGTCGGGTAGGACTCCTGCGCGCCCCGCCGGGTGACGGCGACCGCGCCGACCCGGGCGGCGTAGGCCGCGGCCTCCTCAAGGGACGCTCCCGCGCCCAGCCGCCAGGCCAGCGCCGCGGTGAACGCGTCGCCCGCGCCCGTGGTGTCCACGGCGTCCACCTTCACCGACGGGACCCGGGCGGACCCCTCGGCGGACGCCACCAGCGCGCCCTCGCCGCCCAGGGTGATCACCACCGAGCGCGGGCCCAGGGCGAGCAGGCCCCGAGCCCAGCTCTCGGGGGTGTCGCGCGCCTCCGGGCCGCCCAGGATCACCTTGGCCTCGTGCTCGTTCACGATCAGCGGGTCGCAGGCCTTCAGGAGTTCCCGCGGCAGCGGGCGCGGCGGCGACGGGTTCAGCACGAAGCGGCTTCCCGGCGCCAGGTTCCGCACCGCCTCCACGACCGTCTCCAGCGGGATCTCCAGTTGCGCCGAGACCACCCGGGAGGCGCGCAGGAGGGCGCCGGCCGCGCGGACGTCCTCGGGGGTGAGCCGGCCGTTGGCGCCCGGCGAGACCACGATGCTGTTGTCCCCGGACGGGTCCACCGTGATCAGCGCGACCCCGGTGGGCGCCCCGCCGACCAGCACGCCCGCCGGGTCGACCCCGGCCTCGCGCTGGGCGTCGAGCAGCAGCCGGCCGTGGGCGTCGTCGCCGACCCGGGCCAGCAGGGCCGTCCGGGCCCCGAGCCGGGCGGCGGCCGCGGCCTGGTTGGCGCCCTTGCCGCCGGGATGGACGCTCAGATCGGAACCGAGCACCGTCTCCCCGGCGGCGGGCCGCCGCTCGACACCGATCACCAGGTCGGCGTTGGCCGACCCCACGACCAGGAGGTCGTAGTCGTACATGTGTGCTCTCTCCTTACGGGGGGATTCACGAGGGGGCCCGCCGGGTCGACCGACGGAAACCGGCCATGAGGGGCGCGGGTGGTGGTCAGGTCGCCGTCGCCGGGTCGCCCGTCACCGCGTCGCCCTCCGGCTCGCCGCAGGAGCGGCGTACGACCAGCCGGGCGGGCAGGGTCACGGACCGCGCGGGCCGTCCCGCCATGCGGTCGACCAGGGCGCGAACGGCGGCCCGCCCCAGCTCGCCGGTGGGCTGCGCGATCGCGGTGATCGGCGGGTCGGTGTGCGGGAACCACGGGACGTCGTCGAACGCGGCCAGCGCGATGTCGTCCGGCACCCGCATCTCGCGCGCGCGGATGGCGTCCAGTGCGCCCAGCGCCATCAGGTTGTCGGCGGCGAACACGGCCTCGGGAGGCTCGGGCAGCCCGAGGAAGCCCTCGGTGACCCGCCGGCCGCTGCCGGCCTTGAAGTCGCCCTGGCCGATGTACGCGTCCGGGAGCGGGAGGCCGTGGGCGGCCAGCGCCTCGCGGAACGCCTCGACGCGCTCGCGGCCGGTGGTGGTGGCCGCGGGGCCCGCGATGATCGCGAGCCGCCGGTGGCCGAGCCCGTACAGGTGCGCGACGAGATCCCGGACGGCCGCCCGCCCGTCCGAGCGGACCACGGGCACGTCCACGCCCTCGATCCACCGGTCCACGAACACCATCGGCGTGCCCGCGCGCGCGGCGTCCAGCATCAGCGGGGAGCCGCCGTCGGTGGGGGAGACCAGGAGGCCGTCGATACGGCGGTCGAGCAGCGTCCGTATGTGGTGGTCCTGGAGGTCGGGCCGCTCGTCGGCGTTGCCGATGATCACGCTGTAGCCGAGGGCGCGGGCTTCCTCCTCGACGGAGCGGGCCAGCGCGGTGAAGTACGGGTTCAGCACATCGCTGATGACCAGGCCCAGGGTGCGGGTCCGGTGGGTGCGCAGGGACCGGGCGACGGCGTTCGGGCGGTAGCCCAGTGCCTCGACGGCGGCCAGCACGCGTGCGCGTGCGTCGGCGCTGACCGACGGGTTCTCGTTCAGGACGCGCGAGACCGTGGCGACGGACACGCCAGCCGCGGCGGCGACGTCCTTGATGCTCACCATCGCCGTTCCACCTCCTCGTGGAATCGATTACACCAATTATTGGAAACGATTACATCCGCCGAGGCAAGGCCCGTAGCCGGATCGTTGCCGTCCGGGGCGTGCGCGGCGCCGAATCCGCCCCCGTGCGAGCGATGAGTTCGCACTGCGGCGCCAGTCATCACATACGACAAACGTCCGCCGCAGAAAGGCACCCGCCATGTCCGCCGCCGCCAAGGGCCCCGCCGGCTACTTCCCCTCCATAGAGAAGAAGTACGGCCGGCCGATCGCCGAGTGGAAGGACCTCATCCGCTCCTCGCCGCTGACCAAGCACATGGAACTCGTCAACTGGCTCAAGGCCGAGCACGGCCTGGGCCACGGCCACGCCAACGCCCTGGTGGCCCACACCCTGGCCGAGGGCAAGGCCGGGTGAGCGGCGGGCTCCACCGGCGGCCCGACCGACGGTCCGGCTGACGGACTGGGCGGCGGACCCCGGCGGGAGCACCGGCGCGCAGCCGGGCCGTCCCGGCTCACCCGGCGGTGCTGTCACAGCCCGGCGGTACCGTCGGGTCATGACCACGGAGGCGAGTCGGGGCGGGCAGTCCGGTGCCGGGGAGCGGCGTCCGGCCGTGCTGGAGGGCGTGCTCGAGCGGATCACGTACGCCAACGAGGAGAACGGCTACACGGTGGCCCGCGTCGACACGGGCCGGGGCGCCGCCGACCTCCTGACCGTCGTCGGCGCACTGCTCGGCGCCCAGGTCGGCGAGTCGCTGCGCATGGAGGGCCGCTGGGGCTCCCACCCGCAGTACGGCAAGCAGTTCCAGGTGGACAACTACACCACCGTGCTCCCGGCCACCGTCCAGGGCATCCGCCGCTATCTGGGATCCGGCCTGGTCAAGGGCATCGGACCGGTCTTCGCCGACCGCATCACCCAGCACTTCGGCGTGGACACCCTGCAGATCATCGAGGAGGAGCCGAAGCGCCTGATCGAGGTGCCAGGGCTCGGCCCCAAGCGGACCAGGAAGATCGCCGACGCCTGGGAGGAGCAGAAGGCGATCAAGGAGGTCATGCTCTTCCTCCAGACCGTCGAGGTCTCCACCTCGATCGCGGTGCGCATCTACAAGAAGTACGGCGACGCGTCGATCTCAGTGGTGAAGAACCAGCCGTACCGGCTGGCCGCCGACGTCTGGGGCATCGGCTTCCTGACCGCCGACAGGATCGCGCAGTCCGTCGGCATCCCGCACGACAGCCCGGAGCGGGTCAAGGCCGGCCTGCAGTACGCACTGTCGCAGTCCACCGACCAAGGTCACTGCTTCCTGCCCGAGGAGCGGCTGATCGCGGACGCGGTCAAGCTCCTCCAGGTGGACACCGGGCTCGTCATCGAGTGCCTCGCACAACTCGCCGAGCCCCCCGAGGACGACGCCGACCCCGGTGTCGTACGGGAGAAGGTGCCGGGCCCTGACGGCGGTGAGGCGGTGACGGCGATCTACCTCGTGCCCTTCCACCGCGCCGAGCTGTCCCTGTCCGCCCAGGTGCTGCGCCTGCTGCGCGCCGACGCCGACCGGATGCCCGCCTTCCGGGACGTGGCCTGGGACAAGGCGCTGACCTGGCTGAAGGGCCGTACGGGGGCCGACCTCGCCCCCGAGCAGGAGGCGGCGGTCAGGCTGGCGTTGACCGAGAAGGTGGCCGTGCTGACCGGCGGCCCCGGCTGCGGCAAGTCCTTCACGGTGCGCTCGATCGTGGAGCTGGCGCGGGCCAAGAAGGCCAAGGTGGTGCTCGCCGCGCCCACCGGCCGCGCCGCCAAGCGCCTGTCGGAGCTCACCGGCGCCGAGGCCTCCACCGTGCACCGCCTGCTGGAGCTCAAGCCCGGCGGGGACGCGGCCTACGACCGGGACCGCCCGCTGGACGCCGACCTGGTGGTCGTGGACGAGGCGTCCATGCTGGACCTGCTGCTGGCCAACAAGCTGGTCAAGGCCGTGCCCCCGGGCGCGCACCTGCTGTTCGTCGGGGACGTGGACCAGCTCCCCAGCGTGGGCGCCGGCGAGGTGCTGCGCGACCTGCTGGCGGACGGCGGCCCGGTGCCCGCCGTCCGCCTCACGCGCGTCTTCCGCCAGGCCCAGCAGTCGGGGGTGGTGACCAACGCGCACCGGATCAACGCCGGGCAGCATCCGCTGACCGACGGCATGAAGGACTTCTTCCTCTTCGTCGAGGACGACACCGAGGAGGCCGGCCGGCTCACCGTGGACGTGGCGGCACGCCGGATTCCGGCCAGGTTCGGGCTCGACCCGCGCCGGGACGTGCAGGTGCTCGCCCCCATGCACCGCGGCCCGGCGGGCGCCGGCACGCTGAACGGACTGCTCCAGCAGGCGGTCACCCCGGGCCGCCCCGATCTGCCGGAGAAGCGGTTCGGCGGCCGGGTCTTCCGCGTCGGGGACAAGGTCACCCAGATTCGCAACAATTACGAGAAGGGGAAGAACGGTGTCTTCAACGGCACCGTGGGCGTCGTCACCTCGCTCGACCCGGTCGACCAGCGTCTGACGGTGCTGACGGACGAGGACGAGGAGGTGCCGTACGAGTTCGACGAACTGGACGAACTCGCGCACGCGTACGCGGTGACCATCCACCGCTCGCAGGGCAGCGAGTATCCGGCCGTGGTGATCCCGGTTACCACCGGCGCCTGGATGATGCTCCAGCGCAACCTGCTCTACACGGCGGTGACCCGGGCCAAGAAGCTGGTCGTGCTCGTCGGGTCGCGCAGGGCGATCGGCCAGGCGGTGCGCACGGTGTCGGCGGGGCGGCGCTGCACGGCGCTGGACTTCCGTCTCGCCGGCGGCTGAAAATCACCGCCCGGGGGACCGGGAGCCAGTACCTGACGCCCCGTCACAAAAAATGATCGATCAAATGAGTCGTAAAGGTCACACAGCACTTCCCGTGGCAGGAGTGAAGGGGCAGGATGGACAGGTTGGCGGCACTGAGTGCCGCCAATGGGCCCAATGGTCGACCCCGAGTGCACTCTCCTGAGCCAAATGGGGGATGGTAGAGACAGTCAGGGCACCTCGAAGATGAGGCACTACGTCGGTGAGGGAAGACGTGAGCGACAACTCTGTAGTTCTGCGGTACGACGGCGGCGAGTACACCTACCCGGTGGTCGACAGCACCGTCGGCGACAAGGGCTTCGACATCGGGAAGCTGCGCGCCCAGACCGGTCTCGTGACCTTGGACAGCGGATACGGCAACACGGCCGCGTACAAATCCGCCGTCACCTATCTCGACGGTGAGCAGGGCATCCTTCGGTACCGCGGCTACCCGATCGAGCAGCTGGCCGAGCGCTCCACCTTCCTGGAGGTGGCCTACCTCCTGATCAACGGTGAGCTGCCGACCGTCGACGAGCTCTCCTCGTTCAAGAACGAGATCACGCAGCACACTCTGCTGCACGAGGACGTCAAGAACTTCTACACGGGCTTCCCGCGCGACGCCCACCCGATGGCGATGCTCTCGTCGGTCGTCTCGGCGCTGTCGACCTTCTACCAGGACAGCCACAACCCGTTCGACGAGAAGCAGCGCAACCTCTCCACCATCCGGCTGCTCGCCAAGCTCCCGACGATCGCGGCGTACGCGTACAAGAAGTCGATCGGCCACCCGTTCGTCTACCCGCGCAACGACCTCGGTTACGTCGAGAACTTCCTGCGCATGACCTTCTCGGTGCCCGCGCAGGAGTTCGACCTGGACCCGGTCGTGGTCTCCGCGCTCGACAAGCTGCTGATCCTGCACGCCGACCACGAGCAGAACTGCTCGACCTCCACGGTCCGCCTGGTCGGCTCCTCGCAGGCCAACATGTTCGCCTCGATCTCGGCCGGCATCAGCGCCCTGTGGGGCCCGCTGCACGGCGGCGCCAACCAGTCCGTCCTGGAGATGCTCGAAGGCATCCGCGACTCGGGCAACGACGTCGACACCTTCATCCGCAAGGTGAAGAACAAGGAGGACGGCGTCCGCCTGATGGGCTTCGGCCACCGGGTCTACAAGAACTTCGACCCGCGCGCCAAGATCATCAAGGCCGCCGCGCACGATGTGCTCTCCGCGCTGGGCAAGGAGGACGAGCTCCTCGACATCGCCCTGAAGCTTGAGGAGCACGCGCTGTCCGACGACTACTTCGTCGAGCGCAAGCTCTACCCGAACGTCGACTTCTACACCGGTCTGATCTACCGGGCCATGGGCTTCCCGACCGAGATGTTCACGGTCCTGTTCGCCCTCGGCCGGCTGCCGGGCTGGATCGCCCAGTGGCACGAGATGATCAAGGAGCCGGGCTCCCGCATCGGCCGCCCGCGCCAGATCTACACGGGCGTGGTCGAGCGCGACTTCCTCCCGGTCGAGGAGCGCTGAGCCTCCCGGCGGCGCCACCGGCCCCGTAGCATCACCGGCCCCGTATCCACGCGCAGTGCGCGGGTGCGGGGCCTCGTGTTGTGCGGACGAACCTCTCAGGCGTACTGATGTACGAGCGAGGCGCGGAGGGCGCGGATCACGGAAAAAGCGGAAGGCGCCCCGGCGTGCCGGTCCCCCCACGGGCCGACGGCCAGGGCGCCTTCCCATGTCCCGGTGCGGATTCCCCCCACGGGATCCGGCCGGGCGTTCAAGGACCAGCGCCTGAATCGCTGTGAGCACAACGAGCAGAACTCGTCGTACCTGGTGCTGTGCGGTCTGCCGGGACGCGCACGCGCGGGAGGGCCGCTCAAAGCTTCCCGGTGTACGTGCCCCGGCAACGCACCTCTGAGGAAGTCCCCCAAGACATCCTCAGATGCCGGTCAGCGCCCCCCAAGACGCTGGCCCGACATCGCCAACTTAGACCTTCGAACCCCTTCGATGGTTACGTTCACATCACTGTGATCTGCGTCTCTTGCATATGTCCGTTAGGTACGCAAGAGCCCAAGTATGGCGACCGGAACCCAAGCGTAAGGATGATGCGCGAGGCTTGTGAAGAGCTTATGTGAGGCGCGCGTTGGACTCTAGAGGGACTCTTACTTCGGTCTCGAATGCTTTTCATTCAGCGGAACGTGCGCAGCCTGAGACTGTTCGTCACCACGAACACCGACGAGAACGCCATCGCCGCTCCCGCGATCATCGGGTTGAGCAGTCCGGCGGCGGCCAGCGGCAGCGCGGCCACGTTGTAGCCGAAGGCCCACACGAGGTTGCCCTTGATGGTGGCCAGCGTCCGCCGGGACAGCCGGATGGCGTCCGCGGCCACCCGCAGGTCCCCACGCACCAGGGTCAGGTCGCCGGCCTCGATGGCGGCGTCCGTCCCGGTGCCCATGGCCAGGCCCAGGTCGGCGGTGGCGAGCGCGGCGGCGTCGTTGACCCCGTCGCCGACCATCGCCACCGTCCGCCCCTCGGCCCGCAGCCGCCGGACGGCCTCGGCCTTCTCCTCGGGCAGCACCTCGGCGACCACGTCCTGCGGATCGATGCCGACGGCCCGTGCCACGGCCTCGGCGACGGCGCGGTTGTCGCCGGTCAGCAGGACCGGGCGCAGCCCCAGCGCGCGCAACCGCGCCACCGCCTGCGCGCTGGTGTCCTTGACGGCGTCCGCGACGGCGAGGACACCGCGGGCCTGCCCGTCCCAGCCGACGACGACCGCCGTACGGCCCTCGCGCTCCGCCTCGCGCCGGGCGCGGGCCACCTCCTCGGGCAACTCGTCGTCGAGCTCCACGAGCCGTCCCACGGCCACGTCGTGGCCCTCCACGCGCCCGCGTACTCCACGACCGGGGACGTTCTCGAAGTGCTCGACCGGGGGCAGCGGTCCGACCCGTTCCTCGGCGCCGACGGCGACGGCCCGCGCGATCGGGTGCTCGGAGGCGTGCTCCAGCGCGCCCGCGAGGCGCAGCAGCCGCTTCTCGTCGGTGCCCTCGGCGGCGTACACCTCCTGGAGGGTCATCCGGCCCGTGGTGACCGTTCCGGTCTTGTCCAGGACGACGGTGTCCACCCGGCGGGTGGACTCCAGCACCTCGGGGCCCTTGATGAGGATGCCGAGCTGGGCACCTCGGCCGGTGCCGACCATCAGCGCGGTCGGCGTGGCCAGGCCGAGGGCGCACGGGCAGGCGATGATCAGTACCGCGACGGCGGCGGTGAACGCGGCGGTCACCTCGCCGGTGGCGAACAGCCAGGTGAGCAGGGTGCCCACGGCGATGAGCAGGACGACCGGCACGAAGACCGCCGATATGCGGTCCGCGAGCCGCTGCACCTCGGCCTTGCCGCCCTGCGCGTCCTCGACGAGCCGCGCCATCCGCGCGAGCTGGGTGTCCGCGCCGACCCGGGTGGCCTCGACGACCAGCCGGCCGCCCTCGTTGACCGCGGCGCCGGTGACCGTGTCGCCGGGGCCGACGTCCACGGGCACCGACTCGCCGGTGAGCATGGAGGCGTCGACCGCCGAGACGCCCTCGACGACCGTGCCGTCGGTGGCGACCTTCTCGCCGGGCCGTACGACGAACCGGTCGCCGACGGCCAGCGCGGCCACCGGGATCCGTGTCTCCCTCCCGTCGCGCAGGACGGAGACGTCCTTCGCGCCCAGTTCCAGCAGCGCCCGCAGCGCGGCGCCCGCCCGTCGCTTGGAGCGGGCCTCCAGATAGCGGCCGAGCAGGATGAACGCGACGACCCCGGCGGCGACCTCCAGGTAGATCGTGGAGGCCGCGTCCATCCGGGAGACGGTGAGGCGGAACTCGTGGCGCATGCCGGGCATGCCCGCGTCGCCCAGGAACAGCGCCCACAGCGACCAGCCGAACGCGGCCAGGGTGCCGATCGAGACGAGCGTGTCCATGGTGGCCGTGCCGTGCCGGGCATTGGTCAGGGCCGCCCGGTGGAACGGCAGCCCGCCCCAGACGACGACCGGCGCGGCGAGGGTCAGCGAGAGCCACTGCCAGTACGTGAACTGAAGGGCCGGGACCATCGAGAGCAGCACCACGGGGACGGCGAGGAGCGCGGAGACGACCAGGCGCCCGCGCAGGGCGGCCAGTTCGGGATCCCGCCCCTCCTGCTCCTCGTCCGGCCGGGATTCCGCGTCCGCCGCCGGCCCGGAGGCCGGCGGCGGGGGCTCCTCGGCCGTGTAACCGGTCCTGACCACGGTGGCGATCAGATCGGCGACCGATACCCCGGCGGGGTAGGAGATTCTGGCCTTCTCCGTGGCGTAGTTGACCGTCGCGGTGACGCCGTCCATGCGGTTGAGCTTCTTCTCGACGCGGGCGGCGCAGGAGGCGCAGGTCATTCCCCCGATGAGCAGTTCGGCCTCGGCGGTGCCCGGCCGGTCGGCCGTGGGCGTCCGCGGGACGGCGTGGGTGTTCATCCGGGTGTTCATCCTCGGTACTCCAGACGACGTACGGGCTTGGTGGACCGGCCCTCGTCAGACCTGGCCGACGAGTTCGAAGCCGGCCTCGTCGACGGCGGCGCGCACCGCCTCCTCGTCCAGCGGGGAGGCGGAGACGACGGTGACCTCGCCGGTGGAGGCGACGGCCTTCACCGAGCTGACACCGGTCACCTCGGAGAGCTCGGCGGACACGGAGCCCTCGCAGTGACCGCAGCTCATCCCGCTCACCTTGTAGACGGTGGTGACGGTGTTCGAAGTGCCAGTCTGGATGGTCATGTCGTTCTCCTCGTCGTGGCGGGTGGGGCATGTGGGTCGCGGGGAGGCCATCGGGCCCTCCACTTGTCGACATTATACCCCTAGGGGGTATTCCTCCAAGGAATCGCGGCCGGGTCGCCGCGCCGTCACCGGCAACGGAGTGACGCGAGGGGTCACGGCGTCGGCGGAAGGCGGGACCAGGCAGGCCCCCGCGTCCGGGATGTGCCCGCGTACTACGGTTTCGCCGGCGGCGGTGGGCCGCGGAGATACCGGGCGGAAAGCGAGACGGCGATGCGAGCTGTGGTGTTCGAGCGGTACGGGGAGCCGGCCGAGGTGCGCGAGGTGGCCGACCCGAGGCCCGCGGAGCACGGGGTCGTGGTGCGGGTCGAGGCGACCGGCCTGTGCCGCAGCGACTGGCACGGCTGGCAGGGCCACGACCCCGACATCACGCTGCCGCACGTGCCCGGGCACGAACTCGCCGGGACCGTCGAGGAGGTGGGCACCCGGGTGACCCGCTGGCGGCCCGGGGACCGGGTGACCGTCCCCTTCGTCTGCGCCTGCGGCGCCTGCCCCGCCTGCGCGGCCGGCGACCAGCAGGTGTGCGAGCGGCAGACCCAGCCGGGCTTCACGCACTGGGGCTCCTTCGCCCAGTACGTGGCGCTCGACCACGCCGACGTGAACCTGGTCGCCGTACCCGAGGGCCTGTCCTGCGCCACGGCGGCCTCGCTCGGTTGCCGGTTCGCCACCGCGTACCGCGCGGTCGTGCAGCAGGGCCGGGCGGCCGCCGGCGACTGGGTCGCCGTGCACGGCTGCGGGGGCGTGGGCCTGTCCGCGGTGATGATCGCGGCGGCCGCGGGGGCCAGGGTGGTCGCGGTGGACGTGTCCGCCCGGGCCCTGGACCTGGCCCGGAAATTCGGCGCCGCCCACTGCGTCGACGCGTCCGCCGTCGAGGACACGGCGGAGCGGGTGCGCGAGCTGACCGGCGGCGGCGCCCATCTCTCGCTCGACGCGCTCGGCTCGCCCGCCACCTGCGCCGCCTCGGTGAACGGCCTGCGCCGACGGGGCCGCCACGTCCAGGTCGGCCTGCTGCCTTCCGCGAACGGCACCACCCCGGTGCCCATGGCCCGCGCCATCGCCCTGGAACTCGAACTCCTGGGCAGCCACGGCATGGCCGCGCACGCCTATCCGGCGATGCTGGAACTGGTACGGGCCGGAGTGCTGCGCCCCGACCTGTTGGTGACATCGGCCATCCCGCTGGCGGCCGTCCCGGACGCGCTCGCCGCGATGGGCACGGCACCGGGATCCGGGGTCACCGTCATCGAACCGTGGAGCTGAGCCGGCACGGGGGTGCCCCACTCCGCGTGGGGCACCCCCGTACCGGTGCGACGGCCGTGGGTCAGTCGGCTCTGCGTCCGCGGTTGCCGGGCCGGGCGGCGACCCAGGCGCGGACCGTGTCGGCGTACCAGTAGGGCCTGCCGCCCTCCACATGGTCGGGCGGCGGCAGCAGCCCGTGCTTGCGGTAGGACCGCACGGTGTCCGGCTGCACCCGGATGTGCGCCGCGATCTCCTTGTACGACCAGAGCCTTCGGTCGGTCATGACGTGCACCTCCCCGCGCGCACCACGGCGGCGGCCGGAGAGGCCGTCGGGGGAGCCGGGCGCTGCGCTGGCGATCTCCAAGCCTGTGGTCGGTGAACGAGACCGACCGCGCACCGGCAAGCGGCTGTCGGCCGGGTGTGACCGAGGACCCGCGTACTCGCGACATGTGTGACACGGCAGAGGTTTTTGTGACAGAGCTGAAGCAGGCGACTTACCTGCCAGGGGGTTTACGCGGCCGCACGCCGACCCTGTCGTCCGTATGTCCGGACAAACCATTGACAGGGGTCCGTGCCCGGCACTAGAACCGGGGGAGTGAAGGGAGGCCGAGGGCAGCCGATGGCGTGCGACCCGATCACCGCGCGGCCGTGCCCGCCTGCGCGCCGGCGGCCCGGCGGACCAAGAGTTTCCTCACCCGAGCGCCACGGGCACGCTGGGCGCGGACCCGCACGTGCCTCGTGGCGCACGGGCACAGAACGCCTCCGGCGCGGGATGCCGCTTCGCCCTGGCAGGAGCGAAGTGCGAGCGTCGACTCCCCGCCCGCTACGGCCCCGCGCCGGAGGTCCCGGCAACCCACCGCCGGGGCGGCGGCAGGCCGCACTCCGCCCGAGCGCGGAATCCGTGCGCCGTCCCCGCCGCGTCCCGCGCGGCGGACACTCCCACATGTGTCTACATGGAGACGGAAACCGCAGACACAGTGTCGGGCGCGCCTTCCGCGCAGGCCTGGTGGGATGTACCTGTGGCCGGGACCGCGGCGCGCTCGTCGCGGGGCACGGCACATGAGCTGTACGCACGGCACGTTTCGACCCGTCGCCGCCATCTGTGAAGGAGTAACCGGGCATGACGAAGATCGTCAACCACTGGATCGGCGGGAAGACCGTCGAAGGCGCCTCGGGGACGTACGGGCCGGTCACGGACCCGGCGACCGGCGAGGTCACCACCAAGGTCGCGTTCGCCTCCGTGGAGGAGGTGGACGCCGCGGTCGCCGCCGCGAAGGACGCGTACCTGACCTGGGGGCAGTCCTCGCTCGCCCAGCGGACCTCGATCCTGTTCAAGTTCCGCGCGCTGCTGGACGCCCACCGCGACGAGATCGCCGAGCTGATCACCGCCGAGCACGGCAAGGTGCACTCCGACGCGCTCGGCGAGGTCGCGCGCGGCCTGGAGATCGTCGACCTGGCCTGCGGCATCAACGTGCAGCTCAAGGGCGAGCTGTCCACCCAGGTCGCCACCCGCGTCGACGTGGCCGCGATCCGGCAGCCGCTGGGCGTGGTCGCCGGCATCACGCCGTTCAACTTCCCGGCGATGGTCCCGATGTGGATGTTCCCCATCGCCATCGCGTGCGGCAACACCTTCGTGCTGAAGCCGAGCGAGAAGGACCCGTCGGCCTCCCTGAGGATCGCCGAGCTGCTGGCCGAGGCCGGGCTGCCCGACGGCGTCTTCAACGTGGTCCACGGCGACAAGGTGGCGGTGGACCGCCTCCTTGAGCACCCGGACGTCAAGGCGGTCTCCTTCGTCGGCTCCACCCCGATCGCCCGCTACATCCACACCACCGCTTCCGCGAACGGCAAGCGCGTGCAGGCCCTCGGCGGCGCCAAGAACCACATGCTGGTGCTGCCGGACGCCGACCTGGGCGCGGCCGCCGACGCCGCCGTCTCGGCCGCGTACGGCTCGGCGGGCGAGCGCTGCATGGCCATCTCGGCCGTCGTCGCCGTCGGCGCGATCGGCGACGAGCTGGTGGAGAAGATCCGCGAGCGCGCCGAGAAGATCAAGATCGGCCCCGGCAGCGACCCGTCCTCCGAGATGGGCCCGCTGATCACCAAGGCGCACCGCGACAAGGTGGCCTCGTACGTGGAGAACGCCGCGAGCGAGGGCTCCGAGGTCGTCCTGGACGGCACCGGCTACACGGTCGAGGGCTTCGAGGACGGCCACTGGGTCGGCATCTCGCTGCTGGACAAGGTGCCCACCAGCGCCAAGGCCTACCAGGACGAGATCTTCGGCCCGGTGCTGTGCGTGCTGCGCGTGGACACCTACGAGGACGGCGTGGCGCTCATCAACGCCTCGCCGTTCGGCAACGGCACGGCGATCTTCACCCGGGACGGCGGCGCGGCCCGCCGGTTCCAGCTGGAGATCGAGGCCGGCATGGTCGGCGTCAACGTGCCGATCCCGGTGCCGGTGGGCTACCACTCCTTCGGCGGCTGGAAGGACTCGCTCTTCGGCGACCACCACATCTACGGCAACGACGGCACGCACTTCTACACCCGCGGCAAGGTCGTCACCACCCGCTGGCCGGACCCGTCCGAGGCCCCCGCGGGCGTGGACCTCGGGTTCCCGCGCAATCACTGACCGGCGCGCTGCCCGGCGGTCGGGATCCCCGACCGCCATGACCCGGCCATCGCCGCAGGCGATGACGAGGCCGTCCGATATGCGGACGGCCTCGTCTTTTTTCGTGGGTCCTCTGCGATTCCCGCACGCCCGTAAGGGCCCGAACAATGGGACCGTTCGACGCGTGAATCAGTCGTAGATCGCCGTTCCGCCACGGATTCCGTAGGTTAACGGCCATTGACTCAATGGTTTTCGTTGATGTTCGATGACTGGGCCGGGAGCGGACGAGAGTGCTTACGACCGCGAACCGCCGGAGGCGATAGCGCGCTCCCCGGACCCTCACCTGTTTGCACAAGTCGATCGGAACCGCCGCATGACCGACCTGCTCCGCTCTGTCGAGAACGCCGCCCCGGAAGCGGCCGGCGGTCCCGCACAGGCGACGGACAGCCCCGCCCAGCTCAAGCGTTCCATCGGGGTCGTCGGCGGCACCCTCCTCACCCTCTCGTGCGTGACCCCCGCCTCCACCCTCTTCGTGGTCGTCCCCGACCTCCTCGGCTCGCTCGGCACCGCCACCGCCCTGACCCTCGCCATCGGCTCGCTGCTGTGTATCGCCGTGGCGTTCTGCTACTCGGAACTGGGAACCCTCATCCCCAGCGCGGGCGGCGAGTACGCCATGGTGTCGACCATGGCCGGACGGCTGGCGGGCTGGCTGGTCTTCGTGCTGTCCCTGCTCGTCGTCATGATCGTCCCGCCGGTGATCGCGATGGGCACCGCGGACTACCTGGCGCCGGTCGTGCACCTCGACCCGGCCCTGACCGGCGCCGGCGTGATGCTGATGGCCACCCTCGCCGGCCTGCTAGACCTGCGCGCCAACGCCTGGATCACCGGAATCTTCCTGGTCCTCGAGGTCATCGCCGCCGGTGTGGTCGCCGTGCTGGGCTTCGCGCACAGCCACCGGGGCGTCGGCAGCCTGGTCTCCATGCAGGTGGCCGGCTCCGGCGGCCACACCGACACCGTGACGGCCATGCTCGTCATCTCCGGACTCGCCATCGCCCTCTTCGCCACCCAGGGCTTCTCGACGGCCGTCTACCTCTCCGAGGAACTGGAGAACCCGCGCCGCAACGTCGCCCGCACGGTGCTCGCCACCCTGGCCATCTCCTCCGTGATCATCCTCGTGCCCGTCGTCGCCATCACCATGGGCGCCTCCGACATCAAGGAGCTGACCAGCGGAAACCTGAGCGCCATGGTGATCGCCTGGTCCAACTCCGCGGTCGGTACCTTCGTCAGCCTCTGCGTGGCCCTGGCGATCATCAACGCCGGCATCGTCATGGTCATCCAGAACTCCCGCGTGCTGTTCGCCTCCGCCCGCGACAAGGCCTGGCCGGAGCCGGTCAACAAGGCATTCTCCAGGCTCGGCCGCTTCGGCTCCCCGTGGGTCGCCACCCTCGCGGTGGGCGTGCCCGGCGCCCTGCTGTGCTTCGTCAACCTGGACACCCTGTACGGCGTCACGGGCGTTTCGGTGACCGGGATGTACCTGCTCGTCGCGGTCGGCGCGCTGCTGGCCCGCCGCGGCTCCCACAAGCACACGCCCGCGTGGCGCATGCCCCTGTGGCCGGCCATGCCCGTGCTGCTCATCGCACTCCTGGCCTACATCCTCAGCCGGCAGGACATCACCTACCTGCTGCTGACCGGCGGCATCATGGCGGTCGCCACCCTCTACTGGGCCCTCTACCTCCGTCCCCGCCGCGACACCCGCTGGCTGGTGTCCATCCCGGAGGACGCCCGGCCGTAGGACGATGGAGCCGCCGCCGCGTACCGCGAACGCGGTACACCGCGGCCGCCCCGTACTCCCCGAGGAGGTGCGGAGGTTCGGTCCGGCGGCGGCTTCGGCTGTCGGTGGCGGCCCGTACCGTGGAGGGCATGGATCTTCGACCGCCCGGACTGCGCGGGCTGCTGCGGAGGCCCCGGCGCCTGCTGGCCGCCGGGGCCGCCGTCGTCGTGCTGGCCGGCGCCGGCACGTGGACGGCGATCGCCTCCGACGACCCGCCCCCGGTGCACCGCGCCGACCAGGTGCTCGCCATGGGCGACGGGGTGCGCGTCGACACCTCGTACTTCACCCCGGCCACGCCCGGCCGCCACCCCGTCGTCCTGCTCGGGCACGGCTTCGGCGGCAGCAAGGACGACGTACGGCGCCAGGCCCAGGACCTCGCCGGGGACGGATACGCGGTGCTGACTTGGTCGGCGCGCGGCTTCGGCGGATCCACCGGAAAGATCGGGCTGAACGACCCCAAGGGCGAGGTCGCCGACGTCTCCAGGCTGATCGACTGGCTGGCGCGGCGGCCCGAGGTGCGGCTCGACGGGCCCGGCGACCCGCGCGTGGGCGTGGCCGGAGCCTCCTACGGCGGGGCGATCTCCCTCCTTGCCGCCGGACACGACCACCGGGTGGACGCCATCGCCCCGGCGATCACCTACTGGAACCTCGCGGACGCGCTCTTCCCGGGCGGCGTCTTCAAGAAGCTGTGGGCGGGCGCCTTCGTCAACTCCGGCGGCGGATGCGCGAAGTTCGAGCCCGCGCTGTGCCGGATGTACGAGCGGGTCGCCGAGTCGGGCAAGCCGGACGCCGAGGCGCGCGCACTGCTCCAGGAGCGCTCGCCGTCCGCCGTCGCCGACCGCATCAAGGTGCCGACCCTGCTGGTGCAGGGTCAGACGGACTCCCTCTTCCCGCTCGGCCAGGCCGACGCCGCCGCCACGGCGATCCGCGCGAACGGCGCCCCGGTCGACGTCGACTGGATCGCGGGCGGCCACGACGGCGGCGACATGGAGACCAGCCGCGTCCAGGCGCGCGTGAAGACCTGGTTCGACCGCTACCTCAAGGGCGACAAGAACACCGACACCGGCCCCGCCTTCCGCGTCACCCGCACCGGAGGCGTGGACTCCACCGACGGCAGGGCCCTGCTGCGGGGCGCGAGCGGAAGCACGTACCCGGGCCTCGAAGGCGGGCAGCGGTCCATCGCCCTGCGCGGAGGCGAGCGGCGCTTCGAGAACCCCGCCGGGGCCAACCCGCCCGCCGTGTCCGCCCTGCCGGGCCTCGGCGGCTCCGGCGGACTGTCCCAGCTCTCCTCGCTCGGCGTCGGGGTGTCCCTCGACTTCCCCGGCCAGTACGCGCGCTTCGACTCCGCACCCCTCGGCGCCGGTCTGCGCGTCACCGGATCGCCCACGGTGACCGTCCACGTCACCTCGACCGCCGACGACGCGGTGCTCTTCGCCAAGCTCTACGACGTCGGACCGGGCAAGCAGCAGCCGGTACTGCCCTCCCAGCTCGTGACCCCCGTGCGCGTCGAGGGCGCCAAGGCGGGCAAGGACGTCACCCTCACCCTCCCGGCCGTCGACCACGAGGTGCAGAAGGGCCACCGGCTCCGCCTGGTCCTCGCCTCCACCGACCTCGGCTACGCCTCACCGGCCGCCCCGGCGACGTACACCGTCGGCCTGAAGAGCGACCTGAAGGTGCCGACCGCCCCGGGCGTGACCACGGCGGCGGCACCGCTGCCCGCCTGGGTGTGGTGGCTGCCGCTCGCCGGCGCCGCGGTCGCGCTCGCCCTGCTGCTGACGGCCCGCCGCCGCACGGCCGCGCCCGCGCCCGACCCGGAACTGGCCGACGTCCCGCTGCGGATCACCGGCTTGAGCAAGCGCTACGCGAAGTCGGCCGACCTCCCCCAAGCTCTCGGCTTCGCTCGAGCAGGGGGGACCCCCATGGCGGTACGGGACCTTTCGTTCCAGGTGGACAAGGGCCAGGTCCTCGGCCTGCTCGGGCCGAACGGCGCGGGCAAGACCACCACCCTGCGCATGCTGATGGGCCTGATCCAGCCGGACGACGGCGAGATCCGCGTCTTCGGCCACGCCATACGGCCGGGCACGCCCGTGCTGTCGCGGGTCGGCGCCTTCGTCGAGGGCGCCGGTTTCCTGCCCCATCTGTCCGGCCGGGAGAACCTGGAGCTGTACTGGCGGGCCACCGGCCGCCCAGCAGAGGACGCGCACCTGGACGAGGCCCTCCGGATCGCCGGCCTCGGCGACGCCCTGGCCCGTGCCGTACGCACCTACTCGCAGGGCATGCGCCAGCGCCTGGCGATCGCGCAGGCCATGCTCGGCCTGCCGGACCTGCTGATCCTGGACGAGCCGACCAACGGCCTCGACCCGCCCCAGATCCGCGAGATGCGCGAGGTGATGATCCGCTACGCGGCCGGCGGCCGCACGGTGATCGTCTCCAGCCATCTGCTCTCCGAGGTCGAACAGTCCTGCACCCACCTGGTGGTGATGGACCGGGGACGTCTGGTGCAGGCGGGTCCCGTCGGCGAGATCGTCGGCTCCGGCGACACGCTGCTCGTGGGGACCGCCACCCCGGTGGAGGACCCGGTCGTGGAGAAGGTGTCCGCCCTGCCGGACGTCGCCTCGGCACTGCGCACCGAGGACGGCCTCCTGGTCCGGCTGGAGACCGGCGGCACGGCACAGGACCTGGTCGCGGAGCTGGTGCGCCTGGAGGTGCCCGTCGTCGCGGTCGGCCCCCACCGCCGGCTCGAAGACGCCTTCCTCACCCTGATCGGAGGTTCCGCGTGAGCACGCTCGCCGAGAGCACCGAGGTCGCCTCCGGTTACCGGGCGGGCCGCACCCTGCCCCTGCGAGTGGAGCTGGTGCGGCAGTTCAAGCGGCGCCGCACGCTGGTCATGGGCGGCATCCTGGCCGCGCTGCCCTTCGTGCTGGCCGTCGCCTTCGCCATCGGCGGCGGTCCGGGCGGCCGCGGTGACCGGGTGACGCTGATGGACACGGCCACCGCGTCCGCCGCCAACTTCGCCGCGGTGAACCTGTTCGTCTCGGCCGGCTTCCTGCTGGTGATCCCGGTGGCGCTGTTCTGCGGGGACACCGTCGCCTCCGAGGCGAGCTGGTCCTCCCTGCGCTATCTGCTCGCCGCGCCCGTGCCGCGGGCCCGGCTGCTGTGGTCCAAGCTCGTCGTCGGACTCGGGCTCAGCCTGGCCGCGATGGTGCTGCTGCCGCTGGTGGCGCTCGCCGTCGGCACCGCCGCCTACGGCTGGGGCCCACTGCGGATACCCACCGGCGCCGCGCTCGACGCGGGGACCGCCGCGCAGCGGCTGCTGGTGGTCGTGGCGTACATCTTCGTGTCGCAACTGGTCACCGCGGCCCTGGCGTTCTGGCTGTCCACCAGGACGGACGCGCCCCTGGGCGCCGTGGGCGGCGCGGTCGGCCTGACCATCGTGGGCAACGTCCTGGACGCCGTCACGGCCCTCGGACACTGGCGCGACTTCCTGCCCGCGCACTGGCAGTACGCCTGGGCCGACGCCGTGCAGCCGCACGCCGAGTGGTCCGGCATGATCCAGGGCACGGCGGTCTCCGTCAGCTACGCGCTGGTGCTGTTCGCCCTGGCCTTCCGCGGGTTCGCCCGCAAGGACGTGGTGTCGTAGAAGCCCCTGCCCGCGGCGGAGTCGGGCGCGAGGGGTTCGGGTACTGAGCGCCTCGGCCTGGCTGCCGTGGTTGATTATCGGTCTCTCCGTCGGAGCCTGGGTGGACCGGATGCGGCGCAAGCCGGCCATGCTGACCGCTGCCGCGGTGTCCTTCCTGATGTTCTCCGTGGTTCCGGTCGCGGCATGGACCGGCGAGGTTCCAGCAGCGCTCCTCGTTTTCTCCCCCATCGGGCGCTCTCGTGATTTGCCGACGGCGCCCCGGCACAGGAATGCCCCGGGGTACGTACGCCCTCATCCGGAGCCGTCACCGCCGCGGCACTGAACACTCCGCCGGTCGACGATCCGGACTGCTTGTGTGTTTTTTGGACTCCCGTGATTTTCCTCAGTTTTGAATGCGGTGGGGTCCAAGCGGGTGAACCCCCGCAACCAAACATGCCGCACCGGGTTGATGAAGTCGTAGGACGTGCGTCGCTACGAGGAAAGGAACGGGCAGTGCTCAAGAAGGCAAAGGTCGCCGCGGCAGCCGCCGCCCCTGTCGCCGGTATGCCGGTGGCGGCCGCTCCCGCGGCGCTCGCCATCGGCGACGATCTGTCGGTCCTCTCCGCCAGTACCGGGAGCTGAACCGGATCAGGTCCGCCCAGGGCCCGCCGCTTTGCCGGGGGCTGCCCGTACCTTTCCGAAGAACCCTTTCCAGACAATGCAGTCGAGGGTGAATCGTATGGTCGCGCGGGTCAAACGAGTGAAGTGCTCGGCGACTCACGTTCCGCGTTTTCCCATTACGGCTATTCCTCGTTCAGCATCACGACCGTATCGGTTGTGTTCACTCGGTTTCAGACCGCCATCGGGGCATCGACCCCAAGAAGGGAACAATTCATGAAGAAGAGCGTTGCTGTCGTCACCGGCGCCATCGTGGCCCTGGGCATGGCGGGCCCCGCCTTCGCCGACTCCGGAGCCGCGGGTACCGCCACGAACTCCCCGGGCGTGCTCTCGGGCAACGTCGTCCAGGTTCCCGTGCACGTGCCGGTCAACGTCTGCGGCAACACCGTCAACGTCATCGCGCTGCTGAACCCGACGTTCGGCAACGTCTGCGCCAACGGCTGACCGTCCGGCGCACCCAGCCGCACCGGCTGTGTCACGGCCGGCCTTGGACACCGATCTCTCGCCCAAGGCCGGCCTTCCCACTTCTTCAAGCCGCTCGGAGCGAGTGGCTGCAAGCAGGAAGACAACGAGATTGCGACAGACTCTGAGCAGGGGAGTGTTCGCGGCCGCCGCCGCGACGAGCATGCTGACCCTGTACGGCAGCCCAGCCCTGGCCGACTCGCACGCCGACGGTGCCGCCGCGAACTCCCCGGGTGTGCTCTCGGGCAACGTCCTCCAGGTTCCCGTGCACGTGCCGGTCAACGTCTGCGGCAACACCGTGAACGTGGTGGCGCTGCTGAACCCCGCGTTCGGTAACCGCTGCGCCAACGGCTCGGCGCCGACCGCGGTGCCGACACCCGGGGTCACGCCGCCGCCTGTGGCGACGCCGACGCCGACTGTCCCGCCTGTGGCGACGCCGACTCTGCCGCCTGTGGCGACGCCGACGCCGACTGTGCCGCCTGTGGCGACGCCGACGACACCGGCGCAGACGCCGGTTGAGGCCACGCCGGACGCGGGGACCCCGTCGCGGGTGGACGAGGCGACGCCAGAGACCCAGCGTGCCCAGACCCTGCCGGCTCCGGCGTCCTTCGAGGAGGGCACGCCCGACGCGGCCCCGCAGCTTGCCGAGACCGGCACGGGCGCCCTGCTGGCGTCCTCGGCCGCCAGCGCGGCCCTGATCGCCGGCGGCGCGTTCCTCTACCGCCGCGGCCGCACGGCGACTCAGCGCCAGAGCTGAACCCACGGGCCACCGCATCGGCCCCCCACGGGTGCCGGACACGACGTCCGGCACCCGTTTACGTCTCTACAGCCGACTGGGGCGGTGGCCTTGTTGACTTCCGTCGGGGGTCTTGCAGTCGGTTGGCGTGGTGGTCTTGCTGACTTCCGTCGGGGGTCTTGCAGACGGTCGACGCGGTTGCCTCGCTGGCGGCCGTCGTGCGGCCTTGCTGCCGGGCCGGGCGTGTGTCTTGCTGACGCCACGAGCGACCACCCGCGGCCCAGCTCTGCGCGAGGTCCTGGCATGCCTGGGCGCTGGCCTGCTTGAGGCGCTGGCACTGGCTAGCCGCGGCCCCACTGGGTCCGGTGCTCCTGGCGTGCCGCTGGTCCCCGTCCCGGCTCGCCGTCGATTCCGCCGTGTGGCGTGCCGTTGGCCCCACTCCACGCCCGGCCTCGGCCCGACGACGCTGCGTCCCTGCCCCCAGTGTGCTATCGCCCTCGCTCTGACTTGCCGCTGGTCGCGGTCGTCGGGTGCTGTTGCCTCGCGCGATTCCCGGCCTTGGGCCGCCCGCGGCCCAGACCCGCCGCGGCCCCGCTGCGGGCCTGTCCCCGGCGTGCCACCACCCGCGCCCCGGCTTGCCGCTGGCTCCACTGCGCCCCGCAGCCCCGCTCCATCACGCTCCCAGCCTGCCGCCGTTCCTGCCTCTGGCCTGCTGCCGGCCCCCACCCTGATTTGTGGTTGCCCCTGACAGTGGCCTTGCCCGCCCTGCCCTCAGACCCGGCCCGCCGCGATCCGGTCGCGTCCCCACTCCCGACGTGCCGTCGGCCGCCCGCCCCTGGCGCGTCCCCGTGACCCCCGGCGCGCAACCCGCCCGTACGCCCCGGAACTTTCGATATCACTCCTTTGGCGGCACAACTCGCGGGAGCGCCGCGCGTTGACACAGCGCCGGGCATCCCGCCCGGGTGTTTTTGCATCAACCCCAAGGAGCACTTCTCCATGTCGCGTATCGCCAAGGGCCTTGTCCTTACCTCCGTCGCCGCCGCGGCCGTCGCCGGTGGTGCCGGCATCGCCGCCGCCAGCAGCGGCGCGACCGGCGGCGCCGCCAACTCCCCGGGCGTGCTGTCGGGCAACGTCGTCCAGGTTCCCGTGCACGTCCCGGTCAACGTCTGCGGCAACAGCATCGACGTCATCGGCGTGCTGAACCCGGCGTTCGGCAACGCCTGCGTCAACGGCTGACGTCCGCGCGTATTCGTCCGGCCGGCCGCCGTCCCCCGGTTTCCTCCGGGGACGGCGGCCGGCCGTGTCACAGCCCCATGCGTCGCCGGGTCCCGCACGAGGGCCCGGCGATTTCGCGCCGCCGGGGTTTCCGGTCCGGCCGGTGCTCGTTGGACACGGCGGCACAAACCCCCGCGGTGACCGACGCCGCCGAAGAAAGGAACACGATGAAGTCCCTGAAGGCTGCCGCCGTCCTGGCAGGTTCCCTGGCCCTCACCGGCGCCGCCGCGCCCGCGTTCGCCCAGAACTCCGCCGACCTCACGCCCCACAGCCTCGCCGGCGCCGTGAACACGCTCACCAAGGGCCCCGTCGACGTCATGCCGTTGCAGCAGCAGTCCAACGCCCTCGACACCGAGAACCGGAACTCAGTGCTCCACACGGTGAACGGCGCCACCAAGACGCTGAACGCCCCGAAACCACTGCTCGGCGGCCTCGCGCTCCAGCGCTGAGCCACGTGAGGCGTCAGCTCGGCGCCTCCGTACCGGCCGGTGAACCGTCGTACTACTGCGGCACTCGGGGGAATCCCGTGCTGCTGGTGGCGTCAGGATCGTTGGACGGTACGGACGTCGAGCCCCGAACCCGGAAAAGGACCGTACCTGACATGAAGTCGACCACTCGAGGAACCCTCGCCGCCGTCATCACGGGCATCGCGGCAGCCATGGGCGCGGCCGCGACCCCCGCCGCCGCGGCCGGCACGGTTCCCGTCCCCGTCCCGCTGGGCGGCGCGGAGACGGCCCTCGGCACGGAACTGCCCGAGGTCGGCGGCCAGGTGCCGCTGCCCGCGCCGGTCGTGCCGGAGCCCCCGCGCTTCGTCGAGGGACGGCTCCTGCCCGAGCACACCGTGCCGCGACTGCCGGTCGACGGCGGCCTGCCCGGCCTGGAGCTGCGCGCCCCGCTGGCCCACGCCCTCGACGACGGCTTCGACCACGTCGACGTCGGCCTGCCCGCCTCCGACGTCCGGACCCTGACCCCGGGACTGGCCCTGGACGCCCCCCTGACCAACCCGAGCCCCGGCGAACTGCCCACCTTCAAGCAACCGGAACTGGTCGTCCTCGCCCCCGTCCTGCGCACCACCCCCGGCGCCGACCTGACGGCCGGCCCCGGCCTCGGCCTGTAGCCGCCCCGGTCCGCGGGCCGGGGCGCGGTCCTGCCCGCCCCGCCCCGCCCCGCCCCGGCCAGGCGGCGCGGCGCGGCGCGCGTGACCGGGGCCCGCACCCGCCCGTGAAGCAGCCGGCTCAGGACCACCCACATCCGTAGTCCGTAGTGCCGGCCGTGGTGCGCTCCACCACGCCGTCGCCGGAATGCCGACTGGGACACAGGGCGCAAAATGGAAAAGTGATCGCACACTCCCGTCGATCTCTCCGGCGCGGCGGGCGCGACAACTCGCCGCAGCCGCCCCCGGGGCGACTGCGGTCCCTGTTCAGGCCGCGCAGCGTCGCCGGCCAGGTGTTCCTGCTGCAAGTGGTCATCGCGGTCCTGATCGTCGCAGCCGCGCTGATCGCCCTCGTGCTCCAGGCCGGGGACGACAGCACCAAGGACGCCCGCGAACGCTCCCTCGGCATCGCCGAGACACTGGCGTATGCGCCGGACACGCTGAAGGCGATGACCGGCCCCGACCCCTCCAAGGTGCTTCAGCCCGTCGCGCAGAAGATCATGAAGGGGGCCGATGTCGACCTCGTCGTCATCTACTCCAAGGACGGGATCCGGTACACCCACTCCAACCCGGCCCTCATCGGCAAACCGGTCCTCGGTCCCCGTAAACCGCCGCACTCCGCCGTCACCCATGTCCTGCGGACCACCCAGGGACGCTCGGTGGTCTCGTACGTCCCCGTCACCAGGCCGGGGGGCGCGGCCGTCGGCACCGTAGCGGTCGCGATCACGGTCCAGAGGGTGGAGAGCACGGCAGGCCGCCAGCTTCCGGTCCTGCTGGGGACGGCGGCCGGGGCGCTGGCCCTGGCCGCGGGCGGCACCGCACTGGTGAGCCGGCGGCTGCTGCGCCAGACCCACGGCCTGGGACCGGCCGAGATGACGCGGATGTACGACCACCACGACGCCGTGCTGCACGCGGTGCGCGAGGGCGTGCTGATCGTCGGGGGCGACGGACGGCTGCTGCTCGCCAACGACGAGGCGCAGCGGCTGCTGGAACTGCCGCCGGACGCGGAGGGCCACAAGGTCACCGACCTGCCCCTGGACACCGGCATCGCCGAACTGCTGATATCGGAACGCACGGCCAGCGACGAGGTCCACCTCACGGCCGACCGCCTGCTCGCGGTCAACAAGCGGCCCACCGCCCCGTACGGCGGATACGCGGGCAGTGTGGTGACCCTCAGGGACACCACGGAGCTGCGGGCACTGTCGGGACGCGCCGAAGTGGCACGCGAGCGCCTGAAACTCCTCTACGACGCCGGCGTGAAGATCGGCACCACCCTGGACGTGTCGCGCACCGCGCAGGAACTGGCGGACGTGGCCGTTCCCGGCTTCGCCGACGTCGTCACCGTGGAACTGGCGGAGGAGGTCCTGAGCGGCCAGGAGCCGACCGGGACGATCGACGAAGTGCGCCGGGCCGCGGTGCGGGGCCCTTCCGGGTACCGGCCGCTGACAGAGGTGGGCAGGCGGCTCAGTTTCACGCCCAGCACGCCGCAGGCCCGGTGCGCGGAGACCGGCCGAGGGGTGCTCGTGGCGGATCTGACGTCCGCGCGGGACTGGCAGACGGCGGATCCCGATCGCGCGCCGCGTCTCCTGGAGCGCGGCATCCACTCCCTGATCGCGGTGCCGCTGCGCGCCCGCGGCATGGTGCTGGGGGTGGTGGACTTCTGGCGCTGCCAGCAGGGGGAGCGCTTCGACGAGGAGGACGTGCCGTTCGCCGAGGAACTGGCCGCCCGGGCCGCCGTAGCCCTCGACAACGCCCGCCGCTACACGCGCGAGCACACCATGGCGGTCACCCTGCAACGCAGCCTTCTGCCCCGCGCCCTGCCCGAACTGGGCGCCCTCGAGGTGGCCTACCGCTATCTGCCCGCCCAGGCGGGGGTGGGCGGGGACTGGTTCGACGTGATCGAGCTGTCCGGAGCCCGGGTGGCCCTGGTGGTCGGCGACGTGGTGGGGCACGGACTGCACGCGGCGGCCACCATGGGACGGCTGCGCATCGCGGTGCACAACTTCTCCACCCTGGACCTCGCCCCGGACGAGCTGCTGGGCCGCCTGGACGACCTGGTGGCCCGGCTCGACCGGGACGGCGAGGCCGGAGGCGGTGAGGAGGGACTCACCGGCGCCACCTGCCTGTACGCCGTCTACGACCCGTCCTCGGGCGCCTGCTCCCTGGCCCGTGCCGGCCACCCGCCGCCCGCCCTCGTCCACCCGGACGGCACCGCGACCTTCCCGGACCTGCCCGCGGGCCCGCCTCTGGGCCTGGGCGGCCTCCCCTTCGAGGCCACCGAACTGCGGCTGCCCGAGGGGAGCCGGCTGGTCCTCTACACGGACGGACTCGTCGAGAACCGCGAACGGGACATCGGCACAGGCCTCGAACTCCTGAGTGCCGCGCTGGCCCATCCCGACCGGTCGCCGGAGCAGACCTGCCAGGCTGTGCTCGACGCCCTCCCTCCGGACCGCGCGAGCGACGACATCGCCCTGCTGGTCGCCCGTACCCGCGTACTCGATCCCGGCCTGGTCGCCGACTGGGACGTGCCGCGCGACCCCGCGGCCGTCTCCCGCGTCCGCGCCGATGTCGCCCGGCAGCTGAAGGACTGGGGCCTTGAGGACGCCAGCTTCACGACCGAGCTCGTCCTCAGCGAACTGGTCACCAACGCCATCCGCTACGGCAGTGACCCCATCCACGTCCGGCTGCTGCGCGACCGCAAGCTGATCTGCGAGGTCTCGGACGGCAGCAGCACCTCGCCCCACCTGCGCTACGCGGCGACCACGGACGAGGGCGGACGCGGCCTGTTCCTCATCGCCCGGTACGCCGAGCGCTGGGGAACCCGGTACACCCCCACCGGTAAGGTCATCTGGACCGAGCAGCCCCTGCACGGCGGGGCGGCACCGTCCGACGGCCCCGCGGACGAGGACCTGCTCGACCAGTGGAGCGACGACGCACTATGAGGCGGCCCCGGTCACCGCCCCGCGTGCCGCGCACCACCCTGTAACTACTTGCTCTGCCACTCCTCGACGGGTTCCTCCGGGACTTCCCCCACCTGGTAGTCGGCCTCCGCCAGTAGCTCCTCGGTCACCCGTACACCCGTGAGGCGCTCTGCCAGCGCCAGAACCGCTGCCTTCCTGTCGACATCGGGATCTTCGTCCCCCGACGGGTTGAGGCCGACCTCCAGCATCAGGGGGGTCAGCGCATCGGGAGTGCTGCCGGTCCTGTCTGCGGGCCACTCGAAAGTCGTCCGCAACTCCCCCTCTTCGTACCAGTGGAAGAAGTGCATGGGCTTCCCCCCGTTGCTCGAATGCGAGACAGCACGTGTCCCGGCGGAGAGTGCCTCCATGAGGCGCGGGCGCGTGCCCAGATCGCCTCCGAACTCCAGGGCAAGAGTCCAGTCCCCTCCCTCGCCCTGCGCGGTGAACGCTCCCGCGAGGAAGGCTTCGGGCCACTCCTCGTACCCGTCCAAGAACTCGTGCTGTGCCTCGATGAACTTGCTCAGCCCCTGACACACACCTCGCGGCTCGGCCTCCACGATCCGGAGCAACTCCGAAGGCGAGACTCCCCGCACCAGCGTCAGGGTGTACCCGAACTCCAATCCATACGCGAACAGCGAGGACGAGGAACGTATCCAGCCGTAATCGGCGGCGGTGGCGGAAGTCATGCAACGGACCCTGCCAGCACCCACTGACAACGGGATGCGCTTGCCGTTCGCCGCGGCGGCGTCCAGGCCGATCAGGGTCCGTTCGTGGATGAACTCCCGCTCGACCTCATCCGTAGCGGCGAACGCGTTTTCGCCACGCTGCACTACTGCGCTCCGTGTCCCGAGGAAGCAGTGGCCATTGGGGTGAAAGATATGACGTTGCCCGCCCCTGGCGCCGAGGACCAGTGGAGTGAACTTATGACCCACACGGCGACGCCGGAGGTCGGCAAGCACTGGACCGACACGGGGGTCGGGGAGTCCCCGGGGCTTCGTCGTGTGCGGTGAAACCCTGCCTGACCAGCGAAAAGCCCTCCCGGGAGGGAGGGCGGAGACTGGCGCCCCCGGCAGGACTCGAACCTGCGGCCAAGCGCTTAGAAGGCGCCTGCTCTATCCACTGAGCTACGGGGGCCAGGTGTGGTGGCCTCTGTCGCGGTGCCCTGGTGGGGGCTGATCCGTGACATCGCCGGGGACAAGGATAGGGCTCCCGGATCCATGTCCCGGTTGCTTCGCCTCCGTGGCTCAATGTGGAGGTTCAGTGAAGCGGTCCTGATAATCGCAGGCGGGTACGAATCGTGCATCGCTTTTGACGTCCGGCGCACCTGGTGTTGTGCACTCGTTATGCCTCGACTGTGCCCGCGTCCCAGTCATCCCATCCGTCCGTTGTGTCCAATCGGCGCGCAGACATGCTCATATGCTTCAGAATTCCCCTAAAATTGGGCATTCTTCACATGTGGTGACCTTGGACGTAAGGCCTCAGCTGCTCGACGCACTATCCGCCCTGCGCGACCGTGTCGCCGCCGCACGCTTCCCGCTGCCTCTGGCGGGGGCTCCCCGTGCGCGTGCCAACCGCGACGAACTGCTCGCTCAGCTAGACGACTACTTGGTGCCGCGGTTGCGAAGGCCCCAAGCACCGTTGCTGGCGGTCGTCGGCGGGTCGACAGGCGCCGGGAAGTCCACTCTCGTCAACTCGCTCGTCGGACGGCGGGTCAGCGAGGCGGGCGTGCTGCGGCCGACCACTAGGACACCGGTGCTGGTCTGCCATCCGGAGGACCACCACTGGTTCAGTGGCATGCGCGTACTGCCGGACCTCACGCGCGTGTGGGTACCCAGGGGCGATCCCGCGGCCGGCGACGACCTGCTGGTGCAGGAGAGCACCCCCACCCGGGTGCTGCGCGTGGAGACCGTCGACACCCTGCCCCCCGGGCTCGCTCTCCTCGACGCGCCCGACATCGACTCCCTGATCTCCGACAACCGTGTCCTGGCCGCCGAGCTGATCTGCGCCGCCGACATCTGGGTCATGGTCACCACGGCCGCCCGCTACGCCGACGCGATCCCGTGGCACCTGCTCCGCACGGCCAAGGAGTACGACGCCACGCTGGTGACCGTCCTGGACCGGGTGCCGCACCAGGTCGCCTCGGAGGTCTCCCGCCAGTACGGGGCGCTGCTCACCAAGGCAGGACTCGGCGAGGTACCGCGGTTCACCGTGCCGGAGCTGCCCGAGTCCGCCTGGGGCGGGGGCCTGCTGCCCGCCTCCGCCGTCGCACAGCTGCGCACCTGGCTGGTGCACCAGACCCAGGAACCTGGGGCCCGGGAGTACGCCATGGCCCGCACGGCCCAGGGCCTCCTCGACTCGCTGAAATCCCGGATGCCCGAGCTGGCCGGCGCCACCGCCTCCCAGTACGCCGCCGCGCTGCGGCTCACCTCGGCCGTCGAGACCGCCTACGACAGTGAGCACGCGCGCGTACGAGGACGGCTCCAGGCGGGGGCGGTGCTCGCCGGGGACGCCCTGAAGAGGTGGCGCGCCTTCCCCCTGGACTGCACCGCAGGGGAGCTGCTCGACGCGCTCGTGGAGAGCCTGGCCGCCCTGCTGCTGTGTGCCGTCACCGCCGCCGACGAGCGCGTGGACGACGCCTGGCGGCACGAGCAGGCCGCCACGGCACCGGAGCTCGCCGACCGCGACCGCGTGTCGGAGAGCGCCGAGCACCGCATCGGCCTTGCCGTACGGCGCTGGCGGCGGGAGCTGGAGGAGTACGCCGACGACGAGGTGCGCAGGCTGGACCGGAGCCTCGCTCCGGACGCCGAGGCCGTCGCCGCCCTGGCCGCGACCGGACTGCTGGGAGGACGCCGGGCGCGGTCCGCGGGAGAGAGGCTCGCCGAGCGGATCGGCGCGCACGGAGCGCTGCGGCTGCGCGACCGCGCCGGGCGGCTGCTGACCGAACACCTGGACCGGGTGATCCACGTCGAACGAGAGCGCCGTCTGGCCCCGCTCGACGCCCTCGACGTGCACGCCGAGCCCCAGGCCGAACTCATCGCCGCGCTGTCCGTACTGCTGAAGGAGAGGTGACCGGTGACCGCCGTCACTGACCAGGACCGAACGGAACACACCGATCAGAAGCAGGGCACCGTCCTCACGGACCAGGAGACGGACGGAAGGGCGGACGGAACGGCCGGCGGGGAGCACACGCAAGGAGACGCCTGGATCCGGGGCAGGACGCCGGACGCCAGGTCCGAGGACGGCCACGGCGCCGAAGGCGTCCCGGAGGCTAAAGACGCCGAGACGCCCGGGGACGCCGGGGGCCACCGGGTCCCCGGGGCGGCGGCCCGCGACCACCAGGTGACGGGGCAGGTCAGCATGGTCAAGGAGGCCGACGTCGCCCACGCGCGCGTGGAGCACGACGACAACGACGCGCGCGGGGCGGACGACGACGCACAGAGCCGTACGGAGGCCGAGGACGCCTGGGACGACGGGCTGATCGCGCGCCGCGTCAGCGAGACGGCCGCCGCCGAACTCGTACCCGTGGAGCCCCGGCCCTCCCGGCACTCGGCCGTGCCCCCGCTGGCGTACGACGGACCGCTGCGCTCCCGGCTCGACGCGCTGCGCGAACTGGTCGGCCTGTCCCGCACCCGGCTCGACAGCGCCACCCTCGCGGAGGCGGGCCGGGTCCTCGACGAGGCCGCGGCGCGGCGCCGGCTCTCCGGGCAGCACACCGTCGTCGCCATCGCGGGCGCCACCGGCAGCGGCAAGTCCCAGCTGTTCAACGCTCTCGCCGGCGTCGCCATCTCGGAGACCGGCGTACGGCGGCCGACCACCGCGGCTCCCATCGCGTGCAGTTGGAGCGACGGCGCGGCCGGTCTCATCGACCGGCTCGGCATCCCGGGACGGCTGCGCAGGCGCCCGGTACAGGCCCAGGACGCCGACCCGCAACTGCGCGGTCTGGTCCTGGTGGACCTGCCCGACCACGACTCGGCGGCCGTGCAGCACCGCGAGCACGTGGACCGCATCCTGCGGCTCGTCGACGCCGTCATCTGGGTCGTCGATCCGGAGAAGTACGCGGACGCCGTCCTCCACGAGCGCTACCTGCGGCCCATGTCCGGCCACGCGGAGATCATGTTCGTTGTCCTCAACCAGATCGACCGGCTGCCCGGCGAGGCCGCCGACCAGGTCCTCGACGATCTGCGACGGCTGCTCGACGAGGACGGGATCGCCCTCGGAGAGTACGGCGAGCCGGGCGCGACCGTGCTCGCGCTGTCCGCGCTCACCGGGCACGGCGTCGGTGAGCTGCGCGAGGCGCTGGGTCAGTTCGTGGCCGAGCGCGGAGCCGCGGTGCGGCGGATCTCGGCCGACGTGGACGCCGCGGCCCAGCGCCTGCGGCCCGTCTACGCCACCCGGTCGAGCACCGGGCTCAGCGAGGAGGCGCGCGAGGAGTTCTCGGCCCGGCTCGCCGACGCGGTGGGCGCCACCGCCGCGGGCGACGCGGCCGAGCGGGCCTGGCTGCGCAACGCCAACAAGGCCTGCGGCACGCCCTGGCTGCGGCTGTGGCGGTGGTGCCGAAGCCGGCGCGAGGCACCCACCGGACGCCTCATGCTGAGTACACAGCAGGACGAGGAGGCCACCGCGCGCCAGCGTGTCGAACACGCGGTGCGCACGGTGGCCGACCAGGCCTCGGCAGGCATGCCGGGGCCGTGGGCGCAGGCCGTGCGCGAGGCCGCCGTACGCGGTGCGCAGGGGCTGCCCGAGGCGCTGGACCAGTTGGTGGCGCGGGCCGGGCTGCCCCCGGGGCGGCCCCCGCGCCCGGGCTGGTGGCCCGTCGCGGTCCTCGCGCAGGCGGCGATGACGATCCTTCAGGTGGCCGGCGGTCTGTGGCTGGTCGGGCAGATCGCGGGGGTGATGGCGCCGAACCTGGGGGTTCCGGTGCTGCTCATGCTGGCCGGCATCGTGGGCGGGCCGCTCGTGGAGTGGAGCTGCCGGATCGCGGCGCGCGGGCCCGCACGGCGGTACGGCCAGGAGGCCGAGCGCCGACTACGGGAGGCGGCGTCGGGGTGCGGCCGGGCCCGGGTGCTGGATTCGGTGGCGGCGGAACTCCTGCGATATCGGGAGGTGCGGGAGCAGTACGCGCTGGTGAAGGGAGCGGGGGTCGGATGAGGTGCGGTCTTCGCCGGTAGGTGGGGCGAGGGGCGGGCTTCACCCGTGAGGCGGCTTCACCCGTGAGGCGGGCGAGGGGCGGGCTTCACCCGCAAGGGTGGGGGAGTTTTCCACAGGCAGGTGGCGGTCCACAGCGCTCGGCGGGCTCGGCCCGTACGGAGGCAGTCTGGTCCCGCGGCGATCGCGACGAACGCGGTCGTCACGACAGACGCAGCCGTACGGGACGGGCCCGTACGCATGTCCGCCCGGGCCGGGCGTCCGGGCGAGGGAGGGGTTTCGACGATGAACGAGACGATCGTCTGCACCGTGGGCAACGTGGCGACGCAGCCGGTGCACCGGGAGCTGCCCTCGGGCGCCTCGGCGCGGTTCCGGCTGGCGGTGACCTCGCGCTACTGGGACCGGGAGAAAGCTGCCTGGACGGACGGCCACACCAACTTCTTCACGGTGTGGGCCAACCGCCAGCTCGCCGCCAACGCGGTGGCGTCACTGACCGTGGGCGACCCGGTCATCGTGCAGGGCCGGCTGAAGGTGCGCACCGAGACCCGAGACGGCACCAGTCGGACCTCGGCGGACATCGACGCCCTGGCGATCGGCCACGACCTGACGCGGGGCACGTCGGCCTTCCGGCGCACCGTCAGGGCGGAGCCGCAGACAGCGAGTCCGCCTCCACAACCGGAGCCCACGTGGGAGACGGCTCCCTCGGACACCGGGGCTTCGCAGGAGCCGGAACCTGCCGTTGCGGCCTGCTGAGGTGATCTTGGTGATAACGATTGCGATTCGGATCAGTGATCTGACGATACGACAGCGAAGTCCTGGTGTGCGGGCTCCATAGGATGCCGGACACAGCTCTCTGGGCTTGTCACTGGGCTTGAAGATTCTGCCGGTGGGACCGCACCCCCACGTCAACGGGTCCTGCTCGAAGGGGATTTCTGTGTTTGCTTACTCTGCGCCGTCCGCGCGCAGGCGGGGGGCGGCTCGGCTCGCCGCCGCCACCCTGGTCTCCGGTTTCGTCGCCGCCGGTCTGATGACCGCCGCCGGCCCGGCCGCCGCTGACGGCATGCCGCAGAGTCCGGGCGGCGCGACCGCCACCATCGGCAGTCTGAAGACCTACGGCACCGCCGTCATCCATGACGGCGGCGATGACCACCAGGTCTCCGCGGGCCTGTTCGAGATGTCCGTCGACGGCGGCGGGACCCTGCAGACGTACTGCATAGACGTGCACAACCCCACGCAGCGGGACGCCAAGTACCGCGAGACGCCGTGGAGCGGCACCTCGCTGGCCACGAACATGAACGCCGGGAAGATCCGCTGGATCCTGCAGAACTCCTACCCGCAGGTCAACGATCTCGCGGCGCTCGCCGAGAAGGCCGGCGTCAGGAACCTCACCGAGCAGGACGCGGCGGCCGGCACCCAGGTGGCCATCTGGCGCTACTCCGACGGCGCGGACGTCGACGCCGTCGACCCGCGGGCCGAGAAGCTCGCGGACTACCTGGAGAAGAGCGCCGGTGACCTGCCCGAGCCGCGCGCCTCGCTCACCCTCGACCCGCCCGCGGTCTCCGGTCACCCGGGCGAGCGGCTCGGCCCGGTGACGGTGCACACCAACGCGAGCAGTGTGACCCTGACACCTCCGGCGGGCGCCGCCACCAGCGGTGTGCGGATCGTCGGCAAGAAGGGCGAGGAGATCACGTCCGCCCAGGACGGCAGCCAGGTGTTCTTCGACGTGCCCGAGGACGCCGGGGACGGCTCGGCGACACTGACCGCGCAGGCCTCCACCACGGTGCCGGTCGGCCGCGCCTTCACCTCCGACAGCCGCAGCCAGACCCAGATCCTGGCCGGCTCCAGCGAGTCCACGGTCTCCGCCACCAGCGGCGCGACCTGGGCCGCCGGGGGCGCGATACCCGCCCTGTCCGCGGTGAAGAACTGCGCCAAGGGCGCTCTGGAGATCAGCGCGGCCAACAAGGGCGACGAGCCGTTCACCTTCGAGCTGATGGACACCCGGTACACCATCGCCGCGGGCGGGTCCGAGACGATCATGATCCCGCTCCAGGAGGACCAGGCGTACGACTTCACGATCAGGGACCCCGGCGGCAACGCGCAGCGCTTCGCCGGCGTCCTCGACTGCCGCACCCACGGCAGCCCGAGCGGCACCGTGACCCAGACCGTCGGCGAACCCACCCCCGTCATGGCGGGAGGCGACATCTCGCCCAATCCCAACCTCGCCGAGACCGGCGGTACCAGCACCACTCCGCTGATCGCCGCCATCGGCCTCAGCCTGCTGGTTCTGGGCGCCACGGCCCTGAGCATCGTCCACAAGAGGAAGAGCGCCGGGAACTGACCTAGCGTGGTGGGGGGACATCGAGCGGATGCCCGGCACCGGCCGTTGAACGGGGTGTGACATGACCGTGCGCGCGAGCAGGACAGACTCCGACACAGCGCCTGCCGGCGCGCCGGTTCCGATCACCAAGCCGCACGGCGCCCGCGCCGCGGCCGAACGGGTCGTCGAGGGTGACACGGTGACCGTCTCCCTGGGCGGTCTCCGCTTCGAACTGCCGCCGCGTGACCAGCTCGCCTACCTCGCGGGCCTCGGTCTCCTCACGGCGTTCGACCTCATCGAGTGGCCGGTCGCGCTCGCCATCGCCGTCGGCCACGAACTGGCCCGCACCCACCGCGGCAAAACCCTCCGCGAGTTCGGCGACGCCCTGGAACAGGCATGAGCCACTCGTCCCCACCGGGCCCGCGGGCTCTTCGCGTGCCCGGTAGGGACGCCCGGAGCTGCGGGCGGACGCTGCCCGTGTAACGGTGCCGCACCGCGCACAGCCGGGCCAGGTCCTTCTAGAAGCCCCCGGTGTCGGCGGCGCCGACAGGCTCGGGGGTCGGCAGCTCTTCGCAGGCCCCCCAAGCAGCGTGTGAGACGTCTGTCAGACCCGAGGCACGGACCTCGACGGCAACCCGCGGTGACGGACAGGCCTCAGCCGCCAGCAGCGAAGCCGCAGGTCACAGCCCCCCGGCCGCACGCGTTTCCTCCCAGGGGTGGCGGTACGGCAAGATGGGGTGTATCTGCCCACTGCCTGATTTCAAGCTGCCGGACGGTTTCTCTTGGCTGAGTTCATTTACACCATGCGCAAGGCGCGCAAGGCGCACGGCGACAAGGTGATTCTCGACGACGTCACCCTGAACTTCCTTCCGGGTGCCAAGATCGGCGTCGTCGGTCCGAACGGTGCCGGTAAGTCGACCGTGCTGAAGATCATGGCGGGGCTGGAGCAGCCGTCCAACGGTGACGCGTACCTGTCGCCCGGCTACAGCGTCGGCATCCTGCTGCAGGAGCCCCCGCTGACCGAGGACAAGACGGTCCTTGAGAACGTCCAGGAGGGCGTCGCCGAGATCAAGGGCAAGCTCGACCGGTTCAACGAGATCGCCGAGCTCATGGCCACTGACTACTCCGACGCGCTGCTCGACGAGATGGGCAAGCTCCAGGAGGAGCTCGACCACGCCAACGCCTGGGACCTCGACGCCCAGCTGGAGCAGGCCATGGACGCCCTGGGCTGCCCGCCCGGCGACTGGGCCGTCACCAAGCTCTCCGGTGGTGAGCGCCGCCGTGTCGCGCTGTGCAAGCTGCTCCTCGAGCAGCCCGACCTGCTGCTGCTCGACGAGCCCACCAACCACCTCGACGCCGAGTCGGTGAACTGGCTCGAGCAGCACCTGGCCAAGTACGAGGGCACCGTCGTGGCCGTCACCCACGACCGGTACTTCCTGGACAACGTCGCCGGCTGGATCTGCGAGGTGGACCGCGGCCGCCTCCACGGCTACGAGGGCAACTACTCCAAGTACCTGGAGACCAAGGCCACCCGCCTCAAGGTCGAGGGCCAGAAGGACGCCAAGCGGCAGAAGCGGCTCAAGGACGAGCTGGAGTGGGTGCGGTCCAACGCCAAGGGGCGGCAGGCCAAGTCCAAGGCGCGTCTGGCCCGCTACGAGGAGATGGCCGCCGAGGCCGAGAAGATGCGGAAGCTGGACTTCGAGGAGATCCAGATCCCGCCGGGCCCGCGCCTGGGCAGCATCGTCGTCGAGGTCAACAACCTCAACAAGGCCTTCGGCGAGAAGGTCCTCATCGACGACCTCTCCTTCACGCTGCCCCGCAACGGCATCGTCGGCGTCATCGGTCCGAACGGCGCGGGCAAGACCACGCTGTTCAAGATGATCCAGGGCTTCGAGGAGCCGGACTCCGGCAGCATCAAGGTCGGCGAGACCGTCAAGATCTCGTACGTCGACCAGAGCCGGGCGAACATCGACCCGAAGAAGACGCTGTGGGCCGTCGTCTCCGACGAGCTGGACTACATCAACGTCGGCCAGGTCGAGATGCCGTCCCGGGCGTACGTGTCCGCGTTCGGCTTCAAGGGCCCGGACCAGCAGAAGCCCGCCGGTGTGCTCTCCGGCGGTGAGCGCAACCGCCTCAACCTGGCGCTCACCCTGAAGCAGGGCGGCAACCTGCTGCTCCTCGACGAGCCGACCAACGACCTCGACGTCGAGACCCTGTCCAGCCTGGAGAACGCGCTCCTCGAGTTCCCCGGCTGCGCCGTCGTCGTCTCCCACGACCGGTGGTTCCTGGACCGCGTGGCGACGCACATCCTCGCCTACGAGGGCGAGTCCAAGTGGTTCTGGTTCGAGGGCAACTTCGAGTCGTACGAGAAGAACAAGATCGAGCGGCTCGGCCCGGACGCCGCACGGCCGCACCGCGCCACCTACAAGAAGCTGACCCGGGGCTGATCGAAGCAGATGCGCCACATCTACCGCTGCCCGCTGCGCTGGGCGGACATGGACGCGTACGGCCACGTCAACAACGTGGTGTTCCTCCGCTACCTGGAGGAGGCACGCATCGATTTCCTGTTCCGCCCGGACAAGGAGTTCAAGCAGGGGTCCGTGGTGGCGCGTCACGAGATCGACTACAAGCGCCAGCTCGTCCACCGGCACGCGCCGGTGGACATCGAGCTGTGGGTCACCGAGATCAAGGCGGCGTCCTTCACCCTCACCTACGAGGTCAAGGACGGCGACCAGATCTATGTCCGCGCCTCGACGGTGATCGTGCCGTTCGACTTCGAGGCGCAGCGCCCGCGCCGGATCACCGCGGAGGAGCGCGAGTTCCTCGAGGAGTACACCGACGCGGGCGACAAGGAGGAGGCCGTCGCCGCATGACGGTCCTCCACCTCGCCGACGAGACGGAGGCGGCGGACCTCGCCGCCTTCCTCTCCCGGCTGCTGCACTACGACCGTTCCGCCGCGGTGCGGCTCCAGGCGGCGGGAACCGCGCTCGCAGTCTTCGGACGGCCGGCGTCCTTCGAGGTGCTGGCGGTGCGCACGGTGCGGCTCGCCGAGCCGTACCGGAACGAGCCCGACACCACCCTCGACGTGACCGTCTCCGCCGGTGAACTGCTTGAGTCCGTCGACGAGTCGACGGTCACGGCCGTCGTCCCGGCGGCGGTGACCGGGCCGCCGTGGGCGGGCGTCCTGCCCCCGCGCGGCGGCTGGCGGACCGAGCCGGGTCTGCCTCCGGCCGGCGCCCTGGGTGCGACGGTGGCCGCCGCGGTCACCGAGTTCCGTACCCGTACGGGGGAGTTGGCGCAGGAGCACCGCACACGCGCCGAACTCGACCGGATCGGGCGGGAGATCTGGTCCCGGCTGGTCGGCGGGACCCAACTGCCCGTGCGAGCCGTGCACGCGGCGCAGTCGCTGCGGTTCCTCAGGCCGCCCGCCACTGCCGGCGAGGGCGTTAACTCACGGCCCCCGGCGGCCTCCGGCGAGGAGGACCTCGCGCTGCTCTCGTCGGGGACTTGGCTGCGGCTGCGGACCCCGTACGGGTCGATCGCGGTACGGCGCGCGGAAGCCGGACTCGGCAGCCTGGGCGTCAGCGTCCGCTGACCGCGAGCGGCGCTCAGCTTCCCTCGCTGTCGTCCGGCCGCACCGCGATGTGGTCGGGTTCCAGCTCCAGCGCCACCCGGTCACGCATCCCCAGGGCCCGCGTGTACTCGGCGGGCAGTTGCAGACGGCCGGCCCGGTCGAGCATGGCGTACTCGCGGCTCACCAGCGTCTCGTCGCCGGTCGCCTCGTCCACCTCGCTGCGGCGCAGCACCTCGGTGGAGGTGCGGCCGTCGCGGATGGCGACCGTGCGGCGGACCTCGCCGGCCACCGTCTGGTCGTGGGTGACGATGACGACGGTCGTGCCCAGACGCTCGTTGGCGGTGCGGAAGGCGGCGAAGATCTGCTCGCCGGTGTGGGAGTCCAGTTCGCCGGTGGGCTCGTCGGCGAGCAGCACCGCGGGGTTGTTGGCGAGGGCCACCGCGATCGCCACCCGCTGCTGCTGGCCGCCCGACATCTGGTGCGGGCGGCGGTCCCGGCAGTCGCCCACCCCCAGCAACTCCAGTAGTTCCACGGCACGTTCGGCCTTGGCGCGGCGGCTTCGCCCGCGGTCACCGGACAACTGCATTGGCAGTTCGACGTTCTGTGTCGCCGTCAGGTACGGCAGCAGGTTGCGGGCGGTCTGCTGCCAGACGAAGCCGACGACCTCGCGGCGGTAGCGGAGACGGTCCTTCGCGGTCATGGCGAGCAGGTCGTGGTCCCCGACCCGGGCCGCGCCTGCCGTGGGCGTGTCCAGCCCGGCGAGGATGTTCATCAGGGTGGACTTGCCGCTGCCGGAGGCGCCGACGAGGGCCATCAGTTCGCCCTCGCGGACCAGCAGGTCCAGGCCCTGGAGGGCCTGGACCTCCACGCCGTCGGCGGTGAAGATGCGGACCAGGCGGTCGCAGCTGATCACCGCGTCGTGCCCGTAGGCCGGGCGGGTGCGGCTCGCGGTGGCGCGCTCGGCCAGGTCGGCCAGCGTGGGGTTCGTCGTCATCGGGGCTCTCCTGCGCGGCGGCTACGGCGGCTACGGCGGCTACTGCGGCTGTGGCGGTCGTCCGGTCGGTTCATCTCGCGTCCCCCGCTCTCAGCTCCCGCACCGATCCCCTGCGTCCCGTCCACCACGCCTGGCCCACGGCGATGCCCACCGTCAGCAGCAGCACGGCCACGGCCGGCAGGGCCAGCGAGAGGGGATCGGTCCGCAGCTCGTTCCCGCCGGCGGACAGCGCCGACGACGGCAGCGCGACGGCCGTCAGGTCGATGCCGGGCGAGAGCAGCAGGACGGTCGCCCAGCCCGTCAGCGCTCCGCCCGCCGCGGCGAGCAGCGCCTGGGGCAGCGACTCCAGGACGAGCAGGCGGCGGCCCTGCGCGCGAGTGAGGCCCATGGTGCGCAGGCGGGCGAGGAGCGCGGCCCGCTCGGGGGCTGCCCGCAGCAGTGCGAGGAGCAGCGCCAGGACGGCGTAGCCGGCACCGGCGGCCACCGCCACCATGTAGATGCGCTCTGCGCCGGACTGGAGGGGCGAGTCGACGTACTCGCCGCGTTCCCCGGCCCGCGTCGTCACGGACACGTCCGTGCCTGCCGCCCGGCGCAGGGCGCCCGCCTCGAGGTGGTCGCCGGTCAGCAGCAGCGCGCTCGTACGGGCCTTCTCGCGGCTCAGCCCGGCCCGGTCCACGACCAGGAAGTCGGTGCCGATGACGGCCGGAGTCCGGTCCCGGACGACGGCGATCCGGATGCTCACCTCGGTCCCGTCGCCGAGCTGCAGCGACAACGGCTGGGTGCCGTACTTCTCGGCGACCGAGGGGGAGGCCAGTGCCGGCAGCGGAGCCCCGGAGTCGGCGGGCCGCCGCAACCGCTCCTCGGGGAAGGCGCCGAGCCCGGTGCGTTCGGCCAGGGACGCGTAGGCCGCCGGGTCGACGCCCGCCACGGATGTCCGCGCGTTCGTCTCCGTCCTGGCCTGGTAGTCCATGCTCACTTCGGTGACGGTCCGCACGCCCGGTGCCCGGCGGACCCGGTCGGACAGCCCGTCCGGCAGCGGTTCGGTGCCCTCGACGCGGGCGTCGGCGCCGACGGCGAGCAGGGCCGCCTGGTCGCGGGCCCCGGCCACCCCGGCCAGTACGGAGCCGCCGAAGGCGGCGGTGGTGAGCGCGGTCAGCAGTGCCAGCAGGGGCAGCACCGACGGGACGGACGTGCGGCCCGCGCGGGCCAGGGACAGATGGCCCACCACCCCGCGCAGCCGGCCGGCCGGACGCATCAGCCAGCGCAACGGCCACGGGTACAGGCGGACCAGCACCAGGGCCGCGATCACACCCACCAGCACCGGTGCCAGGGACACCAGTTGGCCCCCCGAACCGTCCGAGGCGCCGGCGTCCTCCGCGGAACCCGCGACCCCGTACCGCCGCAGTGCCTCCACCGCTGCCGCCGCGATCACCAGCAGCGTCAGCTCGGCGACCGTACGGCGCTGGGAGGGACGTACGGACACCGTGTCCTCGCGCGGTCCGTGGACGCGGACCGCGCGGTGCGCGATCACGGCGCGTACGGGCAGCGCGGCACAGGCGACGACGGTGACCACGGCGGCCGCGAGCACGGCGTAACCCGGACGGCCTCCGGGGACGGCGAGCAGGGCCGCACCCAGTCCGAGCGCCCCGGCGGGCACGGCGACCACCGCCGTCTCGGCGATCAGCCGGCCCGCCAGACCGGGCAGGGAGGCGCCGCGGGCGCGCAGCAGGGTGAGTTCGAGGCGGCGGCGGTCGGCGGCCAGGCCACCGGCCATCAGCAGGACCACGGCGGCGACCGTCGCGCTGCCGAACGCGGCGACCGCGACCAGCGGGGTGATGCCGGAGCTCAGCCGGCTGTAGGACAGGAGGACGTCGTCGAGGCTGGTGTCCACCTGTGCGGCGGGATCGGTGGCCGCACGCATGCGCACCAGGCCCGGCCCGGACTTCAGGCTCGCGACCGCGGACTTCAGGCCCTCCAGGTCGTGGGCGTGCAGGGAGCGGGGGTCGGGAGCCACCTGCCAGTAGCGCAGGGGGTTCCCCGCGGTGCCCGTCAGGGCGGGCGCGGCCTCGGACGGCAGGAGCAGGGCGCCGAGCCAGTACTTCGGTGGTTCGGGACTGTCCGAGAGCACCTCCATCAGAGCCGGGGTGCGCAGCAGCGGCATGGTCGACCAGTAGGCGCCGTCGGGCTCGCGCGGGGTGAGTATGCCGGTGACGCGGACCACGAGCGGCGGGCCGGACATGGCGGGTACGTGGATGACCGAACCCACCTTGATGTGCAGGCTCCTGGCCGTCGCGGCGCTGACGGCGGCCTCCACGTCCAGGGTCGAGGCCGTCACCCGCCCGGTCGCCCGAGGCACCCGGCCCTCGCGCACCGAGGAGTGCTCGGCCAGCCCGCCGGGCGCGACCAGGCGCACCTTCGCGGGCAGCCCGCTGGGCTGGGGGATCCAGGGGTCGTGGACGGCGAGGGCGGTGACGTTCGTGACCCCGTACGACGACTGGCCGGGGTCGGCGACCAGCGGGCGCGGGACGGTGTCGAGGACCTTGGCCTGTTGCCGGCCCAGGGCGGGCGGCAGCAGTGCCTGCTCACGCTGCCGGTCCGAGGCCTCGGCGTCGGGCAGCGGGGCGTACATCGTGAAGGTGGTGCGCGGCGGGGTCGCCCGGTCGACGGCCCGGGCCAGACCGGCGCTCTCGTACCGGTCGAGCGCGCGGGGGAACGCGGCCGCCAGGCACGCGGTCAGCGCGACCAGCAGGGCGAGGGCGGCCGCGGCACCCGGCGCGGTGCGCAGGCGTACCCGGACCCAGGCGGGAGTGACGGCGTTCAGCTCACTCACCTCCGCGGTCTCGAAGGGACAGCGCCGGGTCGGGCCGGCGCAGGATCAGCACCGCCGTGACGACGAGCGGCGCGGCGGCGACGGCCGTGAGCAGCAGGGCCACCCGGGCGGCCGGCAGTTCGACCAGGACGGCCGGCAGCGGTTTCGTGGCCTGCCCGGTCAGCACGATCAGCGGGATCACGGCGCGGGCCAGCACGGCGCCCAGGGCCGCGCCGACCGCCACCGCCAGGGCCACCAGCACGCCCTGCTCGACGGCGAGCGTCCGGGCCAGCTGGCGGCGCGGGGTGCCGAGCGCGCACAGGACGGCGAACTCGGCGTCCCGCTCCCTCCGGGTCCCGACCGCGCCGACCACGAAGCCGACGGCGGCCAGCGCCGCCGCGACCACGGCGGCCGCGGTGAAGGCGGCCGCCGGCCCGGCGCCGAACGGGTCGTCGCGCAACTGGTCGGCGATCTCGTCCCGCACGATCACCTGCTCCGGGTCGACGTCGGGCAGGGCCCGCAGGACCGCGGCCACGTCCGCCGACCGGTGGGGGTCGGTGCGCAGCCACCATTCGGTGGGCGCGGCCCGGCCGCCGGAGCCCGACTGGAGCAGCCGGTTGTACGAACGCAGGTCCAACAGCAGACCTCCGCCGTCGTGCACGGCGTCCGGGGAACCGCCTTGTTCGCCGACGCCCGTGGTCGGCAGCGCCCGTACCGCACGCACGATCCGGACCGGAACGCTCTGGCCGGCGACGGTCACGTCCACCCGCTGCCCCTCGTGGGCGCTCGTGGACTCCAGGAAGCGGTCGGTCGCCACGGCCGCGATCTCCGGCTGCGCGGGCTGCACCACCTGGAGCTGCACCGTCACCGTGCCCGAGGCCCGGACCTGGTCGTGCGGCACGTATCCGGTGCCGTAGGTGACGGTCAGCGGGCGGGCGGACGTCACGGCCGCCTTGGCCGGGGCGGCGTCGGCGGGAGGCGAGGCGTTGGTGCTGACGGCCGAGGTCGCCGTCCAGGCCGTCGGCGCGCTCAGGCGTCGTACCGTCCCGTCGATGCCGGTGGCGGTCGCCTCGGAGACGGTGAGGTGGTGCCGCTCGGCGACGTCGAAGGGCTGGCTCAGGGACAGGTCGAGGCCGACGAGGGTGAGGGGCCCGATGCCCGCGGGGAGGTCCAGGTCCAGGGGGTGCGAGCGGCCGTCGGCGGGCAGGGTGCCCATCGGCACGCGGTACAGCGCCCCGCGGTCGTCCTCGACGGTGACCGCCAGGTCCACCGGCATCCTCGTACCGGAGCCGCGGATGGCGGCCGTCAGCCGCAGGCGGGCCGTCCCGGCGGGCACCTTCAGTCCCGCCGTCGGGCTCTTCGGGGCGAGCCCCGCCAGCAGCGACCGCACCGGCTGCGACGCCAGGTCGGAGCGCATCAGCAGCGTGTCCGCCGCGTTCGCGGTGTCCAGCGCGATCAGGGTCGCGGTGCGGTCGCCGGCCAGCGGCAGCGGGGCGCGGACGGCGGGGGCGGCGGAGCGTACGGGCGGGATGGCCGCGTACTGCTCGGTGCGGCCGAGTTCCCCCTCGCCGGCGGCCAGCACGCGCACCGGCGCACCCGCCCGGAAGTCGGCCTGGTCGTCCTGCGAACGGTTCCAGGAGGCGTCCTGACCGATCGCCAGCATGCCCAGCGCGACGGCGAGCACGAGCAGCAGCACCGGCCCGGCGCCGCGCATGGGGCGGCGGCTGAACTGCCAGCCCGCCAGTGCGGCCGGCAGCCCGCGGCCCCCGGTCGCACGGCGCTCGGCCAGCCGGGCCACCGGCGGCAGCAGCCGCAGCGTCAGTACCGTTCCGGCCAGCAGGGCCAGCGCGGGCGCGACGACCAGCAGCGGGTCGATGCCGAGCGTGCCCGTGAGGTCGCCGCCGACCGCGCCGGAGGGGTGCCGGTTCAGCTGCCAGTACGCCACACCGGCCACCGCCAGCAGGCCAAGGTCCGCGCCGGCGCGCAGTGGCGCGGGCAGCGGACGGGACCGCGGTCCTGCCGCGAACGACGAGGTCAGCGCGGGCAGCGTCACCGCCATCGCACAGCCGAGGGCCACGGCAGCCGCCACCAGCCAGACCCCGGGACGCCCGGTCGTGGAGATGTCCGGGTGCAGTCCGATCCGGGCCAGGGCGCCCTGCCCGGCCAGCAGCCCGGTCAGCGGCCCCGCCAGCAGCGGCGCGCAGGCCACGGCGGGCACGGCGAGCAGCAGCGCTTCCGTCGCGGCGAGGCCCGCGAGCCGGGCGCGGGAGCCGCCGCGGGCCCGCAGCAGGCGTGTCTCCGCGCCGCGCTCGGTGCTGAGCAGCCGGGCCACCAGCAGCAGCGCGTAGCCGGCCAGCAGCGCCAGTTGGACCGCGGCGATCAGGAGGGTCGAGCGGGCCACGAGCAGGGAGCGGTCGATCCGTTCGAGGACGTCGGGCAGCGAGCTCGTGACCTCCGGTGTGCCGCTCACCACGGTGGACTCCCGCAGGGACGCCGCGCTCTCGCGCACCGCGTCGCGCAGCGCCCCGATCCGCCCGGTCGTCAGCGTGGAGAATTCCGCCGACGCCTGCCACGCGCTCTGCCCCGCGCTCAGCCTGTCGCCGTCGACGACGCCGGGGTCGGTCAGCAGCGGCCCGTACATCGTGAAGCCGATCTTGCGGACGCCCCGGCCGTCCATCTCGTCCAGCCGCCAGTACGGCGCATCGGCGTGGGTGGGGCGGTAGACCCCGGTGATCCGTGCGTGGACCTTCCCGCCGCCGAGGCGGTCGGTGAGGGCGAACCGGGCACCGGCCTTCAGACCGAGGCGCTGCGCGGCGGTCTGCGGCAGCGCGACCTCGACGTCACCCGTCGCCGTCGCGCTGGGCAGGCGTCCGGAGACGAGCCGCACCTGCGTGGGGTCCAGGGCCGCGAAGTAGGTCAGGTCCGGCTCGTCGGCGGAGGCGTCCCTCGCTTCGGCGGAGTCGGGAGCCTGCGGGAGAGTTGCCGGGGGCCGCAGGGACAGCGGCAGACCGTAGGGGCCGGAGCGCACCAGGGTTCGCACGGTGACCGGCAGTCCGTCGAAGGCCTCACGGGCCTGCTCGCGTACTGCGGCGTCGGCGGCCGCGCGCCCCTCGGACTGCGTTTCGCCGCGGACCACCAGGGTGGTGTCGGCGGCGTTGCGCGGGTCCCGCAGGGAGTGGCGCAGCGCCGCGTCGCCGATCGCGCCCGAGTAGGCGGTGAGCGTCGCCAGCACCGCCGTGGTCAGCAGGACCGTGAGCAGAGCGGCGGCCAGCGGCAGCCGGTGCGCCCGTGCCCGCAGCAGGACGAATCCCGTGAACCCCGCCACCCGGCTCCCCCTGCCGTTGTCCAGATCTTTACGCTGATGTTGTCAGAGGGGACACGGCGCGGGTAAGCGGTGGTCGGCCGAGTTTGACCGGATCGTGATCGGATTCCGGCACCGAACGACCGGAATCCGGTACTCAGGTTCTGCGCGGTGGCTCAGTCGGGCGTGTTCACCATCGACGCCGCCGCGTACGTCAGGTAGTTCCACAGCGTCTGCTCGTGCTCCTGCGACAGGCCGATCTCGTCGACGGCCACTCGCATGTGCCGCAGCCAGGCGTCGTGCGCCGCCCGGTCGACCCGGAAGGGCGCGTGCCGCATCCGCAGCCGCGGGTGGCCGCGCCGCTCCCCGTACGTCGTCGGACCGCCCCAGTACTGGATCAGGAACAGCCGCAGCCGCTCCTCGGCCGGTTCCAGGTCCTCCTCGGGATACATCGCCCGCAGCTCGGGGTCCTGGGCCACCCCCTCGTAGAAACGGTGGACCAGCCGGCGGAAGGTCTCCTCGCCGCCGACCTGCTCGTAGAAGGTCTGCTCCTGAAGCGTGCCACGCCGAATCTCATTCACCCGTCCATGCTCTCAGACGGCCGGACGAGGACCGGAGGCCCAGGTCCCTGCCCTGAGGCAGCACCTGGGACCGCCGGTCACGGCGTGATCCGCACCCGAGGCCGGCGCGGCTAGCCGCGCCTGATCGTGATCGTCGTCCACGCGCCCACGTGCACGCGGTCGCCGTCCTGGAGGGGGACCGGCACGAAGGGCTGGATGGGGTCCTCCGAGCCGTTGACCGTGGTGCCGTTGGTCGAGTTCTGGTCGACCACCGCCCAGCTGCCGTCGGGCTGCTGGACCAGCACCGCGTGCTGGTGGGAGACGCCCGGGTCCTCCGGCGGGACCGCCAGGTCGATGTCGGGGGTGTCACCGGTGGAGTGCCGGCGGCGGCCGATGGTGACCTGGTTGCCGGAGAGCGTGCGCTGCTGCTCGGGCGAGTACGCGGGCAGGTTCAGGCCCGTGGCCTCGGGACCCGAGCGGTGCATCATCGCCATGAAGTAGTCGCGGTCCGGACCGATCGTGGCCGTCCAGGTCGCGGGCTGCTGCGGGTGCTGCGGGAAGGCCGGTCCCGGCGGGGCCTGGGTGGCACCCGGCTGCGGGTAGCCGTAGCCGCCCGTCTGGCCGGGACGGCCCGGGACGCCCGGACCGGACGGGCCGCCGGACGGCGGGGAGATCACCCAGTCGTCGTCAGCGCCGCGCTGCGGTCGGCCCGTCTCCTGCGGGAACACGGGCGGAGCCGGCGGGCCGGACTGCTGGTACATCTGCGGGCCACCACCGGGCGCTCCGGGGGCACCGGGCGGCGGCGGAACCGGCCGTGACGGGTCCGCGCCGAAGTTGGGCGGGCCGGGGCGGCCGGGGGGTTCGGTGCCGAAGTTGGGCGGGCCCGGGCGGCCGGGAGGCTCGGTGCCGAAGTTCGGCGGGCCCGGGCGGCCCGGCGGCTCGGTGCCGTAGGGCGGGGCGTGCGGGATCGGCTCGGCGGGCCGGTTCATCTGGGACGGCCGGGAGCCCTGGTACTCGAAGGTGTCGCCGCCGAAGCCCGGGCCGGGCGGCTGCGGGAAACGAGGGGCGGCACCGGGCGGCGCGGCCGGCGTGTACGAGGTCGCCGTGTTCGTCAGGAAGTTCCACCGGCACTCCTCGCAGAACGGCGCCCCGCCCTCGCGGGGCGTACGGCACTGCGGGCAGAGCTGCGGCTCGGAGTCCGGCACGCCGGACAGGTGCGGGTGCCCACCGGGCGCACCCGGGTGGCCGTGGCCGCCGGGCCCCGGCGCGGGCGGGAAGCCGTAGCCCCCGGCCGGGGGCGGCGGGGGAGGCGGAGGCACGGCACCGGCCATGCGGTGACCGCACACCTCGCACCAGTCGTCGGAACCCGACTGGTGTCCGTTCGGGCAGGTCGGCATGTCGGCGCTTCCCCTTCTCCTTCTCCGGCCGCTGCGGCCGGATTTCTCCCACCCCGAGGGGCCGGGCTCGCTGTCCTGTGCGGTGTTCCCGCGTCACTTCTTCACACGAACGGTCTTGGTGGACCGGGTTTCGAGTGTCATCTCGTCGGCCTCTTCGACCTTCGCTTTCAGTCGCACAGTACCCGTCGCGACGTCGACCACGTCCACCACCTTCGCAAGGAGTTTCGCAGTATCCGCGTTCCCCGAAACACCGGCGAGCTGAACGGCCCGGCCCAGTTTGGCCGTTGCTCCATCGAAATCGCCCGCCTTGCGAAGGTCCAGTCCCTGCTGGATGACCTGGGCCAGTTCGGCCTGCCCGGTGTAGTGGGCCACCTGCGGGTTGATCGAGGTGGAGGCGGTCATGTCGTCGGTCCACACGGCCCGTACCAGGCCCTGGGCCCCGAGGTTGTGCGCCGTCCCGTCCGGCGCGGGCACCACCAGGGAGACACGGGCGGCGAGCATCTCCCGGCCGATGCCGGCCGCGGGCACCTCCACACAGAGGTGGTAGTCGCGGGACTCGTCGCCCCAGGAGCCGGTGGGATAGTCCCCGGCGCGTGGGCCCGCCTCGGCCCGGCGGTCGGTCAACTCCTCCACGGCCGGAGCGACTTGTTTGACGAACTTGATGGTCGTACCCACCGGCGTCCACACCCGCAGCCGGACGTCCGCGACCTCCTTGCCCATCGCCGTCTCCATCATCCGCGTGAAGTCGGCGGCGAGGCCCGCCGGGTCGGCGACGATGTCGGCGGTGCCGAGCAGCGCGGAGGCGATCTGTGTGACTTCTTTCACTTCCCAGTCGGTGCCCACACCCCGCGCGTCGCACGTGAAGCGTCCCGCGCACTCGTCGAGCGTCCGCTTCAGGTCCTCCGGGGACTCGTGCTCGTTGCGGCCGTCGGTGAGCAGGATGCCGTGCCGGATGGCGACGTCGGCCGAGGACAGCAGCCGGTCGGCCAGCCGCAGCCAGGTGCCGATGGCCGTGCCGCCGCCCGCGCTGAGCCTGCGCAGCGCCTGCTTGGCCTGGTCGCGGGTGGTCGAGTCGACGACCGCGAGCCGGCCGCCGCCCGGATACACCTCCTTGGCCACGTGCGTGCCGCCGACCACCGCGAAGTGCACACCGTCGCGCAGGGTCTCGATCGCCGCCGCCGTGGCGTCCCGGGCGTTGCGCATCTTCGTCGGCGGGTAGTCCATCGAACCCGAGCAGTCGACCATGATCGCCACCGCGGCGGACGGCCCCTGCCCGGGCGTGTACAGGTGCGGTGCCGCGACCGCGCCGCCGATCGTGCCGCCGCCGGTCGCGGTGACCGTGACGATCGCGTTGACCTCCCGGCCGCCCTCCGGCAGGTACTCGTTCTGGTACACGTCCACCGAGAACTGCGGCACGCTGGACTTCGAGAAATTCGCCATGCTGTCCCAGATCCCCCTCTGGACCCCGTGAACGGGGACGACGACTGTGAACGGACCGGCCCCCGCCGGCCCTCGGAGTTTCGCCGCGCTGAGGGGCCGGCCGGGGGTTTCCGTCACGCGTCCCGGCGTACGTCCCTCAGGCCGATCCTGCCCCCTGCGGCGCGGCCGGGAACGGCAGGACGGCCACTGTTACGTTGTCGTGGCCCCCGCCGTCGAGGGCGTGGCCGACCAGGACCCGGGCGCTGTGCAGCGGACGCACGGCGGCGTCGAGGGGGACGGCGTCGGCCATCTCCCGTGCCGTTTCCGCGTAGTTCCACAGCCCGTCCGTGCACACCACGACCACTCCCGGCCGGTCCGGCTTGAACGACGCCGTGTGCGGCTCCAGTTCGTAGGCGTCCGCGCCGAGCCAGCCGGTGATCGCGTGGGCGCGCTCGTCGGCGTAGGCCTCCGCCTCGGACATCAGGCCCGCCGAGACCATCTGTGCGGCCCACGAGTCGTCCTCGGTGAGCCGGGCCGCGGGCGCGCCGCGGTCCACCGGCACCCAGTAGGCGCGGCTGTCGCCGACCCAGCCGACGACCAGCAGCCCGGGGGTGACCACCGCGCCGACGAACGTGCAGGCCGGCGCGTTCTGATGGGCGGAGTGCCGGCCTTCCGGCGCGGGCTCCCCGGCGATCGCGTCGACCGCCTGCGCGGCGGCGACGATCGCGTCGTGCATGGCCTGCTGCGGGTGCGTGCCCCGGGGCAGCGCGGCCAGCAGCGACTCGCTCGCCGCTCGTGAGGCGGCCAGGGACGCTTCGTCGGGGCGGGTCGCGGAGGAAACGCCGTCGCAGACGACCGCCGCGAGGGCGGGCGAGCCGTCGGGCAGCGCGGTGCGGCCGAGGGCGAAGGCGTCCTCGTTGCGGTGGTGGCGCAGACCGCGGTCGCTGACGGCGGCGATCGGGCCCGACTCCTGTTCCATGTGGTCGCGTTCACGCGGCTGGGCGTGCCCGCAGTTCTCGCAGTAGCCGTCGCTGTCGACCCGGCCGGCCCGGCAGGCCACGCACACGGCGGTGCCCTCGCCCGGGGCGGCGTCGTCGGCGTCGGCGGGAACGCGCGGGTCCGGCGCCTGCAAGGGGTACTCGTCGGGCTCCGCGGGCCGGTCCAGCCGCACGCCGGAGGCGGGTTGCGGTTGAGGCTGCGCGTGTCCTTGCGGCTGCTGCGGCTGTCCCTGAACTGCGGCCTGAGCTGGGGCCGGTGGCTGCGGCTGTCGCGGAGACTGGGCTGCCGGTTGCGGCTGCGGTCCGCCCGCCGCCTGCGCCTGGGCCGTGGGCTGTGTCCGAGGCTCGGGGTGGGGCTGCGCCTGCGGCTGCGGCTGAACCGCCGCCCGGGCCTGGGCATGAGCCTGCGGCTGCGCCTGTCCCTGCGGCTGCGGTTGCCCCTGAGCTGCGGCCTGCGGTTGAGGCTGCCCCTGGGCTGAAGCCTGTGCAGGAGCCTGCGGTTGCGGCAGGGCGGCCGGTTGCGGCTGTGCCTGTCGTGCCGGTGCCGGCAGTGGGGAGCCGTTGGAGTCCGTGCCCGGCAGGTCCGTCGGCAGATGCAGCCGCGGTGGGGCCTCGGAGGCGTCCGGGTGCGGGGCGCGCGGCCATACGGCGTCGTCGGCACGCTCGCCGGGTCCGGCCGGGCGCGGCACACCGCCGCGGTCCATGGTGAGCGTCGGCGTGTCGTCCGGTCCCGCGGCGGCCGCGGACAGGGCGTACCCGCACGCGCCGCAGAAGCGGTCACCCGATTCGAGCGGCTCCGCACAGCTCGGGCACTTCGGCAGCGCGGCCTGCTGGTGCATCTGCGACATCAACTACACCCACGTCCGGGGGCGGTAACGGTTGGCACGTTCCACCAGGTCGATCCTCTCTTCGCCACCGGGGGCCAGCCGGGCCAGCGTGCGGTACGAACGCTCCAGGCCGAACCGGAGTCCCCGCTCGTCCAGGTCGCTGCCGAGCAGCACCCGCCGGGCGGCCGGGTCGGTGGCCCGGCCCCCGGAGAGTACCCAGTCCAGGGCGCAGCCGAGGACTTCCGCCGACAACAGCTCGCGCCGCGCCGGGTCGAGACCGTAGGCCTGAAGTGCCTCGACCTGCCCGGAGGCGGCCGTCAGATCGTCCAGGAACGGCGTGTCGGAGGCCGCCGCCGTACGGTGCCGCAGCCGTGCCCGCACGGCCGCCACACGCGCCGCTGTGTAGTGGATGGAGGACCCCGGCACGGACTCCAGCGTCCGCACCGCGCCGATCCGGTCGCCGCCGGCGAGCTGCACGCGGGCCAGCCCGAACGCGGCGCTGACCTGGCTCGGGTCGGTCGACCACACCAGGCGGTAGTACTCGGCGGCGTTGTCGAGCTGGCCGAGCACCTCGGCGCACAGGCCGAGCGCGAGCTTCGGCGCGACCTCGCCCGGGAAGGCGTCGTAGACCGCGTCGAAGGCGAGGGCCGCCTCCTCGTGGTCGCCGGTGACCAGGGAGACCATGCCCCGGTACCAGACGACCCGCCAGTCGTCCGGGTGGCTCCGCTCCAGTTGGCGCAGGACCTCCAGCGCCGTGGCCGCCTCGCCGGTCTCCAGCCGGGCGCGGACCTGGCGCAGCCGGGTTTCGGCCGACTGGGTGGGCACCGCCGCGAGGGCGTGCGCCAGTTCGCCGGGCGCGGACGTCAACAGGCCTGCGAGAAAACCCGCGTTCGGGTCACCCGGGTCGACGTGGGGGACCGGCAGGGCGAGCGCCGCGGCGGGCGCGTCCGCGGGCTTGACGAGGGCCGGATGGGCCGGAGCGTTCGGCGCGCCCGGGGCACCATGGCCGTTCCCGGCACCGGCCGTGAGGGCCGCGGCGGACCCGCGCGGGCGCGTCACCCGCGCCCCAAGCAGGGACACGTCCCCGTCCAGCTTCGGGAACAACTCCGTGTCCGTCACGCGCAGTTCCGGGCCGAACAGCGTCGAAAGGGCCGGCCGCGCCCGGCCGGTCTGCAAGGACACGACCTCCCGCAGCACACCCGTGAGCTGCTCGGCCATCTCCTGCGCCGAGGCGAACCGGCGGGCCGGGTCGGGATCGGTCGCCCGGACCAGGAGCCGGTAGAAGGACTCGTACTGGCGGAAGACCTCGATGTTGTCCGGGTCGGGCAGGGAGTCCGCGAAGACGTTCGTGTAGCCCTGGAAGTCGAAGGTGAGGACGGCGAGCGTACGGCCCACCGTGTACAGGTCGCTGGCCACCGACGGGCCGACCTCGGCGACCTCGGGCGCCTGGTAGCCGACCGTGCCGTAGATGGCCGACTCGTCGTCGTCCATCCGGCGCACCGCGCCCATGTCGATCAGCTTGAGCTGGTCCTCGGTCTGGATCGCGTTGTCGACCTTGAAGTCGCAGTACAGCAGGTTGCGGCTGTGCAGATGGCCGAGCGCCTCCAGGGCCTCGATGCCGTACGCGCAGGCCTGCTCCACCGGCAGCGGGTCGCGTCTGCCCTGCGAGGTGCGGCGGGAGTTGGCGATCTCCTTCAGCGACTTGCCGCCGACGTACTCCATCACGATGTAGCCGTCGAGGGAGCCGGTGCGCTGGTCGAGGTGTTCGACGAAGTTGTAGATCCGCACGATGTTGGCGTGCTCGATCTCCGCCAGGAACCGCCGCTCCGAGATCGCCGCCGCCATGGCGTCCTGGTCGCCGGTGTCCAGCAGGCCCTTGAGCACCACCCAGCGGTCGGAGACGGCCCGGTCCACGGCGAGGTAGATCCAGCCCAGGCCGCCATGCGCCAGACAGCCCACGACCTCGTACTGGCCGTGGACGACGTCCCCGGCCCTCAGCTTGGGCACGAAGGAGTACGGGTGCCCGCACTTGGTGCAGAAGCCCTCCGTACGGCCCGGCCGGTCACCTCGCGCGCGACCGACCGGCGCCCCGCAGTCCGAGCGCGAGCAGAACCGCTTGCGCTCCGGCACCTCGGGGTTCTCCAGCACCATCGAACGCGGGTCGGGCCGCGGCACCTGCGGCACCTGCACCAGACCCGCGCCCAGCCGGCCGCGGCCCGAGGAGCCCGTCGTGGAGCCGGAGCTGCGCACCGAAACCGAGCGGCCGGTCGCCCTGCCCGACAGCGACCGCGACAGCCGCCCCGACACCGAGCGGCGGGACCGTGAGGAACCCGTCGACTGCGACGACGTACGGGAACTGCCCGCCGAACCCCGGCTGCCCGCCGAACCCCGCGAGTCCCCGCCGCCGGTGACCCCGGTGGGCGGCGAACCCACCATGCCGGTCGGCGAGACCACCGGCGCGAGACCGCACGTGTCGCAGTACAGCTCGCCGCCGCCGACGTCCTCGTACGTGCCGCCGCAGTCCGGCCGCTGACAGGTCTGCCCCGCCTGACTCATGACTCCCCCTACCGTCCCTCGCGCCCGCCCGGCTCCGGCACCCGGGAGCCGCCGAGCAGCTCGGCCGCCGCCTGCTGATAGCGCAGCACGGCCTGTTCGGCCACCCGCAGGTCGCAGGGCGCGCTCCACAGCATGCGCCGCGCCGCGTCGTACCGCTCGACCAGCAGCGGGTCCTCCGCCAGACCGTGCCGGGCCACCTTCGCCTTGTACGCGTCCAGCCGCCCGCGCAGCTCGGCACGGACCGCCAGCGGCGCGGTGACCGCCGTCAACGACTCGCGGGCGCGCAGGAGTTCGTCCTCGGCCTTCTCCTCCAGAGACTCCAGGAGCGGCGACAGCCGGTGCCAGCGGGCCTGCCTGCGGTACTCGGCGGCCGTCGCCAGCTGCTCCTGGAGGGCGGTCGGCGGACCGCTGACCACCGGCACCTCCGTGGCGGCGATCTTCGCCAGCACCTCGCCGCGCGCGGTGCGCGCCTCGGCGAGGGTGCGGTCCGCGCGCGAGAGCACGTCCCGCAGCCTGATCAGCCGCTGCTCGGCGTCCTGCCGCACCCCGAGCACGGCCTCGATCTCCCGGCGCACCTCGTCGAGGGCACGCGCCTGACGGTCGTACACCGTGGTGTCCGGCCGTCCGCCGCCCGGCGCCGAGCTGCCCTGCGCGGGCACCCAGAAGGCGAGCGGATCGGAGATCACCTCCGCGCGCAGCCCGGTCAGCGTGCGCGTGACGCGGTCCAGGTCGTCGCCCGCCGGGTGCTCGCCGGGGCGGACGCCGACCGAGTGCGCGAGCCGGCGGGTGCGCTGGAGCTCCGCGGCCAGCAGATCGATCCGCGCGGGCAGCGCCGACCACACCGCGTCGGCGGCGACCACCATGTCAAGACCGGCCGCGTACAGCTCGTTCATCCGGTCCACCAGCGTGACCAGGGAGAAGCTCTGGCTGAGCCGGCCGGGACCGGGCGCGCCCGCGACGGCCGCGCCGGGGACGGTGACGGCCTCGCCGCGCAGCAGCTCGGTCAGCTCCACCAGGTCCTCGCGGCTGGACCAGCGGCGGCGGGCGCGGATCTCACGGGCGGTGCGCAGGGCGCCGCTGTAGGCGTCGAAGTACGCCCACAGCAGCGTGATCGACGCCTCCGTGGCCGCCCAGCGCTCCTTGGTGACGCCGGTCAGCTCGGCGCCCTCCAGGAGTCTGCGGCCCGCGTGGTCCTGGAGGGCGAGCAGCGAGGTCTCGATGGCCTCGTGCTCCGCGCCGAGCCGCGCCAGCGCACGGTCCACCTCGTCCCGGTCCATCACCGGCCCGGCGGGGTCCGTGACGCCCATCGATCACCTCTCGCTGCTGTGTGTCGCCTGTGTGCTGTCGGGTTGTGCCGGTCCGTCGGTGCCGCACCGGCCGGTGACAGGTCACCGGTAGGCCGGCGTCGGCGCGGTGGCCGACGGTGAGTCCTTACCCAGCGTGGCGGACAGCCACCTCCCGTACGACGTCTTCCAGCCCCCGTCCTTGCGGTAGTTCTCCAGTGTCCGGTTGACCTGGCGGACCAGGTCCTCGGCGCCGAGGTTCATGGCCACACCGTAGAACTCCTTGGTGAAGGAGGCCCCCTTCAACGCCACGGTGGGGTCCTGCGCGGCCTGGCTGGCGGCGAGTGCGCCGTCCGTCACCACCGCGTCCACCTCGCCGAGCTGGAGCCGCACCAGGCAGTCCAGCTGGTTGGGGACGGTGGTGGTGATGTCGGTGGTCGCGGGAAGCGTGCCGTCCTTGGTGTCGGCGGCCAGGTGGTCGTAGGCCGTGGAGCCGGTCGCCGAGCAGACCTTCTTCCCGGCGAGTGAGCCGTCGTAGCCGGTGATGTCCGAGGTCTTGGGGGCCAGGACCTGCTGGCCGGTCAGGAAGTAGGGGGCGGAGAACGCCACCTGCTTCAGCCGGTCGCAGGTGATGGTCATGGTGCGCACCACCATGTCCACCCGGCCGCTGCGGATCGCGGGTATCCGCTCGTTGGTGGGGATGGCCTTGAACTGGACCTTGTCCGGGTCGCCGAGGATGTCCTCGGCGATGCGGTGCACGAGGTCGATGTCGAAGCCCTCCAGCGCGCCGGAGCCGTTGTTCGGGTTGCGGTAGCCCCAGCGGTAGCTGTTCTGGTCGACGCCGACCGTCAGGTAGCCGCGTGAGCGGATGGCGCTCACCGTGCGGCCGCCCGCGCGGGACGGGGACGGGCTCAGGTTGTGGGCCTGGCTGTCCTGGCAGTTGTCCGCCTTGGACTGCGTGCCCCGCACGGCGTGTTGGCCGCCCAGGACGGGACCGTCGGCGCCGTGCGGCTGGGTGCGGGGCAGCAGGAGGACGAACGTCAGCGCCAGGACGCAGACGGCAGCCATCGCGCCGACACCGCCCCAGCCCTTCAGACCGGCCCGCAGTCGTCGTGCTCGCATCGCCACGCCCCCTTTCACCGGTACTCCGAAAGCCTGCGTCCGATGCCCAGGACCGCGCCGGCCGCGCCGAGCACCGCGAGCACGGCGGAGCCGGCGGGCAGGCCCGTCATGGCGGTCCGGCCGTCCTGCGCGGCCTGCCGGAACCTGCCCGTCTCATGGGTGAGCGCCGACGCGAGGGAGGCGTCGACGTTGTCGAAGCAGTCACCCGTGGACTGCGCCCGGTCCTCGGCGGTGGTGCCGATGACCCGGTCGCGTGCCTTCTGGTAGTCGCCCGAGTCGTTGGCCTGGCGGGCCAGTTCGTGCCGTTGCTTCCACACCTTCATCGACTCGTTCGCCGTGTCCACCGGCTTCCTGCCCCCGGGGTCCTCCGCGAGGGTGCCGGCCCGGTTCAGCGTCCTGGCGAGGGTGCCGAGCTCCTGGTCGTACGCCCAGTCGTAGGCGTCCATGACCGTGCCGTCCTTCAGCGTTCTGGTCTCCGCGCCGCGGCTGACCAGGGTGAGGTTCTCGTCGCTGCGGGCCTTGAGGGAGGCGATACGGGCGTCGTGCAGCACGTTCAGCGAGCGCACGCCGTGCGTGTAGGAGCCGTTGAGTCCCGCGCGCGCGACGCTGTGGCCTATCACCAGCCACAGCAGGACGACGGCGGTGGCGGCGCTCGCGGCGACCAGGCCGTGGTTCAGCACCCGGTTCGTCCGCCGGTAGTTGCGCCGCTGGGCCCAGGCGAGGGCGGCCAGGGCGACGACGCCGAGGGCGATCGCGGCCCACGGGTACGGTGTCGCGTCCCCGTAGTCGGAGCGCAGCCGCTGGTTCTCCTTCTGGTACAGGTCCTCGGCCGCCGGGAGCATCTCGTTCTGCATGGTGTCGTTGGCGGCGCGCAGGTACGCGCCGCCGACCGGGAAGCCCTGGCGGTTGTTGGCACGGGCGGACTCGACCAGGCCCTTGTAGCGCGGCAGGAGCTGGTTGAGCTTGGTGATGGTGGCCGCGGAGGGGCTGCCGGGAGCGGAGTTGGCGGCGGCGGTGACCAGCTTGGCGGCGGCCGTGCGGATGTCGGACTCGTAGCGTTCGCGGGTGGCCGCCGTCTCCTGGAGACCGGCCAGATAGCCGCTGGTCGCCATGGTGTTGGCGTCGGCGAGCGAGCGGTAGATGTCGGCAGCGTCGGAGCTGAGCGGCTGGCTGCGATGGAGGACGTCGTCGGCTGCCGTGGCGCGGTCGGTGGTCTGGAGGGCGGTGACGGCGCCGAAGGCCACGACGAGGAGGGCGAGGACGGCGCCGATGACGCGGAGGCGGCCGGGCTCGGTGGTGGCGGCGGTGCGCAGGCGCTCGGCGCCCTCGGCGAAGGCGGTGCGGCGCGGGGGCGACGGGGGCTGGACGGCGACGACGGGGGCAGCGCGCTGCGGCGGGACCGCCGGCAGCGTGGGCAGGCCCGGGCCCGGCGGTGCCGGTCTGCTCGTCGGCGGTTGTGTCACTGCTGACCTCCCCCATGGTCATCCGTCGCCGCAAGTATCGCTGCCGTGACCGGCATTCGCACCGGTCTTCACCCGATCTCGGCCGAACCGTGTGCGCTCGCCCCGTACCACCCCTTGCCCATGTATACGCCGGGAGAATCAGTTCGGTTCCCCGCGCCTCCCAAGCCTCCTACGCCTCCTACGCCTCCCGGGTCTTCGCGGGGAACCACCGGCACCTCACTCTTCGAAGTGGGCCCGCACCCTTTCCAGGGCCGCCGTCGGTGCTCCCACGTGGTCCAGGCCCAGCAGGGCCGCGCCCAGGACCGGACGGGCCGTGACGACCCGCGGGACCGCCTTGGGGGCGCGGTCGGCGAGCAGGTCGCGGACGGCGTCGTCGAGCCGGGGGTGGCGGGCGGCGAGGACACTGCCGCCGAGGACGACGGGCGTCTCCTCGTCGAGCAGGCCGAGGCGGGTCAGCGCGACCGTGGCCATGGCCACCACCTCCTCGGCCTGGCGGTCGACGATCGTGCGGGCGACCGGATCGCCCTGGTCGGCCGTGGCGAACAGGACCGGGGCCAGCTCGTGGCGCCGGAGGTGGTCGACGTGCCCCAGGTGCAGCGCCTCGATGAGGGCGTACATGGAGTCGAGGCCGAAGTGGGCGGGGAGGGTGCGGGACAGGGCGGTGGGCGCGCCGCGGCCGTCCTCCGCGCGCGCCGCGTACCACAGGGCCTCCTCCGCCAGGCCCCAGCCGCCGCCCCAGTCGCCGGAGACCCGGCCGAGCGCGGGGAAGCGGGCGGTGCGGCCGTCCGGGAGCATGCCGACGCAGTTGATGCCGGCGCCGCAGACCACCGCGACCCCGCGCGGTTCGGCCACGCCCGCGCGCAGGATCGCGAACGTGTCGTTGCGGACCTCCACCGTCGTGCCCCACGCGCGCGCGTGCAGCGCCGACGCCAACTGTTCCTCCTCCACCGGCAGATCGGCGTTGGCCAGGCAGGCCGAGACATGGCCGGCGCCGGTGACGCCGGCCTGCGCGTACGCCCGCCGGACCGCCTCCTCCAGGGCGTCCACCGCGGTCCGGACGCCCACGGCGGGCGGCCGGAACCCGCCGCCGCGGGCCGTGGCGAGGACGTGCCCGTCGGCCGCCACCACCGCGACGTCGGTCTTGCTGTTGCCCGCGTCGATGGCGAGGACGCTTGCGGTCAGGCCCACGCGAGGTACTCCCGGTTGTGTGCGACGAGTTGGTCGGTGAGGGTCTCGGCGTAGGCGTACTGGCCGATCAGGGGGTGTGCGAGGAGGGCGCGGAAGACACGGTCCCGGCCGCCGCGCAGGGCCGCCTCCAGGGCCAGGTCCTCGCACGCCGTCACATCGGCCATCAGGCCCGCGTACAGCGGGTCCACGGCGGGGACGGGCAGGGGGGCCGCGCCCTTGGAGTCCACGGCCGCCTGCACCTCGATCACCGCGTCGTCCGGGAGGAAGGGTAGGGTGCCCTTGTTGTACGTGTTCACCACCTGGTACGGGTTGCCCCCTCCGCCGAGCAGGGCCGCCGCCAGGTCCACGGCCGCCTCCGAGTAGTAGGCGCCGCCGCGCCGGGCGAGCAGGGCGGGCTTCTCCACCAGGGTCGGATCGCCGTACATCGTCAGCAGCTCCCGCTCCATCGCGGCCACTTCGGCCGCGCGGGACGGCTTGGTGCGCAGTTCCTCCACGACCTCGTCGTGCGCGTAGTAGTAGCGCAGGTAGTAGGAGGGGACCACGCCCAGACGGTCCAGGAGCGGGCGGGGCAGGCGCAGGTCGCCGGCGATCGTCCCGCCGTGCTCGGCCAGGAGCCGGGGCAGTACGTCCTCGCCCTCCGGGCCGCCCAGGCGCACCGCCGTCTCCCAGGTGAGGTGGTTCAGGCCCACGTGGTCCAGGTGGATGTCGGCGGGCGCGAGGCCGAGCATCCCCGCGAACTTGCGCTGGAGGCCGATCGCCACGTTGCACAGGCCGACCGCCCGGTGGCCGGCCCGCAGCAGGGCGCGGGTGACGATGCCGACCGGGTTGGTGAAGTCGATGATCCAGGCGTCCGGGTTGGCGCGGCGGACCCGGTCGGCGATGTCCAGGACCACCGGGACCGTGCGCAGCGCCTTGGCCAGGCCGCCCGCGCCGGTGGTCTCCTGGCCGACGCAGCCGCACTCCAGGGGCCATGTCTCGTCCTGCTGCCGGGCCGCCTGGCCGCCGACGCGCAACTGGAGCAGTACCGCGTCGGCGCCGTCGACGGCCGCGTCCAGGTCGGAGGTGGTGACGACGCGGCCCGGGTGGCCCTGGTGGGCGAAGATGCGGCGGGCCAGCCCGCCCACCAGCTCCAGGCGGTCCGCCGCCGGGTCCACCAGCACGAGTTCCTCGACGGGCAGGGTGTCCCGCAGACGCGCGAAACCGTCCACGAGTTCGGGGGTGTAGGTCGAGCCGCCGCCGACCACGGTGAGTTTCATGCTGTTCAGCCCTTCACTCCGGTGAGTGTGACGCCCTCGACGAACGCCTTCTGCGCGAAGAAGAACACGAGGATCACGGGGGCCATGACCAGAACGGTCGCGGCCATGGTGAGGTTCCAGTCGGTGTGGTGGGCCCCCTTGAAGGACTCAAGGCCGTAGGACAGGGTCCACGCGCCCGGGTTCTCCGAGGCGTAGATCTGCGGGCCGAAGTAGTCGTTCCAGGCGTAGAAGAACTGGAAGAGGGCGACGGCCGCGAGACCGGGTCTGGCCATGGGGACGACGACCTTCAGCAGCGTGCGCAGCTCGCCGCAGCCGTCGACCCTCGCCGCGTCCAGGTACTCGTTCGGAATGGTCGTCAGGAACTGCCGCAGCAGGAAGACGGAGAACGCGTCGCCGAACGCCATCGGGATGATCAGCGGCCACAACGTGCCGGACAGGTCCAGCTGCTTGGCCCAGAACAGGTACATCGGGATGATGACCACCTGCGGGGGCAGCATCATCATCGAGATCACCAGCATGAGCGACAGGTTGCGGCCCCGGAAGCGGAACTTCGCCAGCGCGTACGCCACGGGCAGCGAGGACGCCACAGTGAGGACCGTGCCGAGACCGGCGTAGACCAGCGTGTTCCGCCACCAGGTGAGGAAGCCCGGGGTGTCGAGGACCTTCTTGTAGTTGCCCCACTCCCAGGTGTGCGGGACCAGATCGCGGCTGAGGGCCTGGCTGTCGCTCATCAGCGAGGTCAGCAGGACGAACACGAAGGGCAGGACGAAGAACAGGGCGGCCGCCACGCCGAGCGAGTGGACCGCGATCCACTCCAGCGCCGCCCTGCGGCGGGCCGTGCGTTCGGCGGGGGAGGGCCGGGCCTTCAACCCCGCCGGTCTGTCCAGTAGTTGGGTCATCGTCAGTCACCTGCCTGGATGAGACCGCCCCGGCGCCGCATCAGGAACGCGGTGAACACCATCGACAGGGCGAACAGCACCAGCGCCACCACGCAGGCCGGGCCGTACTCGAAGCGCTGGAAGCCGAGGTTGTAGACGAGCTGGGGGAGGGTGAGCGTGGACCTCTCCGGATAGCCGGGCTCGAACTGGGTGCCCGCGCCCTGGATCACGCCCGAGGCGACCTTTCCGGCGATCAGCGGCTGGGTGTAGTACTGCATCGTCTGGATCACACCCGTGACCACCGCGAACATCACGATCGGCGAGATGTTCGGCAGCGTGACGTACCGGAAGCGCTGCCAGGGCGAAGCGCCGTCCAGCTCCGCGGCCTCGTACTGCTCCGTGGGCACGTCGAGCAGCGCGGCCATGAAGATGACCATCAGGTCGCCCACTCCCCACAGGGCGAGCATCGTCAGCGCCGGTTTGGACCAGGTGGGGTCGCCGAACCAGCCGGGCGCGGGGATCCCGACCCGCTCCAGGAGGGAGTTGACCGGGCCCGTGCCGGGGTTGAGGAGGAAGGCGAAGGCCATGGTCGCCGCCACGGGCGGGGCCAGGTAGGGCAGATAGAACAGGGTGCGGAAGACACCCGTGCCCGTTCTGATCCTGGTGATCAGCAGACCCACGCCGAGCCCGAAGACCACCCGCAGGGTCACCATCACCAGGACCAGCCAGAGCGTGTTGCGCAGGGCCGGCCAGAACAGCGGGTAGCTCTGGAAGACGTACGTCCAGTTCCTGGTGCCGCGCCACGTCGGCGGCCCGAAGCCGTCGTAGTGCATGAACGAGAAGTAGACGGTGGAGATCAGCGGATAGGCGAAGAAGACCGCGAAGCCGATCAGCCACGGAGACATGAAGGCGAGGGTCTTCAGCGCCGAGCGGCGGCGCTTGGACGCCAGGGTGATGGTGGTCATGCGCGCCTACTTCGCCTGCGCGATGTCCGTGTCGATCTGCTGGGCCGTCCTGAGCAGGCCCGCCTTGAGGTCCTTGGCCCTGCCGCTCTCGTAGTCGTAGCCGAACTGCTGGATCGTCACCAGATACTGGCCGCCGTTGATGGAGGCGGGCGTCGTGGTCGAGTCCGGGTTGGCGGCGATGTCCAGGAACGTCTTGAAGCGCGGGTCGTACTTCAGCTTCGGGGACTTCAGCGCCGCCAGCGTGGAGGGCACGTTGTGGATGTCGTTGGCGAAGCCGACCACCGCGTCGGTGTCCGTGGTCATGTACTTCACCAGCTTCCAGGCGGCGTTCTGCTTCTTGCTGGTGGCGGCGATGCCGGCGATGGTGCCGGTGATGTAGCCCTTGCCGTACTGGCCGGCCTGGTCGTCGGGGACGGGCAGCGGGGCGACGCCGATCTCGAACTTCGGCTTGGCCTCCTCGGCCATGCCAAGGCGCCACTCGCCATCGAGCTGCATGGCCACCTGGCCGGTGTGGAAGGGGTGCTTGGGGCCCCACTCGTCGCCGAGGCCCGCGCGGTACTTCTCGAGCTTCCGGTAGCCGCCGAGTTCGTCCACGAGCCGCTTCTGAAGGGTGAAGCCCTTCTCGAACGCGGGGTCCGTGGCCAGGCTCGACTTGCCGCTGGAGTCGAAGTACGCCGGGGAGAACTGCGCGAAGTAGTGCTCGGTCGTCGACTCCCAGCCGTGGTAGTCCGGCATGAAGCCGAGCTGCCGGTAGCCGTCGGCCTGGGGGATCGTCAGCTTCTTGGCGTCGGCCTCGAACTCGGACCAGGTCCTCGGGGGGTTCTTGATGCCGGCCGCGGCGAAGGCGTCCTTGTTGTAGTAGAGGCCGTAGGCGTCGCCCAGCAGCGGCACCGTGCAGCGCTTGCCGTCGAACTGGGTGTACTCGTTCATCGCCTTCGGGAAGGTCTTCTCCGGGTCCGTGCCCGTCTTCTCGAAGAACGGGTTGAGATCGACCAGCGCGCCCGAGGAGCAGAACTTGCCGACGTTGTTGGTGGTGAAGGAGGAGATCACGTCGGGCGCCTTGGCGCCGCCGGTGCGCAGCGCCTGGTTGATCTTGTCGTCGGTCATGTTGCCGACGACGTTGACGCGGATGTTCGGGTGCGCCTTCCGGAAGCCGTCGATCAGCGACGTGACGGCCTTCACCTCGCTCGGATCGCTCCAGGCGTGCCAGAAGTTGATGGTCGTGTCCTTCGACGCGTCGTCGTTCGCGCCGGCGTCGGGCTGACCGGTACAGGCGGTGGCGAGCAGTGCCATGGCGGCGGAGGCTGCGAGGGCTAGGGCCGCTTTCCGGGACACTTCGGGCATGGCTGGATCTCCCTGGGACGGGGGGCGGTGAGGGAAGGGGCGGAGCGGGTACGGCGGTTCAGCGCGAGGTGTCGAAGACCTCGTCGCGGGTGGACGCGAGCGCGCTCTCCAACGCGCCCCGCAGTACAGGGTGTTCATGCACGTCGCCGACCACCAGGCGCGGCCGGGAGGCGGCCAGTTCCTCCAGCTCGGCCTGGACCAAGGCGCGCAGCACCTCGCCGCCGGCGGTGAGCGAGGTGCCGCTGAGGACGACGAGTTCGGGGTCGAGGACGGAGACGAGGGCGGCGAGACCGGTCGCGAGCCGGGTCGCGTACGCCGCCAGGAACGTGCGGTGGGGACCGGTGGCGTGGTCGGCGGCGCGGGCGACGAGCTCGGCGGCGGCCGCGGCGGGGGGTCCCGCGGGCGGGTCCTCGATGCCCAGCTCCCTGGCCAGTGCCGGCAGCGCCTGCGAGCCGGCCAGTTCCTGGTAGCCGCCACTGTTGGCCCGGGTCACCTGGCGGACCAGCGGGGTGCCGGGGACCGGCAGGAAGCCGACCTCGCCTGCTCCGCCGGTCCAGCCGCGGTGCAGGCGGCCGCCGAGCACCAGGGCGGCGCCGAGGCCCTCCTGGTTCCACAGCAGCACGAAGTCCCGGTGGCCGCGGGCCGCGCCGAGCCGCTGCTCGGCCAGGGCCACGAGGTTGACGTCGTTCTCGTACTCCACCGGCATCGGCAGGGCGGCGGCGAGTTCGTCCAGCAGGGTGGGGGAGTGCCAGCCGGGCAGGTGGGAGGCGTAGCGCAGACGGCCGGTGCCGGGGTCGAAGGCGCCGGGGGTGCCGATGACCAGCCGGTGCACGTCGCCGCGGGCCAGCCCCGCCGCCTTCACCGCGCCGTCGAGGGCGTCGGTGACCCGCTGCACGACGGGCTCGGACGGGCGCCGGCCGGGGGTCGGCAGCTCGTACTCGCCGACGGTGCGGCCGGTGATGTCGGCGACGGCGGCGCGGATGCGGAGGGGATTGACGTCCAGCCCGGCGGCGTGGGCGGCGGCCGGATTCACGGCGTAGAGCTGGGCGCTGGGGCCCGGTCGTCCCTCGCTGGTCCCCGTGGCGCGGACCAGCCCGGCGGCCTCCAGGCGGGCCAGGAGCTGGGAGGCGGTCGGCTTTGACAGGCCGGTCAGCTTCCCGATCCGGGTGCGCGACAGCGGCCCGTGCTCCAGCAGGAGGTCCAGGGCGGCGCGGTCGTTCATGGCGCGCAGAACCCGCGGAGTGCCGGGCGTGCCGGTGGTTCCTGACATGCGTGGGCCCTCCCCTGCGAGTCACTGTTAGGAAAGTTTCCTGTTCGAGTGGCAGGAAGGTATGCCCGCTATGAAGTGGCCGTCAAGAGTTCGTCCCTGCGGCAACGGAGTCGTTACCCACGGGGACGGTGAGGGGAGCGCGCGGTCGGGAGCCCCGGTCCGGTCAGTCCTTGAGGAACGGTGCCGTGTCCAGCGTGGGGTACGGCGCGGGAAGGGGGAGCGGATCGCCGAGGTCGACCTTGGTCTCGTCGTCGTAGTACGCCTTGGTGGGGTCCTCGCCGGGGAGCACGGGAGTGGTGTAGCAGTGGGCGGTCCGGGTCTCGCGGTTGACCAGGACGTAGACGGAGACGCCGGCGGCCGCGTAGGTGCGGAGCTTGGGGCCGGTGTCCGTCCAGTGATTGCTGGAGGTCACCTCGCCGACGAGGGAGATCATGTCGACGGGGTGCCAGCCCTTGTGGGTCCTGCGGTAGGACTCGTCGAGTTCGGAGGCCTTGCGCCGTCGGACGTAGAAGTCCGGAATGAGCAGGGCCATGGTGCCGCCGTCCTTGTCGGCGGCGCGGTAACCGTTGCCCATGCCCGCGAGATCGAACCCGGCGTTGAAGAACTGGACCGCCAGCTCGAAGGCGCCGTCATTGTGGTTGTCGTTCGGCTGCGGCGGCACGATGACCGTCCCCTCGATGTACTCCGGCCGAATCGGCATCGGCGACGCCTTTTCGATCGCGTTCAACAGGTCGATGGGGTCCACCTGCGTCATCACCGGCTCCACGATCGGTTCGGCGCTCATCGCTGATCTCCTTGTCGCACTGGTGTCAGGCCGCGCCCGCGCCGTGTGCCCCGGCAGAACGATGGAGCGTGCGGGGCGCGTCGCACGGTGGAATCCGCGCCCCTTCACTCGAACGAGTGTGCTGAACCGTTCCGCCGGTCTCCGCGTAGGCTCCGTGGGCCTACTTCGACAGTGACTGCGGGGGGATCGGGGAGGCTGCCAGGGACTGGGGTGAGGTGGCGTTGGCGAACGCCGAGGGGGCCGACATGCCCGCCGTCGGATCGGCTGCCGGGGTCTCGTCCGCCGGGGCCGTCGCGTCGCCCACGATGCGGATGTGGGCCGCGTCGAAGGCGCGCTTGACGCGCCAGCGCAGTTCCCGCTCGACGGTCACCGACTTGCCCGGCATGGTCTTGGCCGTGACACGGACGACCATGGAGTCGATCAGCACGCTGTCCAGGCCGAGCACCTCGATCGGGCTCCACAGGAGCTCGTTCCAGGGCTCCTCCTTGCTCATCCGCTCGGCGACCTCGTCGAGGGTGGCCTTCACCTTGTCGAGGTCCTCGTCCGCCTTGACGGTGACGTCGACACCGGCCGTCGCCCAGCCCTGGGAGAGGTTGCCGATCCGCTTGATCTCGCCGTTGCGGACGTACCAGATCTCGCCGTTCGCCCCGCGCAGCTTGGTCACGCGCAGTCCGACCTCGATCACCTCACCCATGGCGACGCCCGCGTCGATCGAGTCGCCGACGCCGTACTGGTCCTCCAGGATCATGAACACGCCGGAGAGGAAGTCGGTGACCAGGTTGCGGGCGCCGAAACCGATCGCCACACCGGCCACACCGGCCGAGGCCAGCAGGGGCGCCAGGTTGATCTCGAAGGTGGCCAGCACCATCAGCGCCGCCGTGCCCAGGATCAGGAAGCTCGTCACCGAGCGCAGCACCGACCCGATCGCCTGAGAGCGCTGCCGGCGGCGCTCGGCGTTGACCAGCAGTCCGCCCAGCGCCGTGCCGTCCACCGCCTGCGCCGTGCGGGCCATACGGTCGATGATCTTGGTGATGGTCCGCCGGACCACCCCTCGAAGCACCGCCGCGATCACCAGGATCAGCAGGATCTTCAAGCCGATGGCGAGCCATGTGGACCAGTTCTGCTCGACCCAGCCGGCCGCGTTCGTCGCGGTCTCGTGGGCGTCCTGGAACGTGGGGACCGTCAGGGCCGGCGACTCGGAGGGCGACGGCGACGGGCCGGCGGCCGGCAGGACGACGGGCAAGGACACGGCAGGTACCTCCAGGTGCATCCGCCCTCCGGCACGGGGTCAATAGCGACTGGGTCACGAACAGATCACCGGACGGGCAGAACCACCACACTAACGGGGCAGGGTGTGTGGGTTCCCGGGAAGTTCCAGGAAGGGCGCGTGGGGGGACGGTGACCACCGGCCTCTGAACAGGCTGTGTGAAGGGGCCGTGGTCCGGGGGATGAATGAGGTGTGGTCGAAAACACTCCCAGCCCGTTACCGGGACATGGTGGCGCGTTCACCAGGCATGAGGGGAAACTGACTGCAGACAGCCCCGGCGCGAGCCACGCGCCGCCGGCGTACAAGGAGGCATCCGTGCCGCATGTCCTGGTCCTCAACGCGTCGTACGAGCCGCTCGGCGTCGTACCGCTCCGCCGCGCGCTCATCCTCGTCCTGGAGAACAAGGCAGTCTGCCTCGAGGAGTCCGGCGCCTATCTGCACAGCGCAACCGTCACCGTCCCCGCACCCAGCGTGGTCCGGCTCAAGCGTTTCGTGCGGGTCCCCTACCGGGGGCCCGTTCCTCTCACCCGAAGGGCGCTGTTCGCGCGCGACGGGGGCCGGTGCATGTACTGCGGTGGCATCGCAACCAGCGTCGACCACGTCATCCCGCGTTCACGCGGGGGCAAGCACGTCTGGGACAACGTGGTGGCCTCCTGCCGCCGCTGCAACCACGTCAAGGCCGACCGCCACCTGGTCGAGCTCGGCTGGCGCCTGCGCCACAAGCCGGCCCCGCCCACGGGTCTGGCCTGGCGCATCATCGGCACCGGGCATAGGGACCCGCGCTGGCTGCCCTACCTGCAGCCGTACGGCGCGGACGACGCCCTGGCCCGGATCGACGGCATCTCCGCCTGACGATTCCGGGCCTTCGCATTGCCGAGGGGCGGGTGCCCTGGGCCCGGGTCCCGCCCGCGGGCCCGGGGCACCCGCCCGGCCCGCCGGAACCGGCGCGCGGGAGGCGCCGGCGCGGGAGGCCGCCCGGCGGCCCTTCGGCATGGGGCAGCGCGGCCCCGTGCCCACGGGACCGCACGATCACGCGTACCGCAGCTCCGCCGGGCGGACCGAGCGGTGGAGCAGTGGCAGGGACGCGGCCGTGGCCAGCAGGCAGGTGGCGTACACACCGGCCGGGACCAGGAGCGCCGTGTACGGCACGGTCCCGGAGATGAGGAGCCCGTACCAGACGCCGATGGCCAGGCCGCCCACGCCTGCCACGAGCACGGCAGGGGACAGGGGCAGCGCGGTTTCCAGCAAGAGGGCCCGGGCGAGCACCCGTCGGGGCACTCCGGCGGCCACCTGCGCGGCCAGGGCCCGGCGCCGGGTGGCGACGGACTCGGCGGTGCCGACGGCGAGCGCCGTGAGGACGATCGCGAGGGCGATGGCGATGGCTGCGGCCGTGAGGTCCAGCCCGGTCGTGTAGAAGGACATGGCCGTCCCGAGCGTCTGCCGCCGGCGCATGTCCTCCAGTTCGGTGAGCATGCCCTGCCGGACCCCCATGTACCCGGTCCCGACCACCGTCACCAGGAGCACCGCCGCATGGGTGCGGGCCGCCGCCCACGGGTCGTCCCGCAGCCGTTCCGCCGCGATCAGCACCGCCGGGGAGCCCGTCCGGGCCGCGAGCAGCCGGCCGGTCAGCCGGGACAGGGCGCCCGTGAGCCACACCGCGCCCGCGCCGACGGCGAGGACCGCCGCCATGACGACGACCGGGCCCCTCGCCAGGCCCTGGTGCCGGGAGTCGGCGGACGTACCGGCCACCGCGCCCAGCGCCACCACGCCCACGACCAGCAGCCCGCCCACGAACAGCAGCGCCGGACCACGACCCGACCGCTCATGGCTCCGCCGTACCCACCCCAGCGGTGAGGCCACCACGCGGCGTAGCGCCAGGACCCCGGCCGCCGTGCCCAGCACCGGCACCACGGCCGCGACCAGCGCCATCCCGGCCCAGGCCGACGGGGTGGGCCGCTCCCACACGGCCACCAGCACCGCCGCCGCTCCGGCCGTGGCGAGCGCGGAGCCCAGCAGGCAGGCGAGCCCGGTCTCCAGCGCCGCGATCCGCCGCACCCGGCCCGGCTCCGCGCCCGCCAGCCGCAGCACGGCCGTCCGCCGGTCGCGGTGCACCGCGCCGATCCGGGCGCACTGCCCGAGGAACCCGAGCACGGGCACCAGCAGGAGCAGCAGCGTGACGATCACCCCGGAGCGCTCGCCGGGCTGGTCGAGCAGGCCGTTGCCGACGGAGAAGCTGTACTGCCCGCGCACCGTGGCCAGGACGGCGGCCGCCAGCCCCAGCCCCGTCGCCCACATGGCCCCCACCACCGTGAGGGCGATCCGCCACCACTCCCGCCGGTCCGAACCCCGCACGAGCAGCCAGGCCAGCCGCAGATCGGTCCTCACGCGAGCACCTCCGACGCGACCGTCATGCCGTCCTGCAGCCGCACCTCGCGGTCGGCGTAAGCCGCCGTCTGGGCGTCGTGCGTGATCAGCAGGACCGCCGTGCCCGCCTCCCGGGCGGCTCCCACCAGGGCCGTCATCACCTGTTCGCTCGCCAGCGAGTCCAGTGCCCCCGTCGGCTCGTCCGCGAACACCACCCTCGGACCGGTCACCAACGCCCGTGCCAGCGCCACGCGTTGTGCCTGGCCCCCGCTCAACTCCCCGGGCCGCGCGGCCCCCTGCTCCCGCACCCCGAACCGCTCGAGCCACGCCCCCGCCTGCTCCTGGGCCGTCCCCCGCGCGGTCCCGGCCAGCATCAGCGGCAGCGCCACGTTGTCCACGGCGGTCAGTTCGGGGATCAGCTGCCCGAACTGGAACACCACCCCGAAGTCGGTGCGGCGCAGCTCGCTCAGGCGCTGCTCCGGCAGCCTGTCGACGCGTTCCTCGCGGTACGTCACCGAGCCCTCGTCCGGCCGGACGATGCCCGCCAGGCAGTGCAGCAGCGTGGACTTCCCGCTGCCGCTGGCGCCGGTCACGGCGACGATCTCGCCCTCGCGCAGCTCCAGGCACGCCCCGCGCAGCGCCGGGGTCCTGCCATGGGACTTGACGAGGTCTCGGGCCTCCAGAAGGGGCACCGGAAGGTTGCTCATGCTCGGTCGACCTCCACGGTCAGAGCGGTCAGAGTGGTGAGCCGGGCCTGGGTGGTGGTCATCCAGCGCAGGTCGGCGTCGAGGTGGTTGAGGGCGTAGTCCGCCGAGAGCACGGTCGCCAGATCGGCGCCCGGGGCGGTCTTGACCGCCGTCAGCTCCCGCATCCGCGCCATGTGCGCGGCGCGTTGCGCGAGCAGGTGGGCGGCGGGGTCGCCGCCGGTGAGGATCGCCGTGACGACCTTCGCGAAGATCTCGTTCGCCACGAAGGGCGCGGGAGGCGTGACCTGCCCGGCCCAGTCGGCGACTTCGCGGGAGCCCTCGGCCGTGAGGCGGTACAGCGTGCGCTCCGGTCCTCCGTCGGAGTCGGTGCCCTCCACCTGGGCCAGTCCGTCGCGGACCAGCCGTTGCAGGGTCGTGTAGACCTGCCCGTAGGCCAGCGGGCGGGCCTGTGGGAAGTGTTCGTCGTGGCGTCGCTTCAGGTCGTAGCCATGGCTCGGCCCTCCGGCGAGCAGGCCCAGCAGGATGTGGCGGGTGCTCATGTACTCAGTATGCACTGAGTACATGTACTGAGTGAATAGTGAAGCGCCGAGGAAGCCGGGTGAACCGGGGATCGTGGTCCGGAAGAGGCCGAGGATCGCGGTACCGAGGAACGGAGGGTCCCGTTCCCCCGGCGGGCTCAGTCAGCGACCGCGTACGCCTCCACCGACCACAGCGAATAGCCGTACTGGGTGGCCCGCTTGTCGCCCTGCACGCGGATGTAGCGGACGTCCCGCGCGTCCATGCGCAGGGTCTCGCGGCCGCCGTCGCTGCCGCGGACGGTCGTGGCGGTGCGCCAGCGCCGGCCGTCCGTGGAGACCTGGATGCGGTAGGCGGAGGGGTGGGCGTCCTGCCAGTGGAGGGCGACCTTGCCCAGGCGCACCTGCTGCGGGAGTTCCACCTGCCACCAGGCGCCGTCGTCGACGGGGGAGGACCAGCGGGTGTCCGGGTTGCCGTCGATCGCGGCGGAGGCCGGGAAGTCGGCGGTCTCGTCGGCGGAGGAGCTCGCCGTGCCGGTGCGCGCCAGGTCGGGGCCCGCGGTGCGCGGGAAGGTGCGGACCGTGACGGTGCGGGTCACTCCGGCGAAGGTGACGCGGATGTCGTACGAGCGGGAGGGCGAGGCCGGCGGCACGATCACCTCGACGGGGACGTTCACCGTGGTGCCGCGGGGCACGGTGACCGGCTTGGTGGGGACGCGGACCTCGATGCCCTCGGGTGCCTCGACGGTGATCTTTCCCCGCACGTCGGCCGGACGGCCGGAGGACAGCCGGGCGGTCAGCCGCTCCGTGCCGCCGATCTCCGCGTCGGCCTCGGCCCGCGGCAGCTCCAGGTCCGCCACCGGGGTGTCGGCGAACCAGGGGACCAGGTGGCGCACCCGCAAGGGGTACGCGCCGGTCACGCGGACGGCGTCGACGCGGGTGCCGGCCGGCGGGGGAGTGGGCTGCACGAGGGCCGGCGGGCGCGTCCAGAGGTCGGGAGCCGGGGAGACCGGCGGCCAGAGGGCCGGCGGGTGCGTCACCGCGCTGTCCGCGGACGGGGACTGCGCGGTGACGATCTCCGTGGCCCCCTGCTCCGTCAGCGTCCCCACCCGGCGCCAGCCCTGTCCGGGGATGTGGACCTCGACGGCACCGGTCGTTCCGGGGTCGCTGAGGACCGTCACGGCGGTGAGGGCGCGGGCGCTCGGGAAACGGACCGTGCGGCCGTCCGGCGCCCCACCCGGGTCCGCGGCCGGCTCGTGGGTCAGGCCGGCCCAGGTCTCGTACTCCTGCCGCGCCCGGTCCAGGAAGGGGTCCAGAACCCCCTTGCCGACCGTCACGTCGGCGCTCCTGACGCCGGCCCGCAGCCGGTCCAGCGTCCGGTACGCGGTCCAGGCGCCCGCCGCGTCGCCCGCGCGCTGGGCGCCGAGCATGTCGAGCGCCGCCTCGCCCGCCTTGCCGTAGCGCGCCAACTGCGCGGACCACGGCGCGACTTCGGCTGCGAGGGTGCCGTCGCCCGACAGGTTCTGCGGCAGCTCGCGCAGCACCATGAAGGCGGCGCGCAGCCGCTGCTCGGCCTGCTCGTTCGCGGCCCGGTCCGTCGTCGTACGGGCCTGCCAGACGGCCGCGATCAGCGGGCGCAGATACGCGGACTCGGTGCCGCCGAGCACCGAGGACGCGTCGTTGCCGGCCAGCGCCGACAGCGCCTCGTGGCGCTGTACGTCGCCTCCCGCGAGGTCGGCGACCGCCGCCTTCCAGGACTCCTCGGGGCGGTAGTCGCGCGGGTTCCAGGCGTAGTCGGCCGCCGTGAACAGCGGGATGCGCGAGGCCTCCGCCTGCTCCATCGCGTTGGCCAGCAGGGCGGACGAGCCGCTGGCGACGGCCGGGTCGCGCCCGGTGTACGGGCCGAGGAAGATGCGGTCCTCGGCGTAGTCGTTGACCGGGTAGTTGTCCATGGTGACCAGCGGATGCGCGAACGCCGCCCGGGCGTCGGCCAGTTCGTCGCCCGTGATGGTCCGCGGCACCACGCCCACCCCGGTCCAGGCGACCTGGACCGACGCGTCCAGGGAGGACGCCAGCGCCCGCCGGTAGGGCGTCGAGCCGTCCTCGTAGAACTCCGTCGGCATCAACGACAGCGGCGCCGCGTCCGGGTGCCGCTCCGCGAGGTAGCGGGCGACCTCGTTCGCCACCCGCGCCTGCGCCCGTGCCGCCGCGTCCGGACCGGAGCCGAAGCGGGCCGGGTCCGCGCCGCAGTGCCACTCGCTGTAGCTGACGTTCTGGAACTGGAGCTGGAACGCCCGGAACCCGAGCGCCCACATCGCCTCCAGCTTGCGGTTCAGCGCCCGTACGTCGTCGTCCGAGGCGAAGCACAGCGACTGGCCCGGGGCCACCGCCCAGCCGAGCGTGACGTGGTTGGCGCGCGCCCGGTCGGCCAGCTCACGGAAGGCGGACCGCTGCAGGGCCGGGTACGCCTCGCGCCAGCGCTCCTGGCGGTAGAGGTCGTCGCCCGGGGCGTACAGGTACCGGTTCTGCTTGGTACGGCCCATGAAGTCCAGTTGGCCGAGCCGCTGCTGCTGTGTCCACGCGGTGCCGTAGAAGCCCTCCGTGGTGCCGCGCACGGCGGTGCCCGGCCAGTCCCGGACGTTCACACCGGGGACGGTCCCGTCGGGGCGCAGGAGCTGCCGAAGCGTCTGCACGGCGTGGAAGAGGCCGTCCTCGCCGGCGCCGGTGAGCGTCACGGCGTCCTTGCCCGTGGTGAGGACGTAGCCGCCGGAGGGCAGCGCGTGCCGCGGGTCGCTGTGCGCCCGCTCGGTGTAGGCGCGCACCGCCAGGGTGCCCACCGGAACCGCGTCCGTCCCCCGGAGGTCCGTGACCGTCCGGGCCCCGGCCTCGTACAGCAGCGAGCGCAGCGCGCTCAGGGCGTACGGGTCCGCGTCCGCGTCGGCGACCAGGGCGACGACCCGGTCGGCGACCTTCACCGCGCCACCGGTCTCCTGCAGGGACTGCGGGCGTGGCCACACCGCGAGGTCGGAGGAGGCAGTGGCGGGGTGCTCCGGGTTCGCGGCCGGGAGGCCGGTGCCGGGATCGGGGGCGGACGGCGCCGCGACGGCCGCGGGTGCGGCTCCCAGTGTTCCGGCCAGGACGGCGAGCGCGAGTACGGCCGCGCTCTTTCCCTGCCCCATACCGCGCCGAAGCCGCACGGCCCCTCCTCGTCGATCGGCCTTCGCCGGGCGGAGCCGAAGGCGGTGTCGAAGAGTCCTGACCACACCATCCCCAGGGGTAGGTGTCAACGAGAGTGGCCGTTGTGCCGCGATTGCCCCAACCTGGTGGAAGGGAATGTGACCAGCGGCACGTAGGCCGTTCTTCTACGTCTGCCCCGGCGCGCACTGGGTAGGGCTGCGGTAATCCCCTTGACGCCGTACTCGACAAGGAGGCCCCCGTGGCCGCACCGGCACACCTTCTGCTCTCGGCCCTGTCCAAACACGTGGCGGAGCCGCCCGCCGACCACCTGCTGCCCGACGACGGACTGCCGACCCCGGCCGGCCGGATGCCCGAGCCCCGGCTGCCCGCCGAATCCGGCCCGAGCGTGTTCAGCGCGGAGGGCGCCTACGCCGACGTCCCGCTCACCAGCGAGCCTCCGCTGCCCGACGCCGAGCCGCTCACCAGCGAGCCGCCGCTCGCCGAGACCGCCCCCCTGACCAGCGAGTCGGTCGCCGAGTCGGCCGAACAGGACCCCTGCCGCGCGGAGTTGTAGATGACACAACCGCGGCCGGCCGAACCTCCCGGATCCACCGGGTCTCCCGAACCCGCCGGGCCTGCCGGGCCTGCCGGGTCCTCCGAGCCTCCCGGGCCTCTCGGTGACGAGTTGGCCCGGCTCGCCGCGCTGCACGGCGTCGCCACCTCCTACAGCCCCTCCACGGGCCGTACGGTCACCGCCTCCGCCACCGCGGTCGTCGCGGCCCTGGCCGCCCTGGACGTCGACGCGAGCACCCCGGCGGCCGCCCGCGCCGCGCTCACCGCCCGCGAACGGGAACGGGACGAACGGCTGCTGCCACCGACGGTGGTGCACTGGCTGGGCCCCACGGCGGACGCTCCCACGGGCGGTGGCCCCGCGGCGGACGCGGACGCCGGGCTGCCGTCGGCCGCCCTCGCCGGGCTGCCGTCGGCCGCCCTCGCCGGGCTGCCGTCGGCCGCCCTCGCCGGGCTGCCCCCCGGCACCCGGCTGGACGTCGAGACCGAGCAGGGCGAGACCCGCACATGGGTGCACGGTGCGGACCGGACCGGCGACCGCGTGGACCCGACGGCCCCCGTGGCCCCCCTGCCACCCGGCGTCCACCGGCTGTCCGCCACCGCCCCCGACGGCCGCACCGGGCAGGCGCACCTGATCGCCGCCCCGCCCCGGCTGCCCACCCCGGCGGCACGCTCGTACGGCCTGCTCGTCCAGCTCTACTCCCTCCTCTCCCACCGCTCCTGGGGCATGGGCGACCTCGGTGACCTGGCCGAGCTGAGCGGCTGGGCCGGACGGACGCTGGGAGCCGGGTTCGTGCAGGTCAACCCGCTGCACGCGGCCGTGCCCGGACCGCCCGCCGACCCGTCCCCCTACCGCCCCTCCTCGCGCCGCTTCCCCGACCCGGTGCACCTGCGCGTCGAGGACGTCCCGGAGTTCGCGTACGCCGAGGACCGCGAGCGGCTTCGGCCCCTGCTGGAGCGCGCCGGCCGGCTGCGCGCCGCCGTACTGGACGAGGGTGCGCTGATCGACCGGGACGCGGTGTGGGAGCTCAAGCGCGAGGCGCTGGAGTTGGTGCGGCGGGTGCCGCTCGGGCCCGGCCGCCGCGCCGCCCACGCCGACTTCCTCGCCGAACAGGGGCGGGCCCTGGAGGACCACGCCACCTGGTACGCGCTCGCCGAGGTGCACGGCTCGGACTGGAGCCGGTGGCCCGAGGGGCTGCGCGACCCGCGCTCGACGGAGACCGCCCGCGCCCGCGCCGCGCTGCGGGACCGCGTCGACTTCCACTCCTGGCTCACCTGGCTCACCGACGCCCAGCTCACCGACGCCCAGCGCACCGCCCGCGAGGCGGGCATGGGGATCGGGATCGTGCACGACCTCGCCGTGGGCGTGCACCCCGGCGGGGCCGACGCCTGGGCGCAGCGGGACCACTTCGCGGCCGGCATGTCCGTCGGCGCACCGCCGGACGCCTTCAACGCACGCGGCCAGGACTGGGGCCTGCCGCCCTGGCGCCCCGACCGGCTCGCCGCCTCCGGCTACGCGCCCTTCCGCCGGCTGCTGCGCGCCCTGTTCCGCTACGCCGGTGCCCTGCGCATCGACCACGTCATGGGCCTGTTCCGGCTGTGGTGGATCCCGCAGGGCCTGCCGCCCACCGAGGGCACGTACGTCCGCTACGACGCCGAGGCCATGCTCGCCGTACTGGTGCTCGAGGCCTCGCGGGCGGGGGCCGTGGTGATCGGCGAGGACCTCGGGACGGTGGAGCCCGGGGTGCGCGAGACCCTGGACCGGCGCGGGGTGCTCGGCACCTCGGTGCTGTGGTTCGAACGGGACTGGGAGGGGTCGGGCCGCCCGCTGCCCCCCGAACGCTGGCGCGCGGACTGCCTGGCCACCGCCACCACCCACGACCTGCCGTCCACCGCGGCCCGCCTCACCGGCGAGCACGTCGCCCTGCGCCACCGCCTCGGCCTGCTCACCCGCCCCCTGGAGGAGGAGCGCGCGGAGGCCGCCGCGGACACGGACGAGTGGCTGGCGCTGCTGACGGAGCTGGGCCTGCTGCGGCGCACGGACGGCCCTGGCGGCGCGGCCGCGGAGGAGGCCGGGATCCAGGCGGTCCACCGCTTCCTGCTGCGCACCCCGGCCCGCATGATCGGCCTGTGGCTGCCGGACACGGTCGGCGACCGTCGTCCGCAGAACCTGCCCGGCACCTGGGACCAGTATCCGAACTGGCGCCTGCCCGTCGCCGACGCCGAGGGCCGCCCGGTCACCCTGGAGGAACTCGCCGCGTCGCCCCGGCTGCGCGCCCTGACGGACGTGCTGCGGACGGACGCACGGACCGTGCCGGACGACACGGGCTGACCGCCGGGAAGCGCCGGGGCCCGCGCGGGTGCGACCCGTGGGGTTTTTTCCTCGGCTGTCCGGTGCGAATACGGCACCCCGGGCGCGCGACCCGTTCCGGGGTTCGCTACGTTTGCACCGTGGACAAGAAGAACGCCCTGCGCGCCGGCGCTCTGGCCGCCGGTACGACGCTGATGATGCTGCTCATGTCGTCTCCCGCGCTCGCGCTGACGCGCGACGACGGCGACGACCCCGGCAAGGGCCTGAGCGTCATCCAGACGCTGGGTCTGTTCGTCGGTCTCCCGCTCCTGCTGTTCCTGGTCATCACCGGCCTGGTCATGGTCCTGGACAAGTCCAAGGACCGGCAGCCGCGCGTGAGCCGGGACGTGGACGTCAAGGCCAAGGCCTGACGGGGTCCTCTCCCACCGCGGTCCGTCCGCAGCACGATCCCTCCGAGGGCGCCGACCTCGCCGTACGTACGCGCACAGCCGCCGTACGTGGGCGAGGTGGGCGCCCTGGGTGCGTTGCGGGACCGGAGTTCCGGGCGGCCGCGAGAACGCCGGGCAGGGGCCCTACGCCGGTGCCCCCGGTGACTCCGACGCCTCCGCCAGCAGCTCCCTGAGCAGGCCGGCCAGCTCGCCCGTCCGAGCGGCGTCCAGGCCGGACAGCGCCTGCGTCTGCGCGGCCAGTCCCGCTCCCACCGCCTCGTCGATGAGCCGCAGCCCCTTGTCGGTCAGCGTGACCCTGAGCCCCCGGCGGTCGTGCGGATCCGGCGAGCGGCGCAGCAGCCCCGCGGCCTCCAGCTTGTCCAGCCGCCCGGTCATCCCGCCCGTGGTGAGCATGAGGGTCGCCGAGAGCTGCCGGGGCGAGAGCGTGTAGGGCTCGCCGGCCCGGCGCAGCGTGGCCAGCACGTCGAACTCGCCCCGCGAGATCCCGAACGGCGCGTACGCCTTCTCCATCCGGTCTCCCATCGCCCGCGAGAGCCGGAAGATCCGCCCGAAGACCTCCATCCCCGCGGTGTCGAGATCGGGCCGTACGGCCGCCCACTGGTCGATGATCGCGTCGACGGCGTCCGCGCGCGGTCGGGGGCGTTCAGTCATGGACCGAGTATCCGCCGCCCTACGGTCGACCGCAAGAAAGTAGCTTGACGCTAAGTAGCTTGCAGCTAAGCTAATTGCATGGCTGACTCCCGGCGTCCCGCCGCCACCTGGTCCCTGGCCGCCCTCACCGCCCTCGCCCCGGTGTCCTGGGGCACCACCTACGCCGTCACCACCGAGTTCCTGCCGCCCGGGCGGCCCCTCTTCACGGCGCTGGCCCGGGCGCTGCCCGCCGGGCTCCTGCTGCTGGCGATGGCCCGGGTGCTGCCGAAGGGCGCCTGGTGGTGGAAGGCGGCGGTCCTCGGCGCGCTGAACATCGGCGCCTTCTTCCCGCTGCTGTTCCTGTCCGCGTACCGGCTGCCGGGCGGAATGGCGGCGGTCGTCGGCTCGGTCGGGCCGCTGTTCGTCGTGGGACTCTCCGCGCCGCTGCTGGGGCAGCGGCCGACGGGGCGGGCGCTGCTCACCGGGATCGTGGCCGCGTTCGGAGTCAGCCTCGTCGTGCTGAGGGCGGCCGGCGCGCTGGACGGCGTGGGAGTCGCCGCCGCCCTCGCCTCCACCGCCTCGATGTCCACCGGCACCGTGCTGGCCAAGAGATGGGGCCGCCCGGCCGGTGTCGGTCCGCTCGCGCTGACCGGCTGGCAGCTCACCGCGGGCGGCCTGCTGATCGCACCCCTCGCCCTGCTGGCCGAGGGGCCTCCGCCCGCGCTGGACGCCCGCGCCCTCGGCGGCTACGCCTACCTCGCCCTGGCCAACACGGCGCTCGCCTACTGGCTCTGGTTCCGCGGCATCGGCCGGCTCTCCGCCACCCGGGTCACCTTCCTCGGCCCGCTGTCGCCGCTCACCGCCGCCGTGGTCGGCTGGGCCGCCCTCGGACAGGCGCTCACCCCGGTCCAACTGGCCGGCATGGCACTGGCGTTCGGCGCGACGGTGGCGGGACAGCTCGGTTCCGGACGCGTTGATGCGGGGGCCGCTCCACCGTCGCCGCGCAGGACCCGTCAGGTACGGCTCGCCGGTCCGGTGCGGGAGGCATGCGTCCGCCAGGAGTGACGGGACGGAGGGCGCAGAGCGGAAGGGAAAGGGGCGCCCGGTCGAGCACCGGGCGCCCCTAGGGCCTCTCGTTTGGATCAGGCCGGGCTCGCGGGCCCTGGCACCGCTCCCCCAAGCTCTTCGAGCAGGGGGCACCCCCAGCCGCGTTGTCGTCGGTTGGCAGGGCTCCGCCCTGCCGCCCTCCTCCGCCTTGCGAGGCACGGCACCAGACCCCGCTCCCTGATCCGGCCTGATCCAAACGAAAGACCCTAGTCGTCGTACGGGCCGTGTTACGGCTGGGCCGCCGTGTCCGCCGCCTGGGCCTTCAGGGCGCGCTCGACGCCCGCCCGTGACTCCGAGACCAGCCGGCGCAGCGCCGCGTTCGGCTCGGCCGAGGCCAGCCACTCGTCGGTCTTGCGCAGGGTGTCCTCGGACACCTGGATCGACGGGTAGAGGCCGACCGCGATCTGCTGGGCCATCTCGTGGGAACGGGCGTCCCAGACGTCCTTGACCATCTCGAAGTACCGGTCGGTGTACGGCGCGAGCAGCTCGCGCTGGTCGGTCTGCACGAAGCCCCCGATGACCGCCTCCTGGACGGCGTTCGGGAGCTTGTCGGACTCGACGACCGACGCCCAGGCCTCGGCCTTGGCCTCCTCGGTCGGGCGGGCGGCGCGGGCGGTGGCCGCGTGCCGCTCACCGGCCGCCGTCCTGTCGCGCTCGTACTCGCCCGCGATCTCCGCCTCGTCGAACCGGCCGACGGCCGCCAGCCGCTCCACGAACGCCCAGCGCAACTCCGTGTCCACGACCAGGCCCTCGATGGTCTGCGAGCCGTCCAGCAGCGACTCGAGCAGGTCGAGCTGCTCCGGCGTACGCGCGGTCGCCGCGAAGGCGCGCGCCCACGCGAGCTGGTGGTCGCTGCCCGCGTCCGCCGCCCGCAGGTGCGCCAGCGTGGCGTCCGTCCAGCGGGTGAGCAGGGCCTCGCGGGTGGCCGGGTCGGCGTACAGGTCGACGGCCAGCTTCACCTGGCGGTGCAGCGACTGCACCACACCGATGTCGGACTCCTTGCCGATCCCGGACAGCACCAGGGACAGGTAGTCGCGGGTCGCCAGCTCCCCGTCCCGGGTCATGTCCCAGGCCGACGCCCAGCACAGGGCCCGCGGCAGCGAGGACTCGAAGTCGCCCAGGTGCTCGGTGACGACGGCCAGCGATCCCTCGTCCAGGCGGACCTTGGCGTACGACAGGTCGTCGTCGTTGAGCAGGATCACCGCCGGGCGGCGCCGGCCTGCCAGCTGCGGCACGGCGGTCAGCGCGCCGTCCACATCCAGCTCGATCCGGCCGTCCGCGGCGCGCACCAGCTTGCCGCTCGCCTCGTCGAGGTCGTACAGGCCGATCGCGATCCGGTGCGGGCGCAGGGTCCCACGCGGCGGAGCCGCATCATCGGATACAGCGCCCTTGGCGCCGGCCGGCAGGGCGGGGGCCTCCTGGCGGACGGCGAAGGAGGTGATGACCCCCGCCTCGTCCGTCTCGATCTCCGGACGCAGGATGTTGATGCCGGCCGTCTCCAGCCACTTCTTCGACCAGGTCTTCAGATCGCGCCCGGAGGTCTCCTCCAGCGCGCCGAGCAGGTCGGACAGGCGCGTGTTGCCGTAGGCGTGCCGCTTGAAGTACGCCTGCACGCCCCGGAAGAACTCGTCCATGCCGACGTAGGCGACGAGCTGCTTGAGGACGCTCGCGCCCTTGGCGTAGGTGATGCCGTCGAAGTTGACGAGGACGTCGTCCAGGTCACGGATGTCCGCCATGATCGGGTGGGTGGACGGCAGCTGGTCCTGCCGGTACGCCCAGGTCTTCATGGAGTTGGCGAACGTGGTCCACGAGTGCGGCCAGCGCGAGCCGGGGGCGTACGCCTGGCAGGCGATGGAGGTGTACGTGGCGAACGACTCGTTCAGCCACAGGTCGTTCCACCACTCCATGGTGACCAGGTCGCCGAACCACATGTGGGCCAGCTCGTGCAGGATGGTCTCGGCGCGCATCTCGTACGCCGCGTCGGTCACCTTGGACCGGAAGACGTACTGGTCGCGAATGGTGACCGCGCCCGCGTTCTCCATCGCGCCCGCGTTGAACTCCGGCACGAAGAGCTGGTCGTACTTCTCGAACGGGTAGGCGTAGTCGAACTTCTCCTGGAACCAGTCGAAGCCCTGCCGGGTGACCTCGAAGATCGCGTCCGCGTCGAGGAACTCGGCGAGGGAGGGCCGGCAGTAGATGCCGAGCGGGACCGACTGGCCGTCCTTCTCGTACACGCTGTGGACGCTGTGGTATGGGCCGGCGATCAGCGCGGTGATGTACGTCGAGATGCGCGGCGTCGGCTCGAACACCCAGACGTCTTCCTGCGGCTCGGGCGTCGGCGAGTTGGACACCACCGTCCAGCCCTCGGGCGCCTTCACGGTGAACTGGAAGGTGGCCTTCAGGTCCGGCTGCTCGAAGGAGGCGAAGACCCGTCGGGCGTCCGGTACCTCGAACTGGGTGTAGAGGTAGGCCTGGTCGTCGACCGGGTCGACGAAACGGTGCAGACCCTCACCGGTGTTGGTGTACGCGCAGTCCGCGACGACCCGCAGGATGTTGCGGCCCGCGAGCAGGCCCGGCAGGGCGATCCGGGAGTCCGCGAAGACCTCGGCGGGGTCCAGGGAGTCGCCGTTGATGGTCACCTCGTGGACGGCCGGGGCCACCAGGTCGATGAAGGAGGCGGCGCCTTCCTCGGCGACGTCGAAGCGCACCGTGGTCACGGACCTGTAGGTGCCTCCCCCACTCTCAGCTTCGTTCGAGCGGGTGGGATCCCCACCCTGCGCGCCGGAGAGGTCGAGATCGATCTCGTACGAGTCAACGGTGAGCAGCTTCGCCCGCTGCTGCGCCTCTTCGCGAGTCAGGTTTGTGCCAGGCACGCGGTCATCTCCTCGTGATGTGTGGATTGCGCCATCTTTCCACGTGACCCGGGCGGAAGGCGACGACCGGAACCCGCCGGTGACCGGGGCGGTGGAGCGCGAGTCTGGGGGCATGACGACAGTGAGTGGAACGACGGGATACAGCGCACGTGCCATCGCCCCGGCGGTGCTGGCGCGGCTGCGGGAGCGGGACGACGCCGGACGCCCGGCGGCCCCGTACACCGACGAGGAGGGCGGCGCGCCCCTGCGCTGCTGCCTGCGCAGGAGCGAGCCGGGGGAGCGGATCGCGCTGGTCTCCTACGCCCCGCTGCGGCGCTGGGCGGCGGAGACGGGCGCCGCCCCGGGCGCGTACGACGAGCAGGGGCCGGTCTTCATCCACGCGCGGGAGTGCGCGGGGCCGGCCGGCGAGGGCCGTCCGTTCAGCAACGCCCACCGTGTGGTCCGGCGCTACGGCGCCGACGGGCGCATCCTGGGCGGTCGGCTGGTCGGGGAGGGCGCCGCCCGGTTCGACGCGGCCTTCGCGGAAGCGTTCGACGACCCGGCCGTGGCGCTCGTCCACGTCCGGGCCGTCGAGTACGGCTGCTTCCTCTACGAGGTGCGCAGGGGCCAGTGACTAGCCCTTGAGCTCCGCCGCCACCAGCTCCGCGATCTGCACCGCGTTCAGGGCCGCGCCCTTGCGGAGGTTGTCGTTGGAGATGAACAGGGCCAGGCCGTTGTCCACCGTTTCGTCGCGGCGGATCCGGCCGACGTAGGACGGGTCCTGTCCGGCCGCCTGGAGCGGCGTCGGGATGTCGGAGAGGGCGACGCCGGGAGCGCCGCCCAGCAGCTCGGTCGCACGCTCCACGCCGATCGGGCGGGCGAAGCGGGCGTTGACCTGGAGGGAGTGGCCGGTGAAGACGGGCACGCGCACGCAGGTGCCGGACACCTTCAGCTCCGGGATCTCCAGGATCTTGCGGGACTCGTTGCGGAGCTTCTGCTCCTCGTCGGTCTCGTTCAGGCCGTCGTCGACTAGGTTGCCCGCGAGGGGGAGCACGTTGAAGGCGATCGGGCGCTTGTAGACGGAGGGCTCGGGGAAGTCCACGGCCGCGCCGTCGTGGGTCAGCCGGTCGGCCTCCGCGACGACCTTCATGGTCTGGCCGTGCAGCTCGGCGACGCCCGCGACGCCCGATCCGGACACCGCCTGGTAGGTGGCGACGACCAGCGCCGTGAGGCCCGCCTCCGCGTGCAGCGGCTTGAGAACCGGCATCGCGGCCATCGTCGTGCAGTTCGGGTTGGCGATGATGCCCTTGGGGCGGTCGGTGATCGCGTGCGGGTTCACCTCGGACACCACCAGCGGCACATCCGGGTCCTTGCGCCACGCCGAGGAGTTGTCGATCACCACGGCGCCCTGCGCGGCGACCTTCTCCGCCAGCGCCCTGGAGGTCGCGCCGCCCGCCGAGAACAGCACGATGTCCAGTCCGGTGTAGTCCGCGGTGGCGGCGTCCTCCACCGTGACCCCGTCGAGGACCGAACCCGCCGAGCGGGCCGAGGCGAACAGGCGCAGCTCGGTGACCGGGAAGTCGCGCTCCGTGAGGATCCCGCGCATGACCGTGCCGACCTGACCGGTGGCTCCGACGATTCCGATCCTCACGGTTACTCCTTCTGCTCATTCACTCTGCGTACGCGGTACGCGCAGGACGGTTCCATCATGCGTCTGTCCTGGGTCCGTCTGTCCAATCATTGCCCACGGAGTGGGACGGCCCGGTGGACGGGCCGCACCGGAAACGCAAGGGGCGGGCTCCGTATGGAGCCCGCCCCGCCGTCACGTACCGGAGGTGGAGACCGCCGTTACTGGACGACCTTGCCGATCTTCACGCTGCCGAGGCCCGCGGCGGTGCCACGGGTGTTCAGCACCTGCACCTCGCCGAAGAACTCGCGGCCCGCGGGGGCCGGCTGGTTCGCGACGACGTCGGCGGAGATCTGCGCCGTGCCGTTCGGGGCGAGGGTGTACACCTTCGACTCATCGACCTTGACCGAGCCGAGCGCCGCCGAGTAGTACACGTCCCGGTAGTCGTAGGCCGTGGTGCCGGCCGGCACCGAGTAGGCGTCGATCAGGACGGTGTACGTGCCCGCGGCGGGCTTGGCGATGGAGACGGACTCCTCCGAGCCGCCCGCGGCCGAGTAGGCGACGCGCGTGCCGGCGGCGTTGTACACGTACAGGTCCAGGTCGGCACCGGCGTCCGAGACGTTGCCGATGGCGACGTCCAGGCGCTCCGCACCGGCCGGCACGACGATGGTCGTCGTCTGCTCCTCGCCGTCACGGATGCCGGGACGGTCCGACTTCGACGAGCCCAGCGAGCCGCCCTTGAGCTGGGCGTCAAGACCGGCGAGCTTGTTCGTCAGCGTCCAGGACACGGGGGTCGGCGCACCGGCCTTCGCCTCCTCGACCGTCTGCACCGCGGGGCTGAAGTCCAGCCCGTACACGGCCGCGTTCAGCTTGTACGGGTTGTCAAGGAGCGGCGAGGTACGACGCGCCTCGACCTCGATCTCCCAGACGCCCGGCATCGGCTTGGCGTACGAACGCACGTCCGGACGGCAGGTGTTGGCCGGGTTGTTGTAGTTCGGGTAGCAGTACGGGGTCGAGGTGTTGTCCACCGGGGTGCCGTACGGGTGGATCGCGATGAAGCGGGTCTGGCTGCCGTCCTTGAGGCCGCTCATCGAGACCTCGAGGGTCTTCGCGCCCTCGGGGACCGTCACGAAGTACGACTCGGTGCTGTTGCGCTGCGCCACACCCGACACCGAGTAGGTGTAGGACGGCTTGGCGATGTCCGTGGCGACCACCACGGTCAGCATGATCTGCTTGTCCACACCCTCGGTGCGGTTGTCGTCGACCTCGAGGATCGCGCTGTGCACGCCGGCCGAACCGGGACGCGCCTCGATCTTGACCGTCACCGGCTTGTTCAGCGGCAGCGAGACCTCGTGCGAGCCGACGATCTTGAAGGTGCCGTCGTCGTTCTTCAGGCTCAGGTGGTGCTTGACCGAACCGGCCGCGCCCGTCGTCCGGGTGACCTGGACGTCGTAGGTCTTCTTCTGGCCCTTCTTCAGACCGCCCTCGCGGTCGTACAGACCGGTGCCGAAGTCCGGCGTGGCAAGCGCCCAGGACAGCGAGGTGCTGACCGGGGCCTTGACCGTGTACTCGTGCGCCGAGGCGCCCTTCTCGATCGACTTCCAGGCCTTGACGATGTCCATCAGGCCGGCGCCCTCGCTGTGCGGCTGCTCGCCCTTGATGTGCTGGGCGGTCGAGGTCAGCGCGGTGCGGAGCTTCGCCGGGGGCAGGTCGATGTGCTTCTGCTTGGCCGCCGACAGCAGCAGCGCGGACGCGCCGGCCGCCTGCGGGGAGGCCATCGAGGTGCCCTGGAGCATCGAGTAGCCGGCCGGCAGCGAGTAGCCTGCCTCGGCGACCGGGCCGCCGGGCAGCCAGGTCTGGGTGGTGTTGATGGCCGCACCGGGCGCCGAGATGATCGGCGCGAAGCCGCCGTCCTCACGCGGACCGCGCGAGGAGAACGGCATCATCGAGTACGACTTGTTCACCACGGAGCCGTAGTTGGCGGCCCAGGTCTCCTTGGAGATGGTCGCGCCGACCGAGATGACCTTGTCGGCCAGGCCGGGGTCGCCGATGGTGTTCAGACCCGGACCGCTGTTGCCCGCCGAGATGACGAGCTGCACGCCGTAGGTGTCGATGAGCCGCGTGTAGAGCTGCGCGCGGGCGTTGTTGCCGTCGTTGAGCGCCGGCAGGCCGCCGATGGACATGTTGACGATGTCCACGCCGCGGTTGACGACGAGGTCGATCATGCCCTCGGTGAGCGCGACGTTGGTGCAGCCGCCGTTCCAGTTGCAGGCCCGGGAGGAGACGATCTTCGCGCCCGGGGCGGCGCCGTTCATCTTGCCGCCGAACAGACTGTTGGCGGCGGTGATGCCGGCGACGTGCGTGCCGTGCTCGGACTCGATCACGCCGATGTTGACGAAGTCGGCCTTCTTGCCGACCCAGGACCCGCCGTAGGGGTCCATCGCCACGTCCTTGCGGATCTCCACGACGAACGGGATGCGCATGTCCGCGCCGGTCGCGGGGTCCTTCTTGTCCTGGCCGAAGTAGCCGACCTGGTAGCCGTCCTTGTACGGCTTCATCGGAACGTCGTCCGTGAAGTCGTTGTTGTTGTTCAGGTCGACGCGGACGGTGCCGTTCGCCGGGTCGTACAGGACGCCCCAGACGCTGGTGGTCCTGCCGTCGCGGTCCAGGTCGCCGTCGGCGTCGCCGCCCTTGGTGGCGGACTCGCTGAAGGTGTTGAACAGGAAGTTGCCCGCCGGCGTCTTCCAGGTCTTGCCGCCCGAGGTGAACTGGGGGCCCGTGACACTGGCGGTCATCGGGCGCCAGGTGCCGTCGCTGTCGACGATCGGGTCGGTGGCGGTGACCCAGTCGACGATCTTGCGCTCGCCGGTGGTGGTCTTCTGGAGGGCGGGGTGGCCCAGGTCGACACCCGAGTCGAGGACGCCGATGGTCACGCCGCGGCCGTCCGCCTTCGGGTTCTTCTTCACGAAGTCGACGGCGCCCGTCTCGAAGGACGGGTTGTACGGGTTCTCGGCAGGGGTGTTCTTGTCCGGCGCCGGGTAAGTGCCCTTGTCCTTGCCCTTGCCCTTGTCCTTGCCCTCGGGGGAGTCCGCCTCGGGCCGCGGGTCGTCGAGCGGGATGTCCTGCTTGAGGTCGATGGCCTGCACGGAGGACAGCTTCGCGGCGGCGGCGATCGCCGAGTCCGCCTTGCCCGTCGGCACGGTGGCGCGGACGTAGCCGAGCTTGTCGTAGGTGCGGCCCACGGCGCCGCCGTCGACCGCGTTCAGCTGCTTCGCGACCTGCGCGGTCTGGCCGGGCTCGGTCGCGATCATCATGGTGACGTTCTTGGCGCCCTCGGCCTTGGCCTCGGCGAGCAGTTCGGCACCGGCCGAACCGAGTTTGTCGCCCGCCGGCTTGACGGCCGGGTCGGTGGACGCGGGGCCGTCCTGGGCGACGGCCAGGGGTATCGGGCCGGCCACGGAGAGCGCGGCCACCACGCCGGCGGCCATGGCGATACGGGCCAGGCGTCTCGCGCTCGTGAGCGGTGCGCGCTGGGGGTCGGGGGTCATCGGCATCCCTTGCAGGTAAAGGAACCAAGCGAGGTGCGATCGGGGTCGATCGCGATCGTCCGAATTTCGGAGTCGGATGATCGCTCAGCTTTACCTAAAGGAAAGATGTTTGACGAGAGTTGGTCCTGACAGGATGGACGCATGGCGTACTTCCGCCATGCGCCACGAGGGGCATAGGGGTCCAAACCGTGGCGCTTCTCCCGGTGGCGCGGGCGTGCAACCGTCCCTGCGTTCACGGGCGTTCACCCTGCGTCGCACCGGACCCACGGACCTCGCCGATTCGCTACGGACAGCCCCCTTCCCGCCGTAACGTCCCCCCATGAACCAGGAGTTGAGGGTGGCGGCCTACGCCGTGTGTGTACGGGACGGACGGCTGCTGCTGGCCCGCTGGGTGGCGGGCGACGGGACCCGGCGGTGGACCCTGCCCGGCGGTGGCATGGAGCACGGCGAGAACCCCTACGACACCGTCGTGCGCGAGGCCGAGGAGGAGACCGGCTACACCGTCGAACCGGTCGCCCTTCTGGGCCTGGACTCCGTCCGCCGCCACTACCCGCGCCCCCAGGGCGCGCAGGCCGACTTCCACGGCCTGCGCATCCTCTACGAGGCCCGTGTCACCGGCGGCGAACTGCGCCACGAGACGGCCGGCTCCACCGACCGGGCGGCCTGGCACCCCCTGCCCGCGGTGTCCGCCCTCCCCCGGGTGGGCCTGGTCGACGTGGGCCTCCACCTGTGGCACACCCGCCCGCCGGCGGGAAACCCCGCCTGACGTACGAGGAGGGGCCGCCGGATCGGAATCCGGCGGCCCCTCCTCTCCCCTCCTGGTGCGTCCCCGGTGGACGTCCGGTCACTACCGGGGTAGCGCGACCACGTATGCGGCCGGGTCGCGGTCGGTGGCCGCCATCAGGGCGGTGCGGACGACCGTCGCCTGCTGCTCCAGGGACTCGCGCAGCTTTCTGGGGGTCAGGTGGACGACCGTGATGCCCAGTCGTTCCAGGTGCTCGCGCTTGCCGGTGTACTCGGAGACCACGGCCTCGTCGTCCGGCCGGCCCCCCTGGCGGTGGGCGCGGGTGTCCAGCTCCAGCGCGACCGCCTGCTCCGGCCAGTACGCGTCCACGCCGCCGAGGACCGGGCCGCCCGGCAGCCGCAGGTCGACGTTCCAGACCGGGTCCGGCAGGCCGTGCTCACGCACCATCCGGTACAGCCGGTCCTCCGCGAGCGCCCGCCGCTCGGCCAGCAGCAGGTCCACCGCGTCCACCACGTGCGGCCGGCTCAGCAGCCCGGCCCCGGCCAGCTCGCGGACCACGGCCGACGGCTCGCAGTACCCGCCGCGCACCGCCTCGGTCAGCAGCCGCCGCACCGTGCCCGCGTCGGACAGACCGGCCACCGCGTCCGCCAGGGCGCGCGGCACCGGAGCCACCGGCAGGCCCGTGACCGCCTCGGCGGCGGGCAGGCCGGCCGTGCGGACGATCCGTGCGCAACCGGCCGAGCGCAGCCGCCGGCCGCGCTCCACCAGGACGTCGATCTTCTCCAGCGCCGGCAGACCGGGCGACGCGGCCAGTCCGTGCAGGGTGAGCGCCGCGAGACCGGTGACCATCGCCTCCGCGTACACCGGCCGGTGCGGGCCCTGGGCGGTCGGCTGCGCCGGCACCCCGGCGGCCGCGCCAGGGAGCGGTCCGCGCGCCGCGTACAGGAGCACCGCGTGCAGCCGTTCCTCACTGGTCGGTGGGCCCGGATGGAGCAGGAACACCCCCGGCAGGAACTCCTGCCAGGGCCCGCCGGCGTGGCACCGTGCGGCGGTCTCGGCCGCCGACACTCCGTGCTCGCGCAGCTGAGCGGTGGTCAGGACCCGGCGCGGGGCCTCGGCGAGGTGGTGCAGGGGGCGGGGGGAGAGCGGGGTTTCGTGGTTCATGTCCGGCACGTTTCCCGCACCGTGTGCGGCCGTTAACCGCTGTTACACGCCCGTTGACAAACCTGGACAAGCTCGCCCTAAAGGACGGTTGTTCGGATGCCGAAAACCCCTGGTCCCCTCGCGGGTGGACCAGGGGTTACGGCAGGCCGGGCACGCATCTTGTAACAGTTACCGCACGCCCGACCCTTGGCCAGAACTACGCGTCAGTCGGCGGATGTTCCGGCCGCCGCGTCGCACTCCTGTCCGCGCAGCGCACGTGCCAGGTCGTCCCGGGCCTCCAGCACCAGGCGGCGCAGCGCGGGAGCGGCCCCCTCGTGCGCGGTGAGCCACGCGTCGGCCGCCCGCAGGGTCTCCGGCGAGTCCTGCAGCGCCGGGAACAGCCCCCGCACGACGTCCATGCCGATCTGGATGGACCGCTCGGTCCACACCCGCTCGATCGCCTCGAAGTACCTCGGCGCGTACGGCGCGAGCAGCTCCCGCTGGGAGGACTGCCCGAAGCCCGCGATCGTCGCCTCCACCAGCGCGTTCGACAGCGCGTCCGAGTCCACCACCTGCTCCCAGGCCCGCGCCTTGACGGCGGCCGAGGGCCGCGCGGCCAGGCAGCGCACCTGGTGCCGCTTGCCGGAGGCGGTGTCGTCCCGGGCGAGTTCGGCGGCGAGCGCCTTCTCGTCCGCCACCCCGTGCGCCGCCAGCGGCTCCAGGAACGCCCAGCGCAGCTCCTGGTCCACCTCCAGGCCGGCGATCTCCTCCGCGCCGTCCAGCAGACCCTTCAGCAGCTCCAGGTCGTTCGGCGCCGAGGCCGCCGTGGCGAAGAAACGCGCCCACGCGAGCTGGTGCTCGCTGCCCGGCTCGGCCTGCCGCAGCTCGGCCAGCGCACCCTCGGCCAGCGCCCGCCCGCCCGTCTCCCGCCACTGCGGCGCCGCGTAGTTCACCAGCGCGGACTCCGCCCAGGCGTGCAGCATCTGGAGCACGCCGATGTCGGTCTCCCGGCCGGCGAAGCGCAGCACCAGGCCGACGAAGTCCCGCGCCGGCAGCAGCGCGTCCCGGGTCAGGTTCCACAGCGCCGACCAGCACAGCGCGCGGGCCAGCGGATCGGTCAGGCCGCCCAGGTGCTCCCGCAGCGTCGCCAGCGAGGTCTCGTCGAAGCGGATCTTGCAGTAGGTCAGGTCGTCGTCGTTGACCAGCACCAGATCGGGCGCGTCCGCACCCGCCAGCTCGGACACCACCGTACGGGCGCCGGCCACATCTGTCTCGGCGCGCGCGTACCGCTCCAGCGCACCCACCTGGGAGCGCTGGTACAGGCCCACCGCCACCCGGTGCGGGCGCAGCTCCGGGTGGTCCGCCGGGGCAATGACAGAGGCCTCCTGGATCACGGCCAGCTCCTCGATCCGGCCGTCGGCGCCCAGCACCACCTGCGGGGTCAGCGAGTTGACCCCGGCCGTCTGGAGCCACGACCGCGCCCACGCGCCCATGTCCCGGCCGCTGGTCTCCTCCAGCACCGCCAGCAGGTCGCCCAGCCGGGTGTTGCCGTAGGCGTGCCGCTTGAAGTAGCGCCGCGCGCCCTCCAGGAAGGCGTCCTGGCCGACGTACGCCACCAGTTGCTTGAGCACCGAGGCGCCCTTGGCGTAGGTGATGCCGTCGAAGTTCAGCTTGGCGTCCTGCAGGTCGCGGATGTCCGCGGTGACCGGGTGCGTGGAGGGCAGCTGGTCGGCGCGGTACGCCCACGCCTTGCGGCGGTTGGCGAAGGTGATCCAGCCGTCGGTGAAGCGGGTCGCGCCGACCAGCGAGAACGAGCCCATGAAGTCGGCGAAGGACTCCTTCAGCCACAGGTCGTCCCACCACTCCATGGTGACCAGGTCGCCGAACCACATGTGCGCCATCTCGTGCAGGATCACATTGGCCCGGGCCTCGTAGGAGGCCTGCGTGACCTTCCCGCGGAAGATGTACTCCTCCCGGAAGGTGACCAGGCCCGGGTTCTCCATCGCGCCGAGGTTGTACTCGGGCACGAACGCCTGGTCGTACTTGCCGAACGGGTACGGGTAGTCGAAGTGGTCGTGGAAGAAGTCCAGGCCCTGCTTGGTGACCAGGAAGACGTCGTCGGCGTCGAAGTGCTTGGCGAGTCCCTTGCGGCACAGGGCGCCCAGCGGGATCTCCAGCCTCGTACCGTCCTCGAACACCCGCTCGTAGGAGTCCGTCACGTGGTGGTACGGACCCGCGACCACGCAGGTGATGTACGTCGAGATCGGCTTGGTCTCGGCGAACCGCCACACCTGGTCGTGCCGCTCGCCGGCCCCGTTGCTCCACACCGTCCAGTCCTCGGGCGCCCGCACCTCGAAGCGGAACGGCGCCTTGAGGTCGGGCTGCTCGAAGTTGGCGAAGACCCGGCGGGAGTCGGCGGGCTCGTACTGCGTGTAGAGGTAGACCTCGCCGTCCTCCGGGTCGACGAAGCGGTGCAGACCCTCGCCGGTGCGCGAGTAGGCGCACTGCGCGTCCACGACCAGCTCGTTGTCGGCGGCCAGATCCTCCAGGAGGATCCGGGAGCCGTCGAAGACCTCGCTGGGGTCGAGGTCCCTGCCGTTGAGCGAGACGGCGGTGACGCTCGGCGCGAGCAGGTCGGCGAAGCTCGACGCGCCCGGCTCGTTGCAGCGGAACCGGATGGTCGTCACGGACCGGAACGTCCGCGGACCGTCCCCGGTGTCCTCGCCCACCGCGGACCGCACGTCCAGGGACACCTCGTACCCGTCGACGGACAGCAGGGCGGCCCGCTCCCGGGCCTCGTCGCGGGACAGATTCTCACCGGGCACAGGCGGCACTCCCTCGGATGTTTTCACGATGTGGACAGCATCGATCCTGCCATGCGGATATGCGGCGCGGCAGCCGGGAATGCCGTGCCCGACCGTCGATGTTGGCAGTTCAACGACCCTTTACCGAGGAGAGCCATGTCCGAGACCGCCTCCGCCGCGACCCCGTCGTCCGGCAAGACTCCCGTCGACTTCTGGTTCGACCCGCTGTGCCCCTGGGCCTGGATGACGTCCCGGTGGGTGCTGGAAGTGGAGAAGGTGCGGGACATCGAGGTCCGCTGGCACATCATGAGCCTCGCGGTGCTCAACGAGCCGAAGCTGGACGAACTGCCCGAGGATTACCGGGAGCTGCTGACCACCAAGGCGTGGGCGCCGGTGCGTGTGGTCACCGCGGCCTGGCAGAAGCACGGCCAGGACGTCCTCGGCCCGCTCTACACCGCGCTCGGCACCCGCTTCCACAACCGCGGCGAGGGCCCCACCCGCGAGGCCCTCGTCGCCGCGCTCGATGAGGTGGGCCTGCCCGCCGACCTGATCGACTACGCCGACCAGGAGAACTTCGAGTTCGACGCCGAACTGCGCGCCTCGCACAAGGAGGGCATCGAGAAGGTCGGCCAGGACGTCGGCACCCCGGTCATCGCGGTCCCCGGTCCCGACGGCGAGCAGATCGCCTTCTTCGGCCCGGTCGTCACGCCCACCCCCAAGGGCGAGCAGGCCGCCCGCCTCTGGGACGGCACCCTCGCGGTCGCCTCCGTCCCGGGCTTCTACGAGATCAAGCGCACCCGCACGGCGGGGCCGGACTTCAGCAACCTGTGACCCGCCCGGCAGGCGGAAGCCCCCGCGGGTCGCGTACTCGCGGGGGCTTCTCCCTCTCCGGCCGGCGGTGTTCCGCGCCGCGTCAGCTCCGGGCGCGCCGGCGCTGCCGGAGGTAACCGGCCGCCGCCAGGACCAGCGTCATGCCGCCCGTCGAGTACAGCTGCACCCGGGTGCCGGACTCCCCGGCCATCAGGGCGAAGACCGCCGCCATGCCGGCCAGGGCCACCCAGGTGAGCCACGGGAACGCCCACATCCGGACCGTCAGCCTCTCCGGCGCCTCCTGCTCCAGCCTGCGGCGCAGCCGCAGCTGCGAGACGGCAATGAAGATCCAGACGACGAGGATCACCGCGCCGATCATGTTCAGCAGCCAGGGGAAGACGTCGTTGGGGCGCCAGTGGCTCAGCAGCACGCAGACGAAACCGAAGACGGAGCTGGCCAGCACCGCGCGCCGCGGCACCCCGCCGGTGACCCTGGCCAGGGCCTTCGGCCCCTGAGCGCGCTCGACCAGCGAGTACGCGATGCGCGAGGAGCCGTAGATGTTGGCGTTCATCGCGCTCAGCAGCGCGACCAGCACCACCACGTTCATCAGCTGACCGGCGCCCGGGATGCCCAGGTGGTCCAGCGCGGCGACGTACGGGCCCTTCCCGACGACCTCCCCCGAGTCCCAGGGGACGAGCGTGACGATCACCGCCATGGAGCCGACGTAGAACAGCGCGATGCGCCACATCGCCGTGCGCACGGCACTCGCCACGCCGCGCACCGGGTTCTCCGACTCGGCGGCCGCGATGGTGACCGACTCCAGGCCGCCGTAGGCGAAGACCGAGGCGAGCAGGCCGACGACCAGTCCGTGGCCGCCGTGCGGCAGGAAGTCGGTGAGGTTCGAGGCGCCCGGGGAGTCGGTGCCGGGCAGCACGCCCGCGACGGCCAGCACACCGAGAACCAGGAACAGGCTGATCGCGCCGACCTTCAGCGCGGCGAACCAGAACTCGAACTCGCCGAAGTTCTTCACCGCGGCCAGGTTCGTGCCGCAGAACACCACCATGAACAGCGCCACCCACACCCACTCCGGTGTGCCCGGCAGCCAACCGGTGACGATCTTCGCGGCGCCCATGCCCTCCAGACCGACCGCGGTGCACAGCAGCACCCAGAACGACCAGCCCGCGGTGAAACCGGCCCATGGACCGAACGCCCGCTCGGCGTGCGCGGAGAACGAGCCCGACGACGGATACGCCGCCGACATCTCGCCGAGCATCCGCATGACCAGCATCACGAGCGCGCCGGACAGGGCGTAGGCGACGACGATCGAGGGGCCGGCCGCGGCGATGCCCGCGCCGGAGCCGACGAAGAGGCCGGCGCCGATCACACCGCCCAGGGCGATCATCGACAGATGGCGCTGCTTCAGGCCGTGGGAGAGGGAGACGTCGTCCGCCTGCGGGGGCGTTTCGACCGTGGTGCTGCTTGGCATGGGGGCGGCTCGTCCGGTGGGGGGCAGGTACGAAAACCCCCACAGTCTGGGCGGCCGCCCCACCGCGCCGGAGCGGCCGCTCACGATCCGGACGCGCCGTGTACGGGGAGTGAGACACCGACTACCGGAGCGGGCGACCCAGGCGTTTGGCGGGACCCTACAGTCGCCGTCCCCTCCCCGCACGTGGCGGAAACCGCGCCACCTCAGTGACCGGCATCACGTCCCACCGGGTGTGCGGACCCTTCTTTGTGCGAAACGGACCAAGCGTCCGCTCCCCCCTTGTCGACCGCTGACGGTGATCGCCGCGCCACCGCTGGGATAGCGTCACGCTGTCCCGAACCGCCCTCAACTCGCGGAGTCCCCATGAGCACCGCTGCCGCCACCCCCACCCGTACCGGGGTCGTCCTCGCCGACCTGCTGCCGGCGTCCCGTGTCCGGGACGTGGCCCTCGTGGTGGGCGGCGCCGCGCTCACCGGACTGGCCGCCCAGATCTCGCTGCCCGTGCCGCACTCCCCGGTGCCGGTGACCGGCCAGACCTTCGCGGCGCTGCTCGTAGGCACCTCGCTGGGCGCCGGCCGCGGTCTCGTCGCCCTCGCGCTCTACGTGCTCGCCGGCGCGGCGGGCGTGCCGTGGTTCGCGGGCGGTGCCTCGGGCGCGGGCTCCGTCTCCTTCGGCTACGTCCTCGGCATGCTGCTCGCCGCCACCGTCGTGGGCGCCCTGGCCCGCCGCGGCGGCGACCGCAACGTCTGGCGCACGGCCGGCACGATGGTGCTGGGCACGGCGATCATCTACGCGGTCGGCGTGCCCTACCTGGCCCTGGCCACCGGCATGTCCGCGTCCGCCGCGGTCGCCGCCGGCCTCACCCCGTTCCTGATCGGCGACGCCCTCAAGGCCGCCCTGGCGATGGGCCTGCTGCCCACCGCCTGGAAGCTGGCCGGGAAGTGACCGCACCCTTCCCGGTGCCGTAGTTCTCCGCCGATCCGCGGAAGCCTGCGCAAGAGGCCGGCCGGTGGACGTCGCTCCGTGACGTCCGCCGGCCGGCCTCTTCGTCGTTTCCCGTCCCGGCCGTCGTCAGCCGGTGGCGACCTTCTCGGTTTCCTCGTCCGCTTCCTCGGCGGCCGGGGCCGCGGCCGCCGCACGGCCGTTGTCGAGCATCTGCTTGACGAAGGAGATCGCCAGCACGATCGCCGCGACCAGCATCGACAGCAGCACGGTCTCGCGGCCGTCGTGCTCGGTGTCGGTGAGCATGTAGCCGAAGACGAAGACGATCAGCGCGGCCGCCGCCCACGTCAGATACGGGTACAGCCACATCCTCACGACCAGCTTCTCCGGCGCCTCCCGCTGGATGATCTTCCGCATCCGCAGCTGCGAGAAGCAGATCACCAGCCAGACGAACAGGGCGACCGCGCCGGAGGAGTTGACGAGGAACAGGAAGACGGAGTCCGGGAACCTGTAGTTGAAGAACACGGCCACGAAGCCGAACACGACCGAGGAGACGATCGCGGCCATCGGCACACCGCGGCGGGTGGTCCGCGCGAACGCCTTGGGCGCGTCCCCGCGCTGGCCGAGCGAGAAGGCCATCCGGGAGGCCGTGTAGAGGCCGGAGTTGAGACAGGAGAGCACCGAGGTCAGCACGATGAAGTTCATGATCTGACCGGCGTGCGCGATACCGAGGGAGTCGAGGGCGGCGACGTAGGAGCCCTTCTCGGTGATCGACTTGTCGTTCCAGGGCAGCAGGGCGACCACGACGAACACGGAGCCGAGGTAGAAGACGCCGATACGCCAGATGATGCTGTTGGTCGACTTGGTGACGGCGCGCTGCGGGTCCTCCGACTCGCCCGCCGCGAGGGTGGCGATCTCGCTGCCCATGAAGGAGAAGACGACGAGCAGGACACCGGTGAGGATGGCGCCGGGCCCGTTCGGCAGGAATCCGCCGTGGTCGGTGAGGTTGCCGAGCCCCGCCTTGTCGCTGTGCGCGCCGGGCAGCAGGCCGAACACGGCCAGCCCGCCGACGACGATGAACGCGCCGATCGCCACGACCTTGATCCCGGCGAACCAGAACTCGAACTCCCCGTAGGAGCCGACGGAGACGAGGTTGGTGGCGGTCAGCACCACCATGACGATGAGGGCCCAGCCCCACTGGGGCACGGCCGGCACCCATTCGGAGAGGATCTTGGCGCCCGCGGTCGCCTCCACGGCCAGCACGACGACCCAGAAGAACCAGTACAGCCAGCCGATGGAGAACCCGGCCCAGCGGCCGAGCGCCCGGTCGGCGTGCGCGGAGAAGGAGCCCGAGGTGGGGTTGGCGGCGGACATCTCGCCGAGCATGCGCATCACGAGGACGACGAGCGTGCCGACGAGGGCGTAGGACAGGAGGATGCCCGGTCCGGCGGTGGCGATGGCGGAGCTGGAACCGACGAAGAGGCCGGCGCCGATGACGCCGCCGATCGCGATCATCGACAGATGGCGGTTCTTGAGCCCGGCCTGGAGCCCCGAACTAGTCATGGACGGAAATTCCTTTGCTCTGGTGGAGCGGTCCCCCGCACGAGCGGTGTACGGGATGGTCCAGTGAATCGGAGGCATTGGAATCCGTGAACCTTCGAAATGTAATTGTTACTTGAGGTTTTTTTGAGGTTTCAAAGGTATAGGTTTTTCTTTCTCGCGGGTGTGATAGTGCGCTGACCCGACTCTGCCGCCCGCATTCCGCCGTGTCACACTCGGACCATGCGCGTGTATCTCGGCTCCGACCATGCGGGCTTCGAACTCAAGAACCACCTCGTCGAGTGGCTCAAGGCGGCGGGCCACGACCCCGTCGACTGCGGACCCCACATCTACGACGCCCAGGACGACTACCCGCCCTTCTGCCTGCGCGCCGCGGAGCGCACGGCCGCGGACCCGGACTCCCTCGGCATCGTGATCGGCGGCTCCGGCAACGGTGAGCAGATCGCCGCGAACAAGGTCAAGGGCGTGCGTGCGGCCCTCGCCTGGAGCGAGGAGACGGCCTCCCTCGGCCGCCAGCACAACAACGCGAACGTCGTCGCGGTGGGCGCGCGCATGCACACCGAGGAGGAGGCGACGAAGTTCGTCGAGACCTTCCTCGGCACGCCCTTCTCCGGCGACGAGCGCCACATCCGCCGCATCGAGATGCTCGAGGCCTACGAGTCGACCGGCGACCTCCCCCCGATCCCGCCCCACCACCCCCAGCAGTAGGACTCCGGGACGCAGCCCCGCCCCCGGGTCCCCCTTCCACCCACCGAGTCGGGCGGGTGGGTGGGAAACGGGTCCGGGGCAAAGCCCCGGCGGGGTCCGGGGCAGAGCCCCAGGTCCGGCGCGCCTCCACCCACCGAGACGGTCGGGTGGGCGGGCAAAAAACCGTAAGAGAGGACACCCGTGCCGGAGGGGCACACCATCCACCGCCTGGCGCAGGACTACGCCGCCCACTTCCGAGGCCGGCGGACCACCGTCACCAGCCCCCAGGGCAAGTTCACCGCCGCCCCCCTCCTCACCGGTGCGGAGCTCACCCGCACGGAAGCCCACGGCAAACACCTCTTCCTGCGCTTCCGTGAGAGCGACTGGATCCACATCCACCTCGGCCTCTTCGGCAAGGTCGCCTTCGGCGACGCCCCCGCGCCCCCGCCCACGGACACCGTCCGCCTCCGCCTCGCCAACACGGCCTCGTACGTCGACCTGCGCGGCCCCACCACCTGCGCCCTGATCAACGACGCCGAGAAGCAGGCCGTGCACGACCGCCTCGGCCCCGACCCCCTGCGCCCCGACGCCGACCCGGACCGGGCCTACGCCCGCATACGCCGCAGCCGTACGTCCATCGCCGCCCTGCTGATGGACCAGAAGATCGTCGCGGGCGTCGGAAACGTCTACCGCGCCGAGGTCCTCTTCCGGCACCGCGTCGACCCCTACCGCCCCGGCAGCGACGTGACCCCGGCCGAGTGGGACGCCATCTGGGCCGACCTCGTCGCCCTCATGCGCGAGGGCGTCCGCAACAACCGCATCGACACCGTCCGCCCGGAGCACACCCCCGAGGCCATGGGCCGCCCGCCCCGCGTCGACGACCACGGCGGCGAGGTCTACGTCTACCGCCGTACCGCCCTGCCCTGCCACATCTGCGGCGCGGACATCCGCACCGCCGGCCTGGCCGCCCGCAACCTGTTCTGGTGCCCCACCTGCCAGCAGCCCGCGAGGGCCGGATGAGACGGCCGTCTCAGAACCCGTGCGGCAGCCACGGCGCCACCGCCGAGCCGAACGCCACCGACACCGGGGCCAGCGCCCCGGGCCGCAGCTCCCGTACCCGCCCGGCCGCCGCCAGCCCGGCCAGCGGCACGCCGCCGAGATAGGCTGCTCCCAACTCCCGTACGGACAAGGAGAGTTCCGCCGCGTCCGAGGTGCGTTCGCAGGAGGCACCCTTCGGGTCCCCGGTCAGCCGCCATCGCCCCGCGTTCCAGGGGCAGAAGTCGTCCGCCACCTCCAGCACCACGTCCACCGGCGTCTGGTAGGTCCGCGCGGCGAGCGCCGCCCCCACGTCCACGAGCCGTACGTACAGCGAGTCCTTCAGCCGCGGCCGGCACCGCCGGATGTCGGACACCAGGTACTGCCAGGCGTCGTCGACCGGCTGCCCCCGCACGGTCAGCGTCGAGGTCAGGTCGATGCCGAACAGGAAGCGCCACAGCGCCGCGTCGCTCGCCGGGTCCAGCGCGGCCAGGTCCCTGAGCCGCACCTCGCCCTCCGGCCCGCCGGCGCCCCAGCCGGGCTTGACGCGGTAACGGGCGTACCCCGTGACCTCGCCGGCCCGCTCGGCGACCACGCACTGCAGCGGCGAGGCACCCTCCCGCGCGCTCTCCGGATCGAGCAGCGCCACCCGCTCCCAGCCGGGCTGCCGGGCCAGCATGCCGGGCCGCCCGGGCACCAGCCGCGCGTAGACCGCCTCGCAGTCGTCCAGCGCGTCGGCGGGCGCCGCGAACCGCAGACGCACGTCGTCCGTGCCGGCCGGGACCGAAAGACCGGCCCGGTCGGTGTCGATCTCGGCGGCGAGCTGGAAGGCCGCCGCGCCGTACCCGAAGCGGCCGTAGATCGCGGGCTCGGAGGCGGTCAGCACCGCCAGCGACTCGCCCCAGGAGCGCACGTCGTCCAACTGCCGCCGCATCATGGACGTCAGCACACCGCGCCTCCGGTGCGTGGCGGCCACGCTCACCATCGTCACGCCGGCCGCCGGCAGCAGGTCGCCGCCCGGTACGGTGATCCGGAAGCTGAACGCCCCCGCCGTGCCCACGCACGTGTCCCCGTCCCAGACACCCAGCGAACGGGCCGGCTCGGTCAGGGCGTCCCAGAGTTCCCGCTCCTCGTCCGGCTCCGGGACCCCTCCGAAGGCGCGGATCAGATTGTCGTACCAGGGGTTCCACTCGTCGCGTCGCAGCACCCTCGGCCCGGTCGCATGCTCAGTCGCCATGCGCCATGCCTACCAGCGCGCAACGGAAGGGGCGAACGAATTTCGTCCAGGTGGCAGCGCGACGGCCGCCGGTGAAGTTCACTGTGAATCCGAGCCTCGGACGGGGGACAAGTGGGACCTCCCGTGCCAAGCGTCAGGTCGGATGGATAGGGTCCCCAACTAATGGCAGCAGGACGACAGCGGCGCGCGGAAGCCGAGACGTTCACGGCCCGGTTGAAGATGCAGTGGCACCGGGCCCGAGTCGGCGTGCGCAGAGCCGCCGTCGACTACTTCCGCGGGGACGGCTCGGACTGGATCGCGCTCGGCGGTCTGCTGCTGACCATCCCGCTGATCCTGGCGCTGACGCTCGCCAACTCGGTGTGGTTCTCGCCGGTCGCGCTGGTGCTGCCCATCGTCGCCGGCGGACTGCTGCTGCGCCCGGCGAGCCTGCTCGGCCTGTACGCCGCCGCGGCCACGGCGCTGATCGTGGAGTCGGTGCGGCTCGGGCCGTACACCGAGGGCCCGTCCCGGGTGACCCCGGGCGTGGTGCTCGTGGTCGCCGCCTGCGGCTTCTTCGGGCTGATCATCGCCCAGTTCCGCAGCCGGGTCGGCGTGCCCTGGCGGCGCGGCGGCACCATGCTGTTCGACCTGCGTGAGCGCATCCGCGTCCAGAGCAAGCTGCCGCAACTGCCCGGCGGCTGGCACCACGAGATGGCGCTGCGCCCGGCCGGCGGCCAGTCCTTCTCCGGCGACTTCGTGGTCGCCGCCCGTACGAACGGCGGCCGCACCCTGGAGGTCGTGCTCACGGACGTGTCCGGCAAGGGCATGGACGCGGGCTCGCGGGCGCTGCTGCTGTCGGGCGCGTTCGGCGGTCTGCTCGGCAGCCTGCCCCCGCACGCGTTCCTGCCCGCCGCCAACGGCTATCTGCTGCGCCAGGACTGGGACGAGGGCTTCGCGACCTCCATCCATCTGGTGCTGGACCTGGACTCCGGCGACTACGAGCTGTACTCCGCGGGGCACCCGCCGGGCCTCCAGCTCAGCGCGGGCAGCGGCCGCTGGGAGGAGAAGGCCGCCGAGGGCCCGCTCCTCGGCGTGTACGACGGCGCCCAGTTCGACCCGGTCAAGGGCTCCCTGCGCGCCGGGGACGTCCTGATGCTGTTCACGGACGGCCTGGTGGAGACGTCGGACCGGGACATCGTCGAGGGCATCGACCGCCTCACGGGCGAGGCCGACCGCTATGTCGCCGGCGGCTTCCACGGGGCCGCCTGGCACCTGATCGAGGCGGTGGCGAAGGACGTCAACGACGACCGCGCCCTGCTCCTGATCTGCCGCGAGGGCCCCACGGCGCTCGTGGCACGCTGACACACTGGGCATGTGACCGGCACACCCCGCACCCTGTCCCCGGCCGAGGTCGAGACCGTGGCCAGGGCCGCTCACGAGGGGCAGACCGACAAGGCGGGCCGGCCCTACGCCGAGCACCTGCGGGCCGTCGCCGAAGGCGTGCGCTCCCGGGGCGGTGACGGCGAACAGATCGCGGCGGCCTGGCTGCACGACTCCGTGGAGGACGGCGTCCTGTCCGAACGGTGGCTGCGCGAGGCCGCGCTGAGCCGCCGTACGAAGGACATCGTGCGCGCGGTCACCAAGCGGGCGGGGGAGGAGCCGGAGGCGTACGCGCGGCGGATTCTCGCCACGCCCGGGGCGTTGCTGGTGAAGGAGGCGGACCTGGCGCACAACGCCGACCCGGCCCGCCTCGCGGTCCTCGACGAGGCCACCCGCACCCGGCTGACCGGGAAGTACGCGCGGATGCGTGCACTCCTCGGTCTCCCGGACGGTCCCCTCAGGCGCTGACCGAGCCGGCCTCCGCCGGCTGCGGCCGCTGTGCCTCCCGGCGCTCGCGGGCCTGCTCGCCCGTGTCCTGCCGGAAGGCCCACTTCATCTCCGGTTCCATCACGCACCGGAAGACCCGCCGCACGGGCTCCGTGCACAGCAGGGTGACGACCGCCGCCGCCGCGACGGTGACGAGGATCTCGCCGAGCGGTCCGTGCAGCCAGGCGTGGTCGAACCAGCCCTGGTAGTCGGCGCCCTTCACGACGAAGCCGTGCAGCAGATAGCCGCACAGCGTGCCCGTGCCGAGCGCCGTGAACCATGTCCGGCGGCCCGGCACCCAGGCGAAGAAGCAGGCGGTCAGCACCAGCGAGCAGCCGAACAGCGCCAGCGTCATCACCGGTCCGACCCACCAGGGCGCGTCCAGCTCCTGCGCGGCGTCACGGTGGTAGAACCAGGCGGCGTTCATCCGCGGCACCGCCCACCAGCCGACGCACAGCGCCATCGCCACCACCGGCACCGACGCGATCCGCACCGAGCGGCGCCGCACCAACTGGAAGTGCTCGGGCTTCATCACCAGACCCAGCACGAAGAACGGCATGAACTGAAGGACCCGCTGGAGGTCCAGGTCGTTTCCGATGTTCGGGCTGAGCGACGCCAGCATCGCGACGCCGAGCGCGACCGGCAGCGGCCGGCGGACCAGCTTCCACAGCGGCGTGGTCAGCCGCCAGACGAACAGGGCGCACAGGAACCAGGTCAGGTACCAGGGGTCGAGGAGGCTGATGTCCTGGTCGGGGTTGTGGCCGGCATAGCGGTTGAAGAGGGAGAAGGCGGTTTCGAAGACGACGTACGGAACCGCGACACCGGTGATCAGCCGTTTGAGCCGGTCGGGGCGGGCGTCGAAACTGCGGGAGAAGTATCCGGAGATGACGATGAAGGCCGGCATGTGGAAGGCGTACACGACCATGTAGAGGCCCTGGAGCACACGGCTGTCGTCCTTCAGCGGCTCCCAGAAGTGCCCCATCGCCACCAGCACGATCGCCAGGTACTTCGCGTTGTCGAAGAACGCGTCGCGATGTTTGGCGGGTTTTCCCTCCGGCTCGCCCGATCCGCGCGGACTCGGCACCCCCGGGGCCGACGACTGTGCCGGGGGGAGCGGCGTTCTGTTCTGGCGGGGGGACGAGGCAGCGTGGAACATCTGAGGCACCCTAGCGTTGTCCATGGAGATCAGCGAAACCCCCTGGTCCTATTCCTGGCTATTGGCTTCGGCTACCCCGGAATGGGCCGAGCCGGCATGACTACCGGAGTGACGGGCGACACATCGCGCGGGCGCTCACCTCGCCTCGAGCGCCCCCAATGTCAGTATTCGTCCAAGCAAGTTGGGGTGAACGGTCCAGCCTTCCACGGTTATTCGAATTCTCTGCGAACACGATGTGTGTGTCCGGAAACGATCTCTCCGAATTCCCACGCGGAAGGCGCCGCGGCAGTGCCGAATTGCCGCGTGCGGCAGGGGGGATGAAGGGCGCGGCCGCATGCGGACCCGGCGTCCGCGGCGTCGCCGGGGGCCGATGATGTGTCAGCCACCGCATACGGTGGCCCGGTTGGTGGCACGATGGTTCCAGCGGGGTGCGCGGGGATGGCGTCCGCGGGCCGGGAGAGCGACCGACCGAGGGTGTGATCAGTTGTGGCCATTTCACTGTCAGTGGTGCTGCTGTTGGCGATCATCCTGGTGGTGCTGCTCCGAGGCGGAACCATCAAGGCCGGGCCGGCCATCGTCGCCATCCTCTTCGGCTTCTTCCTCGCCTCCACCGGAATGGCGCCGTCGATCCAGCGCTTCCTGAACTCGATAGCGCACACGATCAACTCGATCAGTTTCTGACGAGAGCATGCCCGGCCCTGAGTCGTGCGATTGCCCTGGCTGCGGCCGTTCGGCACCGCTGGCGTCTCCGGGGTGACCGCGCCACTCTCGGACCACCTGTCCCGTGCCCTCGAAGCTCCGGGCGAGCCGCCACTGCGGCCGCTGCCGCCGGTCGCCGCGGAACTCCTGCGCTCCCTGAGCGCACCGCCCAGGCCGGCGGCACACCTGCGCGTCGTCCACCATGCCGCGGTCGAACTGGTCGACTGGGTGCAGAGCCGCTACCCGGATCTGACCGTCGACCGTGACGCCGTTCTCTTCGGTGCGTCGACCCATGACGTCGGCAAGGCCCTGCACCCCGAGGAACTCGTCGGGCCCGGCTCGATGCATGAGGAGGCCGGCCGCGACCTGCTTCTGGACCGTGGCTTCCAGCCGGCCCTGGCCCGGTTCGCCGCCACCCACGCGAGCTGGGACGGCCCCGGCGTGACGGTCGAGGAACTCCTGGTCAGCACGGCCGACAAGGTCTGGAAGGACAAGCGCGTCCCGCACCTGGAGGACACGCTCGTCCGGGCGCTCGCCTCGGTGACGGGGCGGGAGTCGTGGGAGGAGTACCTCGCACTCGACGACCTCGTCCGGCTCGGGGCGGACGCCGGCCGTCGCCTGGCCTTCCAGTCGGCGTTCCCGGTCCGGCCCTGACCCGTCGGGCCGGCCGGAAGAGCCACCGCTCGCGATCCCTGGAAACGATCAGGGCCAGGTCGGAGGAAACATCCTCCGACCTGGCCCTGAATCATCTGGAGCGGGCGACGGGAATCGAACCCGCGTAGCCAGTTTGGAAGACTGGGGCTCTACCATTGAGCTACGCCCGCACACAAGACGCCGCCGGTCTGCCGACCGCGGCACACAAGGCATCGTAGCGGGTCGTGTGGCGTCGGCGCACACTCCGTTCCCGTGACTCCACTCCCGCGAGGTTCCCGCGAGCCGCCTTCGTGCGCTGTTCGCGCCGCGTGCGCCCCCGTGCCGGGCGGCGCGATCCCGGTGGTCGCGGAATACGACGTCCCCACTGGCTGCGGGCATGTACCCTACGTGTCGCACCAGACGGGGTGTGGCGCAGCTTGGTAGCGCGTCCGCTTTGGGAGCGGAAGGCCGTGGGTTCAAATCCCGCCACCCCGACCATCCGCCGGCCACCGGTCGGCGTCACCACGCGTGATCGCCTTTGGGGGCGCGGAGTGGCTGCGGTTACTATGCAAACTGCGCGCCCGTGTGTCCGGTCCTGCTTGGGCCTGCGAACTCCTCCGGGCGGGGCGAAATCCGCCGGGCCCGTCTGGCCCCGGCAGAATCCAAGCAGTCAGCCACAAGGAGACCGAACCGTGAAGAGCGCCGTGGAGACCCTGAACCCGACCCGGGTTCGGCTCACTGTCGAGGTGCCCTTCGAGGAGCTCAAGGACAGCCTCGACGCGGCGTACAAGAAGATCAACCAGCAGGTCACGGTGAAGGGCTTCCGCAAGGGCAAGATCCCGGCCCGCGTCATCGACCAGCGGTTCGGCCGCGGTGCGGTTCTGGAGGAGGCCGTCAACGACGCGCTGCCGAAGTTCTACACCGAGGCGGTCAACGAGGCGGAACTGAACCCGCTGGGCCAGCCCGAGGTCGACATCACCGAGCTGAAGGACGGCGAGACGCTGAACTTCACCGCCGAGGTGGACGTCCGCCCGACCGTCGAGATCCCGGACTACTCCGGCATCGAGGTCGAGGTCGACGCCGTCGAGGTCACCGACGAGGACGTCGACAAGGCCGTCGAGCAGCTCCGTGAGCGCTTCGCCTCGACGAGCCCGGTCGAGCGCGCCGCCGAGGACGGCGACGTGGTCACCATCGACCTGGAGGCCAAGGTCGACGGCGAGGTCCTCGAGGACGGCGTGGCCAACGGCGTCTCCTACACCATCGGCTCCGGCGAGCTCCTTGACGGCATCGATGACGCCGTGAAGGGCCAGGAGGCCGGTGGCGAGGCCACCTTCACCTCCGAGCTCAAGGGCGGCTCCGCGGCCGGCAAGGAGGCCGAGGTCACCGTCAAGGTCTCCCAGGTCGCCGCGCGTGAACTGCCTGAGCTGGACGACGACTTCGCTCAGCTCGCCTCCGAGTTCGACACCCTCGAGGAGATGCGCGCGGACAGCCGCAAGCGCCTCGAGAACATGAAGCAGTTCGACCAGGCCACGCAGGCCCAGGAGCGCGTCCTGGACAAGCTGCTCGAGCTGGTCGAGGTCCCGGTCCCCGAGAAGCTGCTCGAGGACGAGATCAACACCCGCAAGCACAACCTCGAGCACCACCAGCTCGGCCAGATGGGCCTCACCCTCGACAAGTACCTGGAGATCCAGGGCAAGACCGCCGAGGAGTTCGAGACCGAGACCCGCGAGGCCGCGGTCAAGGGCATCAAGACCCAGTTCGTCCTCGACGAGCTGGTCAAGACGGAGAAGCTCAACGTCAACCAGGAGGAGCTCACCGAGCACCTCATGCGCCGCGCCGCCTCCTCCGGCATGTCCCCCGACCAGTTCGCCCAGGCGGTCGTCGAGCAGAACCAGGTTCCGCTGCTGGTCGGCGAGGTCGCCCGCGGCAAGGCCCTGGCCGTCGTGGTCGAGGCCGCGACCGTGAAGGACACCAACGGCGAGATCGTCGACCTGGACGACGAGGAGGACGAGGCCACCGAGGCCGAGACCGCCGCCGAGGGCGAGGGCGAGGAGAAGGCCGAGGCCTGATCCGTACGCCATACGGATGCGCACGGAGGGCGGGCCCCAGGTACGTTGGTGACCTGGGGCCCGTTCGCTTTTCCGGAAGCCCGCGCGCTACGCCCCCGGCGAACACTCCCCTCAGCGGGATTCGCCGAAGGGGGCCGCGCGTTAGGGTCCATGAGTACGGGGGCAGGGGAGTCCCCAGCCCCTGGCAGGAACACGTGAGACGGCCCGGCGCCGTCGTAAGACGAGCAGGTGGATACGTGACGAATCTGATGCCCTCCGCCGCCGGCGAGCCTTCCATCGGTGGTGGCCTCGGCGACCAGGTCTACAACCGGCTGCTGGGCGAGCGGATCATCTTCCTCGGCCAGCCGGTCGACGACGACATCGCGAACAAGATCACCGCACAGCTGCTGCTCCTTGCCGCCGACCCGGACAAGGACATCTACCTGTACATCAACAGCCCCGGCGGCTCGATCACGGCCGGCATGGCGATCTACGACACCATGCAGTTCATCAAGAACGACGTGGTGACCATCGCCATGGGTCTCGCGGCCTCGATGGGGCAGTTCCTGCTCAGCGCGGGCACGCCCGGCAAGCGCTTCGCGCTGCCGAACGCCGAGATCCTGATCCACCAGCCCTCCGCCGGCCTCGCGGGCTCCGCCTCGGACATCAAGATCCACGCCGAGCGGCTGCTGCACACCAAGAAGCGCATGGCCGAGCTGACCTCCTTCCACACGGGCCAGTCGGTCGAGCAGATCACCCGCGACTCCGACCGCGACCGCTGGTTCGACGCCCACGAGGCCAAGGAGTACGGCCTCATCGACGACGTCATCCCCACGGCCGCCGGCATGCCGGGCGGCGGCGGCACCGGGGCCTGAGCCGCTCACGGGGCCCACGAGGCCCCCTGAGCCGCTCCCGCGGAGTCCCGGCCCCGTGCGGGCGTCCGAGACCTCCGCGCAGCCCAGCCAGCCCCAGCCGACCGCCCAGCCCTTTTCCAGGAGACACCGTGAACGACTTCCCCGGCAGCGGCCTCTACGACCGTACGCGTGCCGAGTACACCGGCCCCACGGCCGAATCCCGCTATGTGATCCCGCGCTTCGTGGAGCGCACCTCCCAGGGCATCCGCGAGTACGACCCGTACGCGAAGCTCTTCGAGGAGCGGGTGATCTTCCTCGGCGTCCAGATCGACGACGCCTCCGCCAACGACGTCATGGCGCAGCTCCTGTGCCTGGAGTCGATGGACCCCGACCGGGACATCTCGGTCTACATCAACAGCCCCGGCGGCTCCTTCACCGCGCTCACCGCGATCTACGACACGATGCAGTTCGTGAAGCCCGACATCCAGACCGTCTGCATGGGCCAGGCCGCCTCCGCGGCCGCCATCCTGCTGGCCGCCGGCACGCCGGGCAAGCGCATGGCCCTGCCCAACGCCCGGGTGCTGATCCACCAGCCGTACAGCGAGACCGGCCGCGGTCAGGTCTCCGACCTGGAGATCGCCGCCAACGAGATCCTCCGGATGCGTGCGCAGCTGGAGGAGATGCTGGCCAAGCACTCCACCACGCCGATCGAGAAGATCCGCGAGGACATCGAGCGCGACAAGATCCTCACGGCCGAGGAGGCCCTGTCGTACGGGCTCATCGACCAGATCATCTCCACCCGCAAGATGAACAACGCGTCCGTCCGCTGACGGGAGGCAGTATCGTCTGCCACTCCTTGGCACGGTGCACGTCAAAGCGAACCGTGCCAAGGGGGGCCCGAACGAGGGGCCCGGCAAGGTACCGTCGACATAAGGCAGCACCAGGAGCCGCTGGACCTAGGCGTCTCCCAGGCGAAGGGGAAGCACACCGTGGCACGCATCGGTGACGGCGGCGATCTGCTCAAGTGCTCGTTCTGCGGCAAGAGCCAGAAGCAGGTCAAGAAGCTCATCGCAGGGCCCGGTGTGTACATCTGCGACGAGTGCATCGATCTCTGCAACGAGATCATCGAGGAGGAACTCGCGGAGACCAGCGAGGTGCGTTGGGAGGAACTGCCCAAGCCCCGCGAGATCTACGAGTTCCTGGACGGGTACGTCGTCGGCCAGGAGGCCGCGAAGAAAGCCCTGTCCGTCGCGGTGTACAACCACTACAAGCGCGTCCAGGCCGGCGAGAACGGCGGCGCGCAGGGCCGGGACGACGGCATCGAACTCGCCAAGTCCAACATCCTTCTGCTGGGCCCCACGGGCTCGGGCAAGACCCTGCTGGCCCAGACACTGGCCCGCATGCTGAACGTCCCGTTCGCCATCGCCGACGCCACGGCGCTGACGGAGGCCGGGTACGTCGGCGAGGACGTCGAGAACATCCTGCTGAAGCTGATCCAGGCGGCCGACTACGACGTCAAGAAGGCCGAGACCGGGATCATCTACATCGACGAGATCGACAAGGTCGCGCGGAAGAGTGAAAACCCCTCCATCACCCGCGATGTCTCGGGCGAGGGTGTCCAGCAGGCCCTGCTGAAGATCCTGGAGGGGACCACGGCCTCGGTCCCGCCGCAGGGCGGCCGCAAGCACCCCCACCAGGAGTTCATCCAGATCGACACGACGAACGTCCTGTTCATCGTGGGCGGTGCCTTCGCGGGCCTGGAGAAGATCATCGAGGGCCGGGCGGGTGCCAAGGGCATCGGCTTCGGCGCGACGATCCGCTCCAAGCGGGAGCTGGAGACCAAGGACCAGTTCGAGGACGTCATGCCCGAGGACCTGGTCAAGTTCGGCATGATCCCGGAGTTCATCGGCCGTCTGCCGGTGATCACCTCGGTCCACAACCTGGACCGCGAGGCGCTCCTGAAGATCCTCGTCGAACCGCGCAACGCCCTGGTCAAGCAGTACCAGCGCCTGTTCGAACTCGACGGCGTGGAGCTGGACTTCGAGCGCGAGGCCCTGGAGGCCATCGCCGACCAGGCCATCCTCCGCCAGACCGGCGCCCGCGGCCTGCGCGCCATCATGGAGGAGGTGCTCCAGGGCGTGATGTACGAGGTCCCGTCCCGCAAGGACGTGGCCCGCGTGGTCATCACGGCCGACGTCGTCCTCTCCAACGTCAACCCGACCCTGATCCCGCGCGACGCGCGCGGCCGCGGTCCGGGCGAGCAGAAGACGGCGTAGCCGCCGCACGAAACCAGAAAGGGGCCCCGGTCGACGACCGGGGCCCCTTTCCGTAAGTGTCAGGCCTTGACGCGGACCTCGTTGCGGAACTTGGCGGTGAGTTCGGCGTCGGCCGCCGGGTCGCCGCTCTTGCCCGCCGCGAGGTTGACGACGTCCATCGGCATGACGACGCCGAGCGTGCTGTGGTCGCCCCAGATGCAGATCGTCATGTTCATCTCCTTCGGCTCACCCGCGCCGCCGGTGGAGTTGTCGGCCTTGGCCTGCTGGCACTTGAGAACGGCGTCGCCCAGCGAGGCGGGGCTGTAGACCTTCGGCTCGCCGGTCAACGTGAACTTCTCGTCGCTGTTGCTCTTCTTGGCCTCGCCCTTCATGTGCGCGAACGTCGCGTCGACGGTCTTCTCGGGATTGTCGATCGTGCCGTACACGCCGCCGAACTGGATCATCTTCAGGCTCAGGGGGTTGTCCTTGTCCCCGGCCTGGTAAAGGGCGCTGACGTCCTTGGGGTCGTGCACACCCCACTTGCCGGCGTCCTTCATGTCGTTCTTCGACATGGTGCCGCTGTCGCTGTCGGACTTCTTGTACTCCGTCAGCACCGTCGCCGGCGTCGTCAGCTTGTGCGGGCCGTCGTCCTTGATGCCGGAGCCGCCGCCCCCGCCGATCACGAAGTACGCGCCCACCGCGATCGCCGCGACGACCGCCACCGCGCCGATGATCAGGCCCGTCTTCTTGCCGCCACCACCGGCGGCCGGGGGCTGCGGGGCGCCGCCGTAGGGAGGCTGGCCGTACGGGGGCTGCTGGCCGTAGGGGTTCGGCTGGGGCGGGACGCCCGGGGCGGCGGGCTGCTGCGGATAGCCGTAGCCGGGCTGCGGCTGGGGGGGAGGGGCCTGCTGGGGGTAGCCGTAGCCGGGCTGCGGCGGTCCCTGCGGCGGCTGCTGGCCATAGGGACCAGGCTGGCCGTACGGCCCGGGCTGCTGGGGCTGCCCGCCGTACGGGCCCGGCTGGTTCTCGCTCATTTCCTGGGTTCCCCTCCAGATACTTATGTGTCCCTGACATCCTGGCCCAGGTACGCCCACACCATGTCGTCGGGGCCGCCACCGTTACGAAACAAATGCGGTTCGGGACAGCGCGGTGACGCATCTAAACTGACCCCGTGACCGAGAACGCTCAGCAGCAGCCACCAGCGCCCGACACCGAACTGCCGACCCAGTACGCGCCGGCCGACGTAGAGGGGCCGCTGTACGAGCGCTGGGTGGAGCGGGGTTACTTCGAGGCGGACGCGAAGAGCGACAAGCCGCCGTTCACCGTCGTCATCCCGCCGCCGAACGTCACGGGCTCGCTCCACCTGGGGCACGCCTTCGAGCACACGCTCATCGACGCCCTCACGCGCCGCAAGCGCATGCAGGGCCACGAGACGCTGTGGCAGCCCGGCATGGACCACGCCGGCATCGCCACCCAGAACGTCGTCGAGCGTGAACTCGGCAAGGAGGGCAAGTCCCGGCACGACCTCGGCCGCGAGGCCTTCGTCGAGCGCGTCTGGCAGTGGAAGAACGAGTCCGGCGGGCAGATCTCCGGCCAGATGCGCCGCCTCGGCGACGGCGTCGCCTGGTCCCGTGAGCGCTTCACCATGGACGAGGGTCTTTCGCAGGCCGTCCAGACCATCTTCAAGCGGCTCTACGACGACGAACTGATCTACCGCGCCGAGCGCATCATCAACTGGTGCCCCCGGTGCCTGACCGCCATCTCCGACATCGAGGTCGAGTACCAGGACGACGACGGCGAGCTCGTCTCGATGACGTACGGCGACGGGGACGACACCATCGTCGTCGCCACCACCCGTGCCGAGACCATGCTCGGTGACACGGCCGTCGCCGTGCACCCCGACGACGAGCGCTACCGCCACCTCGTCGGCAAGCTCATCAAGCTGCCGCTGACCGACCGTTCCATCCCGGTCGTCGCGGACGAGCACGTCGACCCCGAGTTCGGCACCGGCGCCGTCAAGGTCACCCCGGCCCACGACCCGAACGACTTCGAGATCGGCCGGCGCCACGACCTGCCCGCCATCACCGTGATGGACGAGCACGCCGTCATCACCGTCCACGGCCCCTTCCAGGGCCTGGACCGCTTCGAGGCCCGCTCCGCCATCGTCGGCGCGCTGCGCGCCGAGGGACGGATCGTCGCCGAGAAGCGCCCGTACGTCCACTCCGTCGGCCACTGCTCGCGCTGCAAGACCACCGTCGAGCCGCGCCTGTCCATGCAGTGGTGGGTCAAGGTCGGCCCGCTGGCCAAGGCCGCCGGCGACGCCGTCCGGGACGGCCGCGTCAAGATCCACCCGCAGGAGATGGAGAAGCGGTACTTCGACTGGGTCGACAACCTCCACGACTGGTGCATCTCGCGGCAGTTGTGGTGGGGCCACCGGATCCCCGTCTGGTACGGGCCCGGCGGCGAGGTCGTCTGCGTCGGACCCGACGAGCAGCCGCCCGGTACCGAGGCCGAGGGCTGGAAGCAGGACACCGACGTCCTCGACACCTGGTTCTCCTCCGGCCTGTGGCCGTTCTCCACCCTCGGCTGGCCCGAACAGACCGAGAGCCTCGCGAAGTTCTACCCGAACTCCGTCCTGGTCACCGGCTACGACATCCTCTTCTTCTGGGTCGCCCGGATGATGATGTTCGGCCTCTACGCGATGGACGGCACCCCGCCGTTCCACACCATCGCCCTGCACGGCATGGTCCGCGACCAGTTCGGCAAGAAGATGTCGAAGTCCTTCGGCAACGCGGTCAACCCGCTGGACTGGATGGACAAGTACGGCTCCGACGCCCTCCGGTTCACCCTCGCCCGCGGCGCCAACCCCGGCGTCGACGTGCCGATCGGCGAGGACTGGGTCCAGGGCTCGCGCAACTTCGCCAACAAGATCTGGAACGCCACCCGCTTCGCGCTGATGAACGGCGCGACGGTGGACGGACCACTGCCGGACGCCTCGAAGATGTCGGCGACCGACCGCTGGATCCTGTCCCGGCTGAACTCGGTCGTCGCCGAAGTCGACGCGTACTACGAGGACTTCCAGTTCGCCAAGCTGTCGGACACGCTGTTCCACTTCGCCTGGGACGAGGTCTTCGACTGGTACGTCGAGCTGTCCAAGACGACGTTCCAGGCGGGCGGCGAGCCGGCCGAGGTCTCCAAGCGTGTCCTGGGCGAGGTCCTGGACGTCACGCTGAAGCTGCTGCACCCGGTGGTCCCGTTCGTCACGGAGACGCTGTGGACGACGCTGACCGGCGGCGAGTCCGTCGTCGTCGCCGAGTGGCCGACCGACAGCGGCTTCCGGGACGCGGGCGCCGAGAAGGAGATCGAGTCCCTCCAGTCGGTCATCACCGAGGTCCGCCGTTTCCGCGCCGACCAAGGCCTCCAGCCCGGTCAGCGTGTCCCGGCCCGGCTGACCCTCGACGGCACGGCACTGGCGCCGCACGAGGCCGCCATCCGCCAGCTGCTGCGCCTCCAGCCGGAGGGCGATGCCTTCACCGCGACGGCGACGCTGCCGGTCTCCGGCGCCGAGGTGGCCCTCGACCTCTCCGGGACGATCGACGTGGCGGCGGAGCGGAAGCGGCTGGCCAAGGACTTGGCCAACGCCGAGAAGGAGAAGGCCCAGGCGACGGCGAAGCTCGGCAACGAAGCCTTCCTGGCCAAGGCACCGGACAACGTCGTGGAGAAGATCCGGGGCCGCCTGGCCAAGGCCGAGGAGGACATCGCACGGATCGCCGCGCAGCTGGAGCGGCTGCCGCAGGCGTAAGGCACAAGCAGTACCCCGCAAACATGGGGAGCAGGGCGGCGAAGGCCCCCGGAGCCACTTGACTCCGGGGGCCTTCGCCCATGTATGTCAGCGGCCCTCCGTACACTGGCCTCGTGAGTGAGCTCCCCCCGGACCGCAGCGGTCAGCCCGACCCCCTCGACTCCTTCGACGAGATCATCGAGGCCGAGACCACCCGCGACCCCGATCTCGCGGTGATCGAGGCCGGCAGCCGCACCCTGCGCACGCAGGGCGGGCCGCCGCAGGCAGACGTACCCGGGCGCCCGGAGGACCCCGAGGTCGACCAGGCGCTGCGCGAGGTCGAGGGGGAGCTGGCCACCCGCTGGGGCGAGACCAAGCTGGAGCCCTCGGTCAGCCGGATCGCCGCGCTGATGGACGTGCTGGGCGAGCCGCAGCGGTCGTACCCGTCGATCCACATCACCGGCACCAACGGCAAGACCTCCACCGCCCGCATGATCGAGGCCCTGCTCGGCGCCTTCGACCTGCGCACCGGCCGGTACACCTCCCCGCACGTGCAGTCGATCACCGAGCGGATCAGCCTGGACGGCGCCCCGATCTCCGCCGAGCGGTTCGTCGAGACGTACCAGGACATCAAGCCGTACGTGGAGATGGTCGACGCCTCGCAGGAGTACCGGCTGTCCTTCTTCGAGGTGCTGACCGGCATGGCGTACGCCGCCTTCGCCGACGCGCCGGTCGACGTGGCCGTCGTCGAGGTCGGGATGGGCGGCAGCTGGGACGCCACGAACGTCATCGACGGTGACGTCGCCGTGGTGACCCCCATCGACCTGGACCACACCGACCGCCTGGGCTCCACGCCCGGCGAGATCGCGGGCGAGAAGGCCGGCATCATCAAGCAGGGCGCCACCGTGATCATGGCCCAGCAGCCGGTGGACGCCGCCCAGGTGCTGCTGAAGAAGGCCGTGGACGTCGACGCGACAGTCGCCCGCGAGGGGCTGGAGTTCGGTGTCGTGGCCCGCCGGGTGGCGGTGGGCGGCCAGCTGCTGACCCTGCGCGGTCTGGGCGGCGAGTACCCCGAGGTGTACCTGCCGCTGCACGGCGCCCACCAGGCGCACAACGCCGCCGTGGCGCTCGCCGCCGTCGAGGCGTTCTTCGGCGTCGGCGCGCAGCGCGCCGAGTCGCTGGACCCGGAGACGGTGCGCAAGGCGTTCGCGTCCGTCGCCTCGCCGGGCCGCATGGAGGTCGTACGGCGCTCGCCGACCGTGGTGCTGGACGCCGCGCACAACCCGGCGGGCGCGCGGGTGACCGCCGAGGCGGTCCAGGAGGCGTTCGACTTCAGCCGCCTGATCGGAGTGGTCGGGGCCAGCGGCGACAAGAACGTGCGCGGTCTGCTGGAGGCCTTCGAACCGATCTTCGCGGAGATCGTGGTGACGCAGAACTCCAGCCACCGCGCGATGGACGCCGACGAACTGGCCGCGCTCGCCGTCGAGGTGTTCGGCGAGGACCGGGTCCAGGTCGAGCCGCGGCTGCCGGACGCGCTGGAGGCCGCGATCACGCTCGCCGAGGAGGAGGGCGAGTTCTCCGGCGGCGGTGTGCTCGTCACCGGCTCCGTCATCACCGTCGGTGAGGCCCGACTGCTCCTGGGGAGAGGCTGACTTCTCGTGCGTACGCTGTGTTCCTCGACCCTGATCGGCGAGTTCTTCGTCATCGGCTTCGCCGCGCTGGTCGCGATGAAGGACCCCGGCCTGTCCATGACGACGGTGTGGACGGTCAGCGGCATCGCGATGCTGCTGTGCCTGCTGCTGTGCGGCGTGGTGACCCGGCCCAGCGGCGTGGTCCTCGGCTGGGTGCTCCAGGCCGCGCTGATCGCGTCCGGTCTGGTCGTGCCGACGATGTACTTCCTGGGCGTGATCTTCGCGGCCCTGTGGTGGGCCTCGGTGCACTTCGGGCGGAAGATCGAGGAGGCCAAGGCCAGATTCGCGGCGCAGGCCGCCGAGGCCGGCCCTCCGGCTGACGCTGCGTGACAGGCACGGCGACACGCCCTGTAACCTCGTCCCACCGCACATCTGCCAGGTGAAGGAGCCACCCGTGACCCAGCGCACCCTCGTCATCCTCAAGCCCGACGCCGTCCGTCGTGGCCTGACCGGCGAGATCATCAGCCGTATCGAGCGCAAGGCCGGCTGGCAGATCACCGCGCTGGACCTGCGCACCCTGGACTCGGAGACCCTGGAGCAGCACTACGGCGAGCACAAGGGCAAGCCCTTCTACGAGCCGCTGATGGTGTTCATGGCCTCCGGCCCGGTCGTCGTCATGATCGTCGAGGGCGAGCGGGTCATCGAGGGCGTGCGCGCGCTGGCCGGCCCGACCGACCCGATCGCCGCCGCCCCCGGCTCGATCCGCGGCGACTACGGCGTGATCGTCCGGGAGAACCTGATCCACGCCTCCGACTCCGAGGAGTCCGCCGAGCGCGAGGTGAAGATCTTCTTCCCGGGCCGCGGCTGACCCCCGAGAGCCCTCCCCGGCCCCGCCGACCTGACGACCCGTCAGCTCGGCAGTCCGCCTGACCTGGGCGGCCGCGCGAACCCGGCCGCCCAGTGGCATACGCGGTGCCGATCGGGGGAACGAGTGCCCCCGATGGACCGTCTCCACAAGCGGGTCGGTACGCCATCTGCTGACAATGGCGAAGACCCTCGCGCAGTGTTCGTGCAGGCGCGTCTACGATGGAAGCCTTCACGCCACAGCACCCACCTCGCCGTACCTGAACCGCCGTCAAAAGCTCCCAGGGAAGGCCAGACGAATCCTGATGGGGAACTCAATGTCGTTCATCGGCCGTGACATGGCTGTCGACCTCGGGACCGCCAACACGCTGGTGTACGTCAGGGGTCGCGGGATCGTACTCAACGAGCCGTCCGTCGTCGCGATCAACACCAACACCGGTGGGATCCTCGCGGTCGGCGCCGAGGCGAAGAAGATGATCGGGCGCACGCCGGGCAACATCGTCGCCGTCCGTCCGCTCAAGGACGGCGTGATCGCGGACTTCGAGATCACCGAGCGGATGCTCCGCTACTTCATCCTGAAGATCCACAAGCGGCGGTATCTGGCTCGTCCGCGCGTCGTCGTCTGCGTGCCCTCCGGAATCACCGGTGTCGAGCGCCGCGCCGTCATCGAGGCCTCGTCCCAGGCCGGCGCGCGCCAGGTGCACATCATCGAGGAACCGATGGCCGCGGCCATCGGCTCCGGCCTGCCGGTCCACGAGGCCACAGGCAACATGGTGGTGGACATCGGCGGCGGCACCACGGAGGTCGCGGTCATCTCGCTCGGCGGCATCGTCACCGCCCAGTCCATCCGCGTCGCGGGCGACGAACTGGACAACGCCATCATCCAGCACGTCAAGAAGGAGTACTCCCTTCTGCTGGGTGAGCGCACGGCCGAACAGATCAAGCTCACGATCGGTTCGGCGTACGACCTCGACTCCGACGAGCACACCGAAATCCGCGGCCGGGACCTGGTCTCCGGCCTGCCGAAGACCGTCGTCATCTCGGCCGCCGAAGTGCGCAGGGCGATCGAGGAACCGGTCAACGCGATCGTCGACGCGGTCAAGACGACGCTCGACAAGTGCCCGCCGGAGCTGTCCGGCGACATCATGGACCGCGGAATCGTTCTGACCGGCGGCGGCGCACTGCTGCGCGGACTGGACGAGCGGCTGCGCAGTGAGACCGGCATGCCGATCCACATCGCCGAGGACCCGCTGGACAGCGTGGCGCTCGGCTCGGGCAAGTGCGTGGAGGAGTTCGAGGCGCTCCAGCAGGTACTTGACGCCCAGCCCCGCAGATGACACAACTCTTCGACTCCGCCGTACGAGATGATCTTTTCTCGTACGGCGGATCGTTGATATAGAGGCTTAAGCTCCCGCAAGCGGGCCCCTTGGGATGGCGCGCAGACCGCGCTTCGCCGGGGCCACCCAGTTCCTATGAGGAAGGCACGGCCGCCGCACGTGAGGGACACGAAAGAGAGCCGGCTGCTCCTGGTGCTGCTGATCGCCATCGCGTTCGCGCTGATCACGGTGGACATCCGCGGCGGGGAGAACTCCCCGGTGGACGGTGCCCGGCAGGCCGCCGCCACCGTCTTCGGTCCGATCGAGAACGGCGTGTCGGCCGCGGTGAACCCGGTCGGCAACGCGGTCTCCGCGGTCCGCGACTCCGGCGAACGCCACGACCGGCTCGCCGCGCTGGAGAAGGAGAACGCCGCTCTCAAGGCCGAACTCGGCAGCGACGACCGCAAGCGCAGCCGCCTCACCCAGCTGAACAAGATGCTGAAGCTGGCCGGCGAGGGCCAGTACGGCATCAAGGGCGCCCAGGTCATCGCCATAGGGGCGACCCAGGGCTTCTCCTGGACCGTCACCATCGACGCGGGCGCCTCCGACGGCATCCAGCGCGACATGACCGTCCTCAACGCCGACGGACTGGTCGGCCGCGTCACCACCGTGGGCCCCAGCACCTCCACCGTGCTGCTCGCCAACGACCCCGACTTCACCGTCGGCACCCGGATGGAGGGCAGCGACGAACTCGGCTTCGCCTCCGGCCAGGGCGACCGGCCGCTGCGCGTGCAACTCCTCAACGGCAAGTCGGACGTGAAGAAGGGCGACCGCATGGTCACCTTCGGCTCCCAGGCCGACAAGCCCTTCGTGCCGGGCGTCCCGGTCGGTGTCGTCTCCCGCGTCGACCCCTCCGGCGGCGACCTGACCCGCACGGTCTACGTCACGCCGTTCGTCGGCTTCTCCAAACTCGACGTCGTCGGCGTCGTCGTCCAGGCCCCGAAGAAGGACCCGCGCGACGAGGTCCTGCCGCCGAAGCCCAAGCCCACCCCGACGCCCACGGTGACCGTGACAGTCACCCCCTCCGCCGACGCCTACGCCCCCGACCGGCCGCAGCAGTAGGAGCCTCACGTCCCATGCGCATCAACCGGATCCTGCTCTCCACCGCGCTGGTCGTCGTCGCCCTGGTGATCCAGGTGAGCGTCCTGTCCCGGCTGCACCTGCCCGGCGCCGTCCCCGACCTGCTGCTGCTCACCGTGCTCGGCCTGGCCATGGTCTACGGCCATGTCGGCGGCGCCCTCGTGGGCTTCGGCGCCGGACTGCTCGCCGACATCGCCCCGCCCGCCGACCACGCCGCCGGCCGCTACGCGCTCGTGCTGTGCGTCATCGGCTACCTCGCCGGACTCATCAAGCCTGAGAACGGCCAGGTCAAGTCGGCCACCGGCCCCATGGCCGTGGTGGTGGGCGCCGCCCTCGGCTCCACCCTGCTGTACGCGGGCGTCGGCGCCCTCGTCGGCGACACCGCCGCCCGCCATGTCGGCCTGGGCGGACTGCTGCTGACGGCCGCCGTGTACGACCTGCTGCTCGCGCCCTTCGTCGTTCCCGGCGTCATGTGGCTGGCCAGGCGCGCGGAGAACGATCCCCTCGCCGACACCGGCTCCGCCGGCAAGAAGGCCGACATCTCCTCCGGCTGGCTCTCCTCCGGCACCGGGCTGAGCATCGGCGGCCGGCGCGGCGCGCTCGGCAGCCTGAAGGCCAAGGCCCGCACCCGCACCACGCGGGTCGGCCGCATCAAGGGGGTCAAGCGCCTGTGAGAGCACGGCAGTCGGCCGCTTCACCGGCCGCACCGGTCCGTTACACGCACTGAGAGGGGGAGGCAGCACCCATGACAAATATTCCCGAGACCGGCAGGACCCCACGCGTCCAGACCCGGCTCGTCGTCATCCAGATCCTCGTCCTCTCCCTGCTCGGCACGCTCGGCGGCCGGCTGTGGTACCTCCAGATCCGCGAGGGCGCCCACTACCAGAAGGAGGCCTCCGGCAACCACGTCCAGCAGGTCGTCCAGCCCGCCGTGCGCGGCTCCATCCTGGACGCCCGCGGTGTGCCGCTCGCCGACAACGAGACCCGGCTGGTGGTCTCCGCCTCCCGCACCGACCTGCTCAAGCAGAAGGACGACGGCAAGGCGGTCCTGACCAAGCTCGCCGGCGTCCTCGGCATGGACGTCGACGAGGTCATGCTGAAGGTCCGGCTGTGCGACGCCAAGACCCCGCAGCCCTGCTGGAACGGCTCGCCGTACCAGCCCATCCCCATCACCGACGAGGCCACCCCGCGCCAGGCCCTGCAGATCCGCGAACGCGCCGAGGACTTCCCCGGCATCACCGCCGAACCCGAGGCCGTGCGCCGCTACCCCGGGCCCGGCAAGTCCAACTCCGCGCAGGTCCTCGGCTACCTCTCACCGGTCACCGACGACGAGATCCAGCGGGCCAAGGACACCGACTCCCCCTACCTGCGCTCCGACATGGTCGGCCGCTCCGGCCTTGAACGGCAGTACGACCGGGAACTGCGCGGCAAGGCCGGCGTCACCCGCTACGAGGTCGACAACCTCGGCCGCGTCATCGGCAAGTCCAAGTCGGACCCGGCCGAGACCGGCTCCAGCCTGGTCACCAGCATCGACTCCCGCGTCCAGCGGATCGCCGAGTACGAACTGGACAAGGCGATGAAGACCGCCCGGACCCAGTGGGACAAGAACACCAACAGGAACTACAAGGCCGACTCCGGGGCCGTCGTCGTGATGGAGGCCAAGACCGGCCGCATCGTCGCCATGGCGTCCGCGCCCACGTACGACCCGAACGCCTGGGTCGGCGGTATCTCCTCCAAGGACTACAAGGCACTCACCGGCAAGAACTCCAACTACCCGCTGCTCAACCGGGCCATCCAGGGGCAGTCCGCGCCCGGCTCCACCTTCAAGGTGGTCTCCACGGCCGCCGCGGTCGAGGCCGGCTACGACTTCAACGGCAACTACCCCTGCGTCAGCTCCTACTCGGTCGGCAACCAGGTCTTCAAGAACTTCGAGGGGGAGAACTTCGGCCCGATCTCGCTCGGCCGGGCCCTGGAGGTCTCGTGCGACACCGTCTTCTACTACCTCTCGGACAACGAGTGGAAGAAGGACGGCGGCATCAACCCGAAGAAGGGCAAGCCCAAGGACTACTTCTACAAGGCCGCCCACCAGTTCGGCCTCGGCAAGGAGACCGGCGTCGACCTGCCCAACGAGGTCACCGGCCGCGTCCCCGACCGCGAGTGGAAGCAGCGGTACTGGGAGGCCAACAAGGACGGCTGGTGCAAGACCGGCAAGAAGGACGGCAGCTACGTCGAGAAGATCGCGTACGAGAACTGCCTGGAGGGCAACAGGCTGCGCGAGGGCGACTCGATCAACTACTCCATCGGTCAGGGCGACACCCTCGTCACCCCGATCCAGGAGGCCGTGATCTACGGCGCGATCTCCAACGGCGGCACCATGTACACGCCGACCATCGGCAAGGCGGTCGTCAGCCCCGACGGCAGGAACGTCACCGAGATCAAGCCCAGGTCCCACGGCAAGCTGCCCGTCACCCAGGCCACCCGCAACATGATGGACCAGGCCCTGGCCGGCGTGGCCATCCGCGGTACCGCCGCCTGGAAGTTCGCCGGCTGGCCGCAGGACAAGATCCCGCTGCACGCCAAGACCGGTACCGCCGAGGTCTACGGCAAGCAGACCACCTCCTGGCTGGCCACCTACACCAAGGACTACTCGGTCATCATGACCATCGCCCAGGCCGGTACCGGCTCCGGCGCCTCCGGTGAGGCGGTCCGCAACATCTACAGCGCCATGTACGGCGTCCAGGGCGACGGCTCCATCGACAACAAGAAGGCCCTGCTGCCCACCCCGCAGAAGAGCCTGCCGCAGATCCGGTCCGACGGCTCGATCGCCGCCCCGAAGGTCCCCGCCGACCCGGCCAAGGACCAGGAGGAGAACGCCAAGCAGGCCGCCGAGCAGGGTGGTGCCACGCCGAACGACCAGCAGGGTGGCGCCACGCCGAACGACCAGCAGGGCGGTCCCACGGCAGGCGACCAGCAAGGCGGCACGTCACCCAACGACCAGCTGCCGCCGGCGACCACCGCCTCGCCCACCACAGGCAACCGCCAGACCCGTAGGCGCCAGCGCCGAAGCGGAAGCCGGAGGACCACCGCATGACCGGCGCGAACAGCTTCTCCATCTCCGGATACGGCCCCCAACGGGGCGGCTGGACACGGGTCTTCGCCCGCGACTCGGCCGCCCGTCGGCTCGACTGGCCGATGCTGTTCTGCGCGCTCGCGCTGTCCGCGATCGGCGCCGCCCTGATCTACTCCGCCACCCGCAACCGGACCGGCATCAACCAGGGCGACCCGTACTACTTCCTGATCCGGCACCTGACGAACACCGGCATCGGGTTCGCCCTCATGATCGGCACCGTCTGGCTCGGCCACCGCACCCTGCGCAACGTCGTACCGATCCTGTACGGGCTCTCGGTCGCCGGCGTGCTGTTGGTGCTCACCCCGCTCGGCGCCACCATCAACGGCAACCGCAACTGGATCGTCCTCGGCGGCGGCTTCTCCCTCCAGCCCTCCGAGTTCGTCAAGGTCACGATCATCCTCGGCATGGCGATGCTGCTCGCGGCCCGGGTCGACGCGGGCGACAAGATGTACCCCGACCACCGCACGGTCATCCAGTCGCTCGGACTGGCCGCCGTACCGATCATGGTCGTGCTGCTCATGCCCGACCTCGGCACGGTCCTGGTCCTGCTCACCATCATCCTGGGCGCGCTGCTCGCCTCCGGCGCCTCCAACCGCTGGATCTTCGGCCTGCTCACCGCGGGCGTCGTCGGCTGCATCGCCGTCTGGCAGCTGCACATCCTGGACGAGTACCAGATCAACCGGTTCGCCGCCTTCGCCAACCCCAGCCTCGACCCGGCCGGAGTCGGCTACAACACCAACCAGGCCCGCATCGCCATCGGCTCCGGCGGTCTGACCGGCGCGGGCCTCTTCCACGGCTCCCAGACCACCGGCCAGTTCGTCCCCGAACAGCAGACCGACTTCGTCTTCACGGTCGCGGGCGAGGAACTCGGCTTCGCCGGCGCCGGACTGATCATCGTGCTGCTCGGCGTCGTGCTCTGGCGGGCCTGCCGCATCGCCCGCGAGACGACCGAGCTCTACGGCACCATCGTCGCCGCCGGAATCGTCGCCTGGTTCGCCTTCCAGTCCTTCGAGAACGTCGGCATGACCCTGGGCATCATGCCGGTCACCGGCCTGCCCCTGCCCTTCGTCTCCTACGGCGGCTCGTCGATGTTCGCGGTCTGGGTGGCGATCGGACTGCTCCAGTCGATCAGAGTGCAGCGGCCCATGTCGGCGTAGCGGCGACCCGCGACCCGGACACCTGCCGCCGGACCCGAACCAGCACTAGATTCGGGTCATGGCGGACATGAAGGTCGTGGCGGACATGAAGGCGAAAAGGGAGATCGAGCGGAAGTACGAGACCGGCGACGGCGGGCCGCCCGACCTCACCGGCCTCCTGACCGGCATCGGACCGGTCGCGGCCGTCGTCGACCGGGGCGCCGCCGAACTCGACGCCGTCTACTACGACACCCCCGACGAACGACTCACCGCCGACGGACTCACCCTGCGCCGCCGCACCGGCGGCCACGACGCGGGCTGGCACCTCAAGCTCCCGGTCACCACCGGCGTACGCGACGAGATCCACGCCCCCCTCTCCGACACCGTGCCACCCGCCCTCGCCGCGCTCGTCCGCTCCCGCGTCCGCGACGGCGAACTGCTCCCACTGGTCCGCCTCCGCACCCGGCGCGGCACCCGCCACCTCGTCGACGCCGACGGCACCCCGCTCGCCGAGGTCGCCGTCGACGCCGTACGCGCCGAACGGCTGACCGGCCACGGCGGCGCGGCCCAGTGGACCGAGATCGAGGTGGAACTCGCCGACGACGGAGACCCGGCCCTCCTCGACGCCGTCGACGCCCGCCTGCGCGAAGCGGGCGTACGGCCCTCCCAGGCACCCTCCAAACTGGCCCGCGCCCTGACCGAGACCGCCACGCCGGACCACCCCGGCCCCGCAACGGCCCGGCACAAGGCCCCGAAGACGGCCGGCGACCACGTCCTCGCCTACCTGCGCGCCCAGCGCGACGCCCTCGTCGCACTCGACCCCGCCGTACGCCGCGACGAGTACGACTCCGTCCACCGCATGCGCGTCGCCACCCGCCGCCTGCGCAGCGCCCTGCGCACCTACCGCACGGTCCTGGACCGGACCGTCACCGACCCGCTCCGCGCGGAACTGAAACGGCTCGCCACCGAACTCGGCCGCGACCGCGACCAGGAAGTCCTCACCGAACGCCTCACCGCCGCCCTCGACGACCTGCCCTACACCCTGGTCACCGGCCCCGTCCGCACCCGGCTGCGCACCTGGTCCGGGACCGCCCACGGCGACGCGCGCCGACGGCTCGTCGCGGACCTCGACAGCGACCGCCATCTGGCCCTCCTCGACGCACTGGACGCCCTGCTCGCCGACCCGCCGCTGCGCCCGGCGGCCGCCGGCAAACCGGCCAAGGTGATCGCCAAGGCCGTACGCAAGGACCTCGCGGCGCTCTCCGCCCTGCTCCAGCACGCCCTCGACCAGCCGCCGGGCCACGATCGCGACCTCGCCCTGCACGAGGCCCGCAAGAGGGCCAAGGCCACCCGGTACGCGGCCGAGGCGGCCGTACCCGCCCTCGGCGATCCGGCCTCCGGTCTGGTGAAGGCGGCGAAGTCGCTGCAGACCCTGCTCGGCGACCACCAGGACAGCGTCATGGCCCGCCGTACCCTGCGCGAACTGGCCGGACAGGCGCACGCGGCGGGGGAGAGCGCCTTCACGTACGGGGTGCTCCACGGCCGCGAGGAGCAGCGCGCCGCCGAGCTGGAGGCACGGCTGCCGGACACCTGGAGGGCGATCAGGAAGGCCAGGAAGCAGGCCAGGAAGCAGGCCAGGAAGGGGAAGAAGGGGAGGACGGCCCTCTGAGCGCTCCCCGCGACGGCCTTCCGGGCGTTCGGGGCAGTCCCGGGACCGGGTTACGCTTGATGGTCACCCCTGTCAGCTCACGAAGGTCCGTCGAGATGCCTGCCGAAGCCGCCGAGACCGTCGAGTCCGTGTTCCCGCAGCTCGAAGCTCTGCTCCCGCATGTGCAGAAGCCGATCCAGTACGTCGGCGGAGAACTCAACTCCACGGTCAAGCCCTGGGAGTCCTGTGACGTCCGCTGGGCGCTCATGTACCCGGACGCCTACGAGGTCGGCCTGCCCAACCAGGGCGTCATGATCCTCTACGAGGTCCTCAACGAGCGCGAGGGCGTCCTGGCCGAGCGCACCTACAGCGTGTGGCCCGACCTGGAGGCGCTGATGCGGGAGCACGGCGTCCCGCAGTTCACGGTGGACGGCCACCGCCCGGTGAAGGCCTTCGACGTCTTCGGCCTGTCCTTCTCCACGGAGCTGGGCTACACCAACATGCTGACCGCCCTGGACCTGGCCGGGATCCCCCTGGAGGCCAGGGACCGCACGATCGACGACCCGATCGTGATGGCGGGCGGCCACGCGGCCTTCAACCCCGAGCCGATCGCCGACTTCATCGACTGCGCGGTCATCGGCGACGGCGAGCAGGCGGTGCTGGAGGTCACGGAGATCATCCGCGCCTGGAAGGCGGAGGGCCGCCCGGGCGGACGCGAGGAACTCCTCTTCCGCCTGGCGCGGACGGGCGGGGTGTACGTGCCCGGCTTCTACGACGTCGAATACCTGCCCGACGGCCGCATCGGCCGCGTGGTGCCCAACAAGTCGGGCGTCCCGTGGCGCGTGTCGAAGCACACGGTGATGGACCTGGACGAGTGGCCTTACCCGAAGCAGCCGCTGGTGCCGCTGGCGGAGACGGTCCACGAGCGCATGTCGGTCGAGATCTTCCGCGGCTGCACGCGGGGCTGCCGCTTCTGCCAGGCCGGCATGATCACCCGCCCGGTGCGCGAGCGCTCCATCACGGGCATCGGCGACATGGTGGAGGCCGGTCTGAAGGCGACGGGCTTCGAGGAGGTGGGCCTGCTCTCCCTGTCCTCGGCCGACCACACGGAGATCGGCGACGTCGCCAAGGGCCTCGCCGACCGCTACGAGGCCGACAAGATCGGCCTCTCGCTGCCGTCCACCCGCGTGGACGCCTTCAACATCGACCTGGCGAACGAGCTGACCCGCAACGGCCGCCGCTCGGGCCTCACCTTCGCTCCCGAGGGCGGCTCCGAGCGCATCCGCAAGGTCATCAACAAGATGGTCTCGGAGGACGACCTGATCCGCACCGTCGCCACGGCCTACGGCAACGGCTGGCGCCAGGTGAAGCTGTACTTCATGTGCGGTCTGCCCACGGAGACGGACGAGGACGTCCTCCAGATCGCCGACATGGCGACCCGTGTGATCCAGAAGGGCCGCGAGGTCTCCGGCTCCAACGACATCCGCTGCACGGTCTCGATCGGCGGCTTCGTCCCCAAGCCGCACACCCCGTTCCAGTGGGCACCCCAGCTCTCCGCCGAGGAGACGGACGCCCGCCTGCAGCGGCTCCGCGACAAGATCCGCGGCGACAAGAAGTACGGCCGCTCGATCGGCTTCCGCTACCACGACGGCAAGCCCGGCATCGTCGAGGGCCTGCTCTCGCGCGGCGACCGCCGTATCGGCGCCGTCATCCGCGCCGTCTACGACGACGGCGGCCGCTTCGACGGCTGGCGCGAGCACTTCTCCTACGACCGCTGGATGGCCTGCGCGGACAAGGCCCTGGTCCCCTTCGGCGTGGACGTCGACTGGTACACCACCCGCGAGCGCACCTACGAGGAGGTCCTCCCCTGGGACCACCTCGACTCCGGCCTCGACAAGGACTGGCTCTGGGAGGACTGGCAGGACGCCCTCGACGAAACAGAGGTCGACGACTGCCGCTGGACCCCGTGCTTCGATTGTGGGGTGTGCCCACAGATGGACACCCAGATTCAAATCGGCCCGACAGGCAAGAAGTTGCTGCCTCTGACCGTCAAGAACGCGGCTCCGGCGCCGGCTGCGAGTGGTCACGTGCACTGAGGTGGGCGCTGGTGGGGTGAGCGAGGACGAGGTGTCCGCCGTATTCGCTTCGGTTGGGGCTTTGCTTCCTCGCCAATCCGCGCCGTCGGCGCCCTCTCGGGCTGGCGTCTTGGGGCGTTTGAATGCGTGGTGTGCGCTCTATACGACCGCAAGGCTGCGGCGTTCGATGAGTACGACGTCGCGCCATACGCCGTGATGCCGGCCGATGCGTTCGCGCGTGCCGATGATGCGGAAGCCCGCCCTCTGGTGCAGGGCGAGGCTGCTGGTGTTCTCGGGGAAGATGCCTGACTGGATGGTCCAGATGCCCGCTGCCTCGGTCGAGGCGATCAACGCGTTCAGCAACGCCGTGCCGACTCCTCGGCTGCGGGCGTCGGGGTGGACGTACACCGAGTGTTCGACCACGCCGGCATAGACGCACCGGTCGGACACCGGCACCGCCGCGACCCAGCCCAGCACCTTGCCGCCCTGGTCCACGGCGATGCGCCGGTGGTCGGACAGCTTGGTGGCGTTGAATCGTTCCCAGGTGGGTGCGGCGGTCTCGAAGGTGGCGTTGCCCTCGTCGATGCCGAGTCGGTAGATCCTCAGGACCTCGTCGGCGTGCTCGGGGTCCATGGCCACGATGCGAACCTCGGTCGCGGCACTCACGCTTGCTCCGCCGGGGCGATCTCGTCGATCAGGCCGCGGATGCGCTTCTGGATCTCGTCGCGGATGGGGCGGACGGCGTCGACGCCCTGTCCGGCCGGGTCGGGGAGCTCCCAGTCGAGGTAGCGCTTGCCGGGGAAGACGGGGCAGGTGTCGCCGCAGCCCATGGTGATGACCACATCGGAGGCCTGGACGGCTTCGGCCGTGAGCACCTTGGGCACCTCGGCGGAGATGTCGATGCCTGCCTCCGACATCGCTTCGACGACGGCCGGGTTGACTGTGTCGGCGGGCGCGGACCCGGCGGAGCGGACCTGTACGCGGTCGCCCGCGAGGTGGGTGAGGAACGCTGCGGCCATTTGGGAGCGCCCGGCGTTGTGGACGCAGACGAACAGCACGGAGGGACGTTCAGCGGAGGTGTTCATGGCCGGTGTGTCTTTCTGGGCGGAGGCCGGTCAGGGGAGTTAGTGCCGCGGCAGGTGATGTTTGCCCGTGAAGGAGCGGCGTCCGGTGCGGCGGGAGTGCGTGCCGGGCGTCGCGACGGGGCGAACGTTGCCTGTCGGGGCACTAGGGAGCGGCGAGTTCGGGTTCGTCTCGGAGAGGAATGGCTGCGGTCTGTGCGGGTGCTGGGCGTCCGAAGATCGCAAGCACCAGCACCAGCCCCAGCGCGGCACCCACCAGTTGGGCCACGATGAACGGGCCGAGCGAGCCGGGGGCAATGCCGGCGAAGGTGTCGGTGAAGGCCCGGCCGATGGTGACCGCCGGGTTCGCGAACGAGGTGGAGGACGTGAACCAGTACGCCGCTCCGATGTACGACGCCACGGCCACCGGGCCGAAGTGGGCGCGGTCGGAGCGGGCCAAGCCGAAGATCAGCAGGACGAGTCCGGCGGTCGCGACCACCTCGCCCAGCCACAGGTGACCGGTGGAGCGGTCTTGGGTGGACCACTGGACGAGCGGTTTGCCGAACATGGCGTCGGCCACGATGGCACCGGCGATGGCTCCCATGATCTGGGCCGGGATGTAGGCGGCGACGTCCCGCGTGGTCAGTGCATCCTCGCTGCGGCGGCCGGTGAGCCAGGCGGCAAGGGTGACGACGGGGTTGAAGTGTGCACCGGAGACCGGCTCCAGGAGCGCGATGAGCACGCCCAGGCCGAAGACCGTGACCAGCGAGTTGGCCAGCAGTTGCACGCCGACATCCCTGGTCAGCTCGGTGGCCTGGATGCCGGAGCCGACGACCACCGCGACCAGGGCAGCCGACCCCACAGCTTCGGCGGCGGCCCGGCGGCTCAGTGGGGTGCTCACGCGGTCGACTCGGCCGTCTGCGACGTCTTCAGGAAGGCGGCGAGCCGCTCGAGGGTGGCGGGCAGCGCCCAGTAGTAGACCCACGTGCCGCGCCGCTCGCAGTCGATCAGACCGGCCTGCCGCAGCAGCTTGAGGTGATGCGAGATCGTCGGCTGGGACAGATCGAATGCCGGGGTCAGGTCACAGACGCAGACCTCACCGCCCGTCCGTGAGGCGATCATCGACAGCAGGCGCAGGCGTACCGGGTCGCCCAGCGCCTTGAACAGCTTCGCCAGCTCCGCCGCCTGGTCCTCGTTCAGGGGAGCGGTCACCAGCCCGGGGCAGCACGCGCCGTTCTCGTCGCCCTGTCCGAGCACCACAAGCTCCTGTTTCGACATGCGTCTATGTTGACAGCTTTCGATCCAAGCTGCAAGCTTGCGTTACATCGATAGGCGTCGATGCAAGCCGATGGGAGCCCTGTCATGTCCCGTGCTCAGCTCGCCCTCCGTGTCAGCGACCTGGAGGCGTCGATCACCTTCTACTCGAAGCTGTTCGGCACCGAACCGGCCAAGCGACGCGAGGGCTATGCCAACTTCGCCCTCACCGAGCCCCCGCTCAAGCTCGTCCTGATCGAGGGCGAGCCCGGCAAGGAAACCCGCCTCGACCACCTCGGCGTCGAGGTCGAGTCCACCGACCAGGTCGACGCCGCCACCACCCGACTCAAGGACGCCGGACTGGCCACCTTCGAGGAGAACGACACTTCCTGCTGCTACGCCCTCCAGGACAAGGTCTGGGTGCACGGTCCCGGTAAGGAGCCCTGGGAGATCTACGTCGTCAAGGCCGACGCCGACACCCTCGGCAAGAGCGTCGACCCCAACGCGACCGGCGACGGCTGCTGCACCACCCGGACCACCGAACCGGCCTCCGCGTCCACAGGTTGCAACTGCGTTTAGGCAGGGATGCGGCTTCGCGCCTACGCCCTCAGCAAGGGGAAGATCCCCTCTCCCTTCGGCGTCTTCGTCCAGGTCGCGGACGGAGTCGAGGGTCTCGTTCGGCTGCGCGCCCTCTCGAATGCGTCGTTGCGGCATCCGGTGCAGGCTGGTGGGGGACATGGGCGTGCCACGAAGCGGTCCGGTTCGAGGTGTCTGCCGTGCTCGGCGGGCGGCCGCGGGAAGGAGGCGCGATGGAGATCGAAGGGTCGATTGCCCTGGTGACGGGGGCCAATCGTGGCATCGGGCACGCATTCGCTCGCGCGCTGATCGAGCGGGGAGCCGCCAAGGTCTACGCCGGTGTCCGCGATCCGGCGAGCGTCGATGACGAGCAGCTCTCCGCGTTGCGTCTGGACGTCACCAAGCCGGAGGACGTCGCCGCGGCGGCCGAGACCGCCGGTGACGTCAGCATCGTCGTCAACAACGCGGGCGTCGGAGGTTTCGGGACCAAGCTGCTGACGGGCTCCCTCGACGGTGCGCGCGAGGCGATGGAGATCAACTACTTCGGCACCTGGGCCGTTTCCCGTGCCTTTGCCCCGGTCCTGGCGCGCAATGGCGGCGGCGCACTGGTGAACATGCTGTCGGCTGCCTCCTGGATCTCCCGGCCGGAGTATCCCGGATACGCGGCCTCCAAGGCGGCCGAGTGGTCGTTGACGGGGGCGTTGCGGGAAGGCCTGCGCGAGCAGGGAACGCTGGTGATCGGCGTCCACGCCGGCTTCGTGGAGACGGACCTCAGCTCCTTCACCGACGCACCGAAGATCAGCGCGGCGGACGTGGCGGAGCAGACCATGGACGCCCTGGCGAACGACCGGGTCGAGGTCCTCGCCGACGAGCGGACCAGGCAGATCAAGCACGCCCTGGCGCAACCGCTGGATCAGTGAGATCGGCATCGACCGAGAACGACGCAGGTGACCCGCGGCGCGGGCCACGCGCCCAGCGCAGGCGCGGCACCCGGAAGGCGTTCGCCGCAGAGTGCGACACCGCCGGCGGGCCCGCGCGGCCCCTGCGCCGGGCACTCCGCGGGGATTCGCGGCCGGTGGCCCGCCGGGAACCGGGCGTGGCCGAAACGCGTACTCTAGAGGGAAGGACCGGGCGCGAAGTCTCCCCGCCGAGGCGGGGGTGATCCGGACGGGACGGCACCGGAGGGGTGCCGGACCGGACGCTCTCCACGACGAGGGTCGGCGCCACGGACCTCCCGCCGTACACGAGGAGAAGTTCCACTGGGCAAGCGACAGCCCGAAGGCCCACCGCCCGCACCCGCGGTGCAGCGCATCCGACTGCGCTACACCAAGCGAGGCCGCCTCCGGTTCACCAGCCACCGTGACTTCCAGCGCGCCTTCGAGCGTGCGCTGCGCCGTGCCGAGGTGCCGATGGCGTACTCGGCGGGGTTCACGCCGCACCCGAAGGTCTCCTATGCCAATGCCGCACCCACCGGCACGGGCAGTGAGGCGGAGTACCTGGAGATCGCGCTCACCGCGCACTGCGACCCGGAGCGTCTGCGTGAGCTTCTCGACGAGTCGTTGCCCGCCGGGCTGGACGTCGTCGAGGCGGTCGAGGCCCGTACGTCGGGGCTCGCCGACCGGCTGACCGCTTCCGTGTGGGAGCTGCGGCTGGACGGCGTGGACCCGGCAGAGGCCGAGAACGCGGTCGCGGCCTTCAACGGGGCCGAGACCGTGGAAGTGCAGCGCCTGGCCAAGAACGGCATGCGCACCTTCGACACCCGGTCCGCCGTGGTGGACCTGGAGAGTATGGAAACGCACGGTTCGGCGGCTGATGGGCCGACCGGCCAGCCTTGTGCGATACTGCGGCTGGTTGTTCGGCACGTGACGCCTGCCGTACGACCCGACGACGTCCTGTCCGGTCTCCGCGCCGTGGCCGACCTGGCGCCGCCGGTCCCCGCTGCGGTGACCAGGCTGGCGCAGGGGCTGCTCGATGAAGAGACCGGCACGGTGACCGACCCGCTCGCGCCGGACCGCGAGGCAGACCTGGCCGCCCCGGCCGATTCAGTGGGGGCCGCCGTTCCTGCCGCCGCGAAGGCGCCCGCGTAGGGACGGTTCCGCACCAGGACGGACGTCGAAAGCGCCGCCCTCGTACTCGGGAGCCACCTGGGTCGGGCAGCGCACCGACCAGAAGACTTTCGCCAGGCCGTGCACAACAAGGCGTACGGAACCGGCGAGACAGGACACTGAGAGCTCCCGTGCGGCGCATGCGCCCCGGACGGCGGCCGACGCGCACCGCGCGGCCGCGGACGTCAACGGTGCCGATCGACGTGATCGGCGCCGGACCGGGCGCGGCGCCCGGGAGCCTGACGGGAGATACGCCCGCATGCTCGAACCGACCGAACCCATCGAGGGTTCCGAAGAACTGAACACCCCCAGCGACACCCTGCCGCCGCGTCGTCGGCGCCGTGCCGCGTCCCGCCCGGCGGGTCCGCCCGCCGCCGCGTCCTCCGAGGTCGCGGCCGAGATCACCGCTCCGGCCGTACCGGCCGCCGCGTCCGCGGAACTCGCGGAGCAGGTGGAGGAGCAGGAGACTCCCGGGGCCGAGGAGGCCGCCGAGGCCGCGACGGCCCTGGTCACTGGCGAGGAGTCGGAGGAAGCGGCCGAAGAGGCGGCGCCCGCGCGCCGTACGCGCCGTCGTGCCTCCGCGCCCGCCGGGACGCCCAAGGCCACGGAGGGCGAGGCCGAGACCGTCGTTCCGGCGGCGGCCGTCGCCGAGACGCCGGCCACCGAGTCCGGTGCCGTCGAGACGCCCGCCGGGTCAGTGGAGGTCGGCGAGGCCGCCGCTCCGCGGCGTACCCGCCGGCGTGCCACGCGCAGCGTGTCCACGCCCGTCGCGTCCACGGAAGCGGTCGAGACCGCCGCCGCCACGGTCGCCGAGGGTTCCGAGGCTGTCGCCGATTCGGCCGCGGAGGCGCCCGCCCCCGCCGCTCGTACGCGCCGCCGCGCCACCCGGCGCGCGTCCGCGCCCGCCGGTGCCCCCGCGATGGACGAGGCCGCCGAGACCCCCGTGGTGAGCGCCGCTCCCGAGACCGAGGCCGAGGCCGAGGCCGTCAGTGCCGGCTCCGCCGAGGAGACGGCGCCGCAGGCCGTCGAGGACGCGGCTCCGCGGCGTACCCGTCGGCGTGCCACGCGCCGTGTCTCCGAGCCCGCCGCCGTCAGCGAGGCCCCTGCGGCCCAGCCCGCCGAGGTTCCCGCCGAAGTCACCTCCGCCGCCGAGGCCGCCACCACCGACGTGCCCGCCGCCGAGGCCGCCGAGGCCGTCGAGGACGCGGCTCCGCGGCGTACCCGTCGGCGTGCCACGCGTCGTGTTTCCGAGCCCGCCGCTCAGACCGCCGCCGAGGCCCCCGCCGCCCAGGCCGCCGCCGAAGCCCCCGCGGTCCAGTCCGCCGAGGCCCCCCGCGAGAGCGAGGCCCCCTCCGACGCGGCCCCCGCCGCCGAGGAGTCCGGGACGCGGCGCAGCCGTCGTCGGGTCGTCCGGCGTGCCGCGACGGGGTTCTCCGAGCCCGCCGCCGAGTCCACCGCCGGTGACGGCGAGTCGACGCGCAGGCCCGCGCGGCCCGCCGTCGCCGTGTTCCAGGCGCCCGTCTTCACCCAGCCGATGTTCCAGACCCCGGAGCGTGCCGCCGCCGCGGCGGCGGCCGAGGCCGCGGACAGCGAGGAGCTCCCGGAGGAGCAGGCCGAGCCGGTCGAGCAGGCCGAGCACTCCGACCAGGGCGGCTCGCGCCGTCGCCGTCGCCGCAGGGGCTCCGGTGGTGAGGAGTCCGAGACCCGGACGGCCGTGACCGCCGCCGAGTCCGCCGAGTCCGCCGAGTCCGCCGAGGACGAGGAGGAGTCCGCCGAGTCGGCCGAGGAGTCCGCCGAGGACGAGGACGGCGAGGAGTCCGGTTCCCGCCGTCGCCGTCGCCGCGGTGGCCGCCGTCGTCGCCGGGGCGAGTCCGCCGAGGCCGGCGAGGACGGGGAGGAGAGCGACGAGCTCGCCGCCGAGCAGGCCGCACAGGACGCCGAGGACACCGCCGAGCAGCTCGACGAGGACGACGAGGACGCGGCCGGCGCCGAGGACTCGGACGAGGAGGACGAGGGCCGGCAGGGAGGCGGTGGCTCCAGCAGCAGCCGCCGTCGCCGCCGTCGCCGTCGCCGGGCCGGTGACGGCGCCGGGGAGGGCGAGCCGTCCGCCGACGACCCCGAGCGCACCGTGGTCAAGGTGCGCGAGCCCCGCAAGGCGGCCGAGCCGTCCGACGAGGTGCAGTCCATCAAGGGCTCGACCCGTCTGGAGGCCAAGAAGCAGCGCCGCCGCGAGGGCCGCGAGCAGGGCCGCCGCCGGGTGCCGATCATCACCGAGGCCGAGTTCCTGGCCCGCCGTGAGGCCGTCGAGCGCGTGATGGCCGTCCGGCAGCACGGCGACCGTACGCAGATCGGCGTCCTGGAGGACGGCGTGCTCGTCGAGCACTACGTCAACAAGGAGCAGTCGACGTCGTACGTCGGCAACGTCTACCTGGGCAAGGTGCAGAACGTGCTGCCCTCGATGGAGGCCGCCTTCATCGACATCGGCAAGGGCCGCAACGCCGTTCTGTACGCGGGCGAGGTCAACTTCGAGGCGCTCGGGATGGCCAACGGCCCCCGCCGTATCGAGTCCGCGCTGAAGTCCGGGCAGTCCGTCCTCGTGCAGGTCACCAAGGACCCCATCGGGCACAAGGGCGCCCGCCTGACCAGCCAGGTCTCCCTCCCGGGCCGCTACCTCGTGTACGTGCCCGAGGGCTCGATGACCGGCATCAGCCGCAAGCTGCCCGACACCGAGCGGGCCCGGCTGAAGACGATCCTCAAGAAGATCGTCCCCGAGGACGCGGGCGTCATCGTGCGCACCGCCGCCGAGGGCGCGAGCGAGGACGAGCTGCGCCGCGACGTCGAGCGGCTCCAGGCGCAGTGGGAGGACATCAAGAAGAAGGCCAAGGGCGGCAGCTCAAGCGCACCGTCTCTGCTGTACGGCGAGCCGGACATGACCGTCCGGGTCGTGCGCGACATCTTCAACGAGGACTTCTCCAAGGTCATCGTCAGCGGTGACGAGGCGTGGGAGACGATCCACGGCTACGTCTCGCACGTCGCCCCGGACCTCGCGCCGCGTCTGCAGCGCTGGACCAGCGAGGTCGACGTCTTCGCCACGTACCGGATCGACGAGCAGCTCGCCAAGGCGCTGGACCGCAAGGTCTGGCTGCCCAGCGGCGGTTCGCTGGTGATCGACCGGACCGAGGCGATGGTCGTCATCGACGTCAACACCGGCAAGTTCACCGGCCAGGGCGGCAACCTGGAGGAGACGGTCACCAGGAACAACCTGGAGGCGGCCGAGGAGATCGTGCGCCAGCTGCGGTTGCGCGACCTCGGCGGCATCATCGTGATCGACTTCATCGACATGGTCCTGGAGTCCAACCGCGACCTGGTGCTGCGCCGCCTGCTGGAGTGCCTGGGCCGCGACCGTACGAAGCACCAGGTGGCCGAGGTGACCTCGCTGGGCCTGGTGCAGATGACTCGCAAGCGGGTGGGCCAGGGCCTCCTCGAGTCCTTCTCCGAGACCTGCGTGCACTGCAACGGCCGCGGTGTCATCGTCCACCTGGAGCAGGCGAGCGTCGCCGGTGGCGGCGGCGGGAGCAAGCGCCGCAAGCGCGCCCGCGCCGGTGCCGAGCAGCCGCACGAGCACGAGGTCGTGGCCGTCGAGGCGGTCGCCCCGACCGCCGAGGAGGAGGCGGAGGCCGAGGCGGAGGCCGCCGGGCCCATCGCGCTGCCCGCGCTGGAGATGGCCCCGGACGAGGAGCTGTACAGCAGCGTCGCCGAGGCGGAGGCCGCGGCGAGCCGTGGCCGTACGCGGCGCCGCGCGAGCCGGCGGGTGTCCGCGCCCGCGGGCGCGCCGAAGGCCCACGCCGACGGTGGCGCTCCGGTTCCCACGGCGCAGGACGTCACGGCGGCCGAGGAGGCCGCGCGCCCGGTGGTCCCGGAGCCGGCCGAACAGGCTCAGGCCGAGCCCGTGGCCGTGGAGGATCCGACGGTCCCGGCCGCGGCCGAGGAGGCCGCCCCCAAGGGCCGTACGCGTCGTCGCGCGACCCGCAAGGTGTCGGCGCCGGCCGGGTCCCCGGCGGGTGCCGAGGCGTCCGTGGTGACGGTGGCGGAGGCCGCGCCGGCGGTGTCCGCCGAGTCGCGGGACACCGACGCGCCCGAGGTTCCGGCGGAGCAGCCGGAGGCTCCGGCAGAGTCCGCCGCCCCGGCCCGTCCGCGCCGCCGTGCCGTGCGCAAGGCCACCGCGCCGACCGCGCCCGAGGACACGGCCGTCGTGGTCGTCCCGTCGGGCACGGCGGAGGAGGCCGCCACCGAGTCCGGTGCGCCGGCCGAGTCCGCCGAACAGGCCGCCGCCGACTCCGAGTCGGCCGAGACCGCCGCCGAGGAGACCGTCCCGGCCAAGAAGACGGCCCGCAAGGTCGCCAAGAAGGCCACGGCGAAGAAGGCCGCCACGACGAAGGCGGTGGCCAAGAAGACGACGGCCAAGAAGACCGCCGCGAAGAAGGCCACGGCCAAGAAGGCGGCGAAGACCGTCAAGTCGGCCACGGCCGCGAAGAAGTCCGCGTCGAAGAAGACCGCGGCGGCGGAGCAGTCGTCGTCGCCGTCCGTCTCGGCCTCGACGGAGGACTGACCGACTCGCACGGCGCGGGGCGGCGACGGACCACCGGTCCGTCGCCGCCCCGCGTTCGTGTGTCGTGCGTCGCTGCTTCGTTGCGCGAAGGAAAGACGGACCGGAAGGGCTAAGGTGTGAGCCACTGACTCCAAAAGGACATATGGGGATTCTGTTCCCAACCCGTTCACAGTATTGGGGCGCAATACGTGAAGGCTCTCGTGCTCTCCGGGGGGTCGGGCACCCGTCTCCGGCCGATCACTCACACCTCGGCCAAGCAGTTGGTGCCGGTCGCCAACAAGCCTGTGCTCTTCTACGGCCTGGAAGCGATCGCCGACGCCGGGATCGACGAGGTCGGGATCGTCGTCGGTGACACCGCGGACGAGATCCGCGAGGCGGTGGGTGACGGCTCCCGTTTCGGGGTCGAGGTCACCTACATTCCGCAGGAGGCGCCGCTGGGACTCGCCCACGCGGTGCTCATCGCGCAGGACTTCCTCGGCGACGAGGACTTCGTCATGTACCTCGGTGACAACTTCATCGTCGGTGGCATCACCGGCCTCGTCGAGGAGTTCCGGGCCGAGCGGCCCGACGCGCGGATCCTGCTGACCAGGGTTCCCGACCCCACGTCCTTCGGTGTCGCCGAACTCGGCCCCGACGGACAGGTGGTGGGCCTGGAGGAGAAGCCGAAGGAGCCGAAGAGCGACCTGGCACTGGTCGGCGTCTATCTGTTCACCCCGGCCGTGCATGAGGCCGTCCGCTCCATCGAGCCTTCCTGGCGCGGGGAGTTGGAGATCACCCATGCCATCCAGTGGCTGATCGACAACAAGTGCGACGTCCGCTCCGCCACCATCTCCGGTTACTGGAAGGACACCGGCAACGTCACCGACATGCTGGAGGTCAACCGGTCCGTCCCGGAGGCCGTGGAGCCGCTGAACGCGGGCACGGTGGACGAGGAGAGCGAGATCATCGGCCGGGTGCGCATAGAGGCGGGCGCCAGGGTCAGCGGCAGTCGGATCGTCGGACCCGCGATCATAGGTGCCGGCTCGGTGGTCGACGACGCGTACATCGGCCCCTTCACCTCGGTCTCCGAGGACTGCCGGATCGTCGACAGCGAAATCGAGTACTCCATCCTGCTGCGAGGTTCGTCCGTGACCGGCGTGCGCCGGGTGGAGGCCTCGCTCATCGGGCGCGACGCCGAAGTGACGCCCGCACCCCGGAACCCCTCGGCCCACCGGCTCGTGCTCGGTGATCACAGCAAGGTGCAGATCTCCTCATGACGACCAGGATCCTGGTGACCGGCGGCGCCGGCTTCATCGGCTCGCACTACGTCCGTACGCTGCTCGGTCCGCAGGGCCCCGGTGATGTCGCGATCACCGTCCTGGACAAGCTGACGTACGCGGGCAACCCGGCCAACCTCGACGAGGTGCGCGCGCACCCGGGGTTCGCCTTCGTGCAGGGCGACATCTGCGACCCCGGACTCGTGGGCAAGCTGATGGCCGAGCACGACGAGGTCGTGCACTTCGCCGCCGAGTCGCATGTCGACCGCTCCATCGACGGCGGCGCGGAGTTCGTCCGCACGAACGTCGTCGGCACGCACACGCTCGTCGACGCGGCGTACCGGGCCGGCATCAAGACCTTCGTGCACATCTCCACCGACGAGGTCTACGGCTCGATCGACGAGGGCTCCTGGCCCGAGACCCACCCGCTGGCACCCAACTCGCCCTACTCCTCGGCGAAGGCCTCCAGCGACCTGATCGCGCTGTCCTACCACCGCACCCACGGCCTGGACGTCCGGGTCACCCGCTGCTCCAACAACTACGGGCACCACCACTTCCCCGAGAAGGTCATTCCGCTCTTCGTCACCAACCTTCTCGACGGCAGGAAGGTCCCGCTGTACGGCGACGGCGGCAACGTCCGCGACTGGCTGCACATCGACGACCACGTACAGGGCATCGACCTGGTCCGCACCAAGGGCCGCGCGGGGGAGGTCTACAACATCGGCGGCGGCACGGAGCTCTCCAACAAGGAGCTCACGGCGCTGCTGCTCGAGGCGTGCGGAGCCGACTGGGAGACCAGCGTGGAGTACGTCGACGACCGCAAGGGCCACGACCGCCGCTACTCCGTCGACTGCACGAAGATCCGCGAGGAGCTCGGCTACGAGCCCCGCAAGGACTTCCGCACGGGCCTCGCCGAGACGGTGCGGTGGTACCGCGACAACCGCGCCTGGTGGGAGCCGCTGAAGGAGCACGCGGCCCTGAACTGACGCGCCGCCCACCTCGCCGGGACCGGTCAGGCATTCCGGGTGCGCCCGGGGCACCGGCGACAGGCCGCCCCACCCCGCACGAGGACGAGAAGAGGCATGAACCCGACACACGAAGAGGCAAGCGTCCCGGCCGGCTGGCTGGTCACCGGAGCGGGCGGCATGCTCGGTCAGGACGTGCTGGCCAGGCTGGCCGCCGAGGGCGAGCGGTCCGTCGCGCTGGACCGCTCGGCCCTGGACCTCACCGACCCCGCGGCCGTGCGGCGGGAGCTGGAGCGTCACCGCCCCGCCGTGGTCGTCAACTGCGCGGCCTGGACCGCCGTGGACGACGCGGAGACCCACGAGGCCGAGGCGCTCCGCGTCAACGGTGACGGCCCGGCCCACCTCGCCGCCGCCTGCGCCCGTACCGGCGCCGTCCTGCTCCACGTCTCCACCGACTACGTCTTCGCCGGCGACGCCACCACCCCGTACGCCGAGGACGCCCCCACCGCTCCGCGCAGCGCCTACGGGCGTACCAAGCTCGCCGGTGAGCAGGCCGTCCTGAAGACCCTCCCGGACCGCGGCTATGTGATCCGCACCGCCTGGCTGTACGGCGCCGGCGGGCCCAACTTCGTCCGCACCATGATCCGCCTCGCGGCCGAGCGCGAGACGCTGGACGTCGTGGACGACCAGCGCGGCCAGCCCACCTGGAGCGCCGACCTGGCCGGTCTGCTGTTCGCCCTGGGACGCGGAGCCCTGGCCGGCACCGCCCCGGCCGGGGTCTACCACGGCACCAACTCCGGCGAGACCACCTGGTACGGCTTCACCCGCGAGATCTTCCGCCTGCTCGGGGCCGACCCGGACCGGGTCCGCCCCACGACCAGCGAGGCGTTCACCCGTCCCGCCCCCCGCCCGGCCTACAGCGTCCTCGGCCACGACCGCCTCCGCCCGGCCGGTGTCGAACCGCTGCGCGACTGGCGCGCGGCGCTCACCCGGGCTTTCCCGGAGATCCACCGAGATCGGCCGGCGCACTCCGCCGGACCCGCCGCGTCCGCCGGCGTACCGGGCGGCCTGGCGCACCGGGCGAGCCCCGACGGACCGACTGAAGAAGAGCCGAGGCAAGAACCGAGGACTGTGTGATGCGACCCCTTTCGATTTCCGGTGCCTGGGTGCACGAGCCGAAGGTCTTCCCCGACAGCCGGGGCAACTTCCACGAGTGGTTCAAGGCGCCCGTCTTCACCGAGGCGGCAGGCCACCCGCTCACCCTGGCCCAGGCCAACATGTCGGTCTCCAGCCGGGGCACCCTGCGCGGAATCCACTTCGCGGACGTGCCGCCCGGCCAGGCCAAGTACGTCAAGTGCGTGCGTGGTGCGGTCCTCGACGTGATCGTGGACATCCGGACCGGCTCGCCCACCTTCGGCCAGTGGGAGGCGGTGCGCCTCGACGACCGCGACCACCACGCGGTCCACCTCTCCGAGGGCCTCGGTCACGGCTTCATGGCACTCACCGGGGACGCCACCGTCATCTACCTCTGCTCCGCGGGCTACGCCCCCGGGCGCGAGCACGGCGTCCACCCGCTGGACCCGGCCCTCGGCATCGACTGGCCCGCGGACATCACCCCGCTGCTCTCCGACAAGGACGACCAGGCGCCCACCCTGGCCCAGGCCCGGGAGCAGGGCCTGCTGCCCTCCTACGAGGAGTGCGTGGCCTACCGGGAGAGCCTCGGCGGCTGAGCCGACCCCGGCCCGGTTTGACCGGCCGGTGGAGGCACCGTAACCTTGACCGTCGGCGTGGCCTCTGTGCCTGCCACATCCCCGTAAACCTCATCCTCCCGGACACAGGCCGTGACCGGGAGAGGTCGTCCGCTGTGCCGGTTGGCTGGCCTGCGGGGGTGCCGTCCCGAGCGAGAGAGTGAGATCCGCGTGTACGCCATCGTGCGCAGCGGTGGTCGCCAGCACAAGGTTGCTGTCGGCGACATCGTTGAGGTTGACAAGATTTCCACCGCCAAGGTTGGCGACACGGTCGAGCTTTCGACCCTGCTCGTCGTCGACGGTGACGCCGTGACCAGCGACCCGTGGGTGCTGGCCGGCATCAAGGTCCAGGCCGAGGTCGTGGACCACCACAAGGGCCAGAAGATCGACATTCTGCGCTACAAGAACAAGACCGGCTACCGTCGTCGGCAGGGCCACCGCCAGCAGTACACGGCGATCAAGGTCACGTCGATCCCCGCGGCTGCGAAGTAAGGGACTGAGGAGACATGGCACACAAGAAGGGCGCATCGTCCACTCGGAACGGTCGCGACTCCAATGCCCAGCGGCTCGGCGTGAAGCGCTTCGGCGGTCAGGTCGTCAACGCGGGTGAGATCCTGGTCCGCCAGCGCGGCACCCACTTCCACCCGGGCGCCGGTGTCGGCCGTGGCGGCGACGACACGCTGTTCGCGCTGCAGGCCGGTGCGGTGGAGTTCGGCACCAGCCGTGGCCGCAAGGTCGTGAACATCGTTCCGGTCGCCTGATCGGAAGCTTTCGCGAGGCGGACCTCACTTCCCCGGCGGGAAGGCGGGTCCGCCTTTCGCGTGTTACGCAGTCACCACATCCGTAAGTTTCACAGTGCTGGAGGCACCACCATGACCACCTTCGTGGACCGCGTCGAACTCCATGTCGCCGCGGGTAACGGAGGCCACGGCTGTGCCTCCGTGCATCGTGAGAAGTTCAAGCCGCTGGGCGGCCCGGACGGCGGCAACGGCGGTCACGGCGGGGACGTGATCCTCACCGTCGACCAGTCCGTCACCACGCTGCTCGAGTACCACCACTCGCCGCACCGCAAGGCCACCAACGGCAAGCCCGGCGAGGGCGGCAACCGCAGCGGCAAGGACGGGCAGGACCTCGTCCTCGCCGTGCCCGACGGCACCGTCGTGCTCGACAAGGCCGGCAACGTCCTCGCCGACCTCGTCGGAAACGGGACCTCGTACATCGCCGCGCAGGGCGGCCGGGGCGGCCTCGGCAACGCGGCGCTGGCCTCCGCCCGGCGCAAGGCGCCCGGCTTCGCGCTGCTGGGCGTGCCGGGTGACCTGCAGGACATCGTCCTGGAGCTGAAGACCGTCGCCGATGTGGCGCTGGTCGGGTACCCGAGCGCCGGCAAGTCCTCCCTCATCTCCGTCCTCTCCGCGGCCAAGCCGAAGATCGCGGACTATCCGTTCACCACCCTCGTGCCCAACCTGGGCGTGGTGACGGCCGGTTCGACCGTCTACACCGTCGCCGACGTGCCGGGTCTCATCCCCGGCGCCAGCCAGGGCAAGGGGCTCGGCCTGGAGTTCCTGCGCCATGTGGAGCGGTGCAGCGTGCTGGTGCACGTACTGGACACGGCCACCCTGGAGTCCGACCGCGACCCGGTCTCCGACCTCGACGTCATCGAGGAGGAGCTGCGGCAGTACGGCGGCCTCGGAAACCGTCCCCGCATCGTCGTCCTGAACAAGACCGACGTCCCCGACGGCAAGGACCTCGCCGAGATGGTCCGCCCCGACCTCCAGGCGCGCGGTTACCGCGTCTTCGAGGTGTCGGCGGTGGCGCACATCGGGCTCAAGGAGCTGTCGTACGCGCTGGCCGACCTGGTCGCCACGGCGCGCGCCGCCCGGCCGAAGGAGGAGGCGACCCGTATCGTCATCCGGCCGAAGGCGGTCGATGACGCGGGCTTCACCGTCGTCCGCGAGGACGACGGCCTCTTCCGCGTGCGGGGCGAGAAGCCCGAACGCTGGGTGCGGCAGACCGACTTCAACAACGACGAGGCCGTCGGTTACCTCGCCGACCGCCTCAACCGCCTCGGTGTCGAGGAGCAGTTGATGAAGGCCGGCGCCCGGTCCGGTGACGGTGTCGCCATCGGACCCGAGGAGAACGCCGTCGTCTTCGACTGGGAGCCGTCGGTCACGGCGGGCGCGGAGATGCTCGGCCGCCGCGGCGAGGACCACCGGTTCGAGGCGCCGCGTCCGGCCGCCCAGCGCCGCCGCGACCGCCAGGCGGAACGCGACGACGCCCAGGACGAGTACGACGACTTCGAGCCCTTCTAGAAGCGGGCGTCGGCACATCCGGATCACATGAGACTTCAGGTATTCAGCACCTGATGCTTTTGATCCGGAGGCCGACGTGATCGTCGACAAGCAGTTGATCAGATGAAATCTCGCTAATTGGGGCATCTGATAGCTTGAGCGCGACCATCCAGGCTGGAACGGAGGTGCGAGGGGCTGGTCCGACCTGACCCGGTCGAGGGCACACCCTCAGACGCGATGTTGCAACTGCACAAGCTCGAGCGTTACAAGGACGATCAAGGAAATCGGATCGTCTATGACGGCGAGGTCCGTGAGGACAAGATCGATATCCGGTTCAAGGGGTCGAACAACAGACTCGTTATCAGCCCCAAGGCCGATATCAAGGATCTGCTCATCACCTTCTCGGGAGACAACGGGCAGATCGAGATCGGCCCGACCACGAAGAAGCGTGCGGGCCTCCGCTTCGAACTGCGATGCGGACACGAGTCCCGGATCTGGATCGGCGAGAACGTGGGCTGCGCCGGCCGCACCTTCATCTCCGCCGTCGAAGGCGTGTCGGTGTCGATCGGTGACGACGTGATGTTCGCCAAGAACATCGAGGTGCGGGGCGACGACACCCACCCGATCTTCGACGTGCGCACCGAGAAGCGCGTGAACCCCTCCCAGTCGATCGTCGTGGGCGAGCACGTCTGGATCGCGAAGCACGCGGTCGTGATGGGCGGCGTCACCATCGGCGATGGCTCGGTGATCGGCTTCCGCTCCATCGTCACCTCGTCCATTCCGAACAACTGCGTCGCGGTGGGAGCACCGGCGCGCGTAGTACGGCGGGACATCGCCTGGGAGCGCCCGGAGGTCGTGCCGCGCCGCCCGGACGAGGAGTACCCGCGCAAGGGAGAGAAGTCCCCGAAGTACTGGAACCTCACCGATGACGCGGCGGTCCCGGAGAAGCCGGTGATGCGGCCGCGGGCCGGGGCGAAGCGGCGGCCGGCCCTGAAGCTCCCGGCACCGGTGCGGCGGCTGGTCCGGAAGTTTTCGTCCCCCTAAGAGGCCTGACAGCGGATCACCCCGGCACGGACACAGGTCAGTGCCGGGGTGATCCGCTGTCAGGGGTCAGCTAGAGCGCTTCGACGGTCGACTCCAGATGGGTCACCATACGGTTCAACCCGACCGGCAGGGCGACCATCGGACGCCAGCCGAGGGCCGCCAGGCGCGTGCTGTCAAGGCCCTGCTTCTTGGTCAGGCTGTAGGCGCGTGCGTCGGACTCATTGCTGAACCGCAGTCGGAGCCCGCGCTCCGGACGCACCTCGGTGAACAGCTCCGCCAGCCGCCGGATGGAGACCAGACCGGACGGGTCGGCGACGTTGTAGGCCGTCTGGTCACCGCGGAGCAGCGTGTAGAACAGTCCCGCGATGGCGTCGGCCACGTAGGTGTAGGTCCGTACGCCGGAACCGTCGCTGTTGAGCACGATGTCCTTGCCGGTCACCACGTTCGCTGCGAAGTCGGCCTGCACCCGCCCGTCGTCGAGCGCCATCCCCGGCCCGTAGATGTGACCGAACCTGACGACACGGCAGTCGATTCCGTACTGCGCCTCGTAGCTCGCGCAGATCGTCTCCGCGGCGCGCTTGCCTTCGGCATAGCAGGCCCGCGGGTTGAGGATGTCGAAGCCGCCGTAGCTCTGCTCGTCGATGAGCTCGGTCTCCGGCGGCTGGGCGCCGTAGACCTCCGCGGAGGACATCAGCACGAATCCGCGGCCGGCCTTCTCCACACACAGGTCGAGCAGGTTGAAGGTGCCCAGCAGATTCGCCTTGATCGTCATGACAGGCTGGCTGCCGTGCAGGGCGGGCCGCGCGGCGCTCGCCCCGTGGATCACGTAGTCGACGGGGCCGGGCAGCTCGAGCGGCGCCGATACGTCCTGGACGACGAGGTGAAAGTCGGGGCGGTCGAGCACATCGGCGAGCAGTCGCCTGGCCTTGTCCTCGTTCCGCACCAGACCGTGCACGGAGATCCCCAACCCGTGCCGGTCGTTCAGCGCGAGCAGGGTGTAGACGACGTACGACGGCAACATGCCGCTTGCACCGGTGACCAGCACCGTGCTGCCGGAAAGCTCGCTCCACGGCAGGTCACGGTCGAGGATCTCATCGAGGTCGTGCGCCACGACCGGACTGGAGACGGTAGTCACTGGAATCACGTACCTACGATCTGCTGGTTCTCGATGATCTCGAAGAACGTCCGGCACAGGTAGAAGTCCTCGGACGTCGTGATCTTTATGTTCGAGCGGGGGCCGACCACACGGTAGATCTTCTCGCCGTACCGGTGCATGAGGGAGCACGAGTCGATGGTGTCGTGCTCGTCCTCGGCCACCGCCCGGTCGTACAGCGAGAGGATCTGGCCGAGCCGGAAGCTCTGCGGGGCTTGAGCGGCGTAGATGTGGTCGCGCGGGATCACGTCGTCGATGTGCTCGTGCTCGCTCGACACCACAGTCTCGTTGAACTTGGTGCAGGTGATCGCGGAGCCGTGTTCCCGGACGGTCTCGATGTTGGCGCTGATCAGCTTCGCGTCGATCAGCGGCCGCACGCCGTCGTGAATCAGCACGACGGTGTCCTCGGGGCAGTCCGCGGCGACCGTCTTGAGCGCGTTGTGCCGCGACTCCTGACCGGTCCTGCCGCCGTCGACGACCCATCTGACCTTCTCGATCTCATACCGCTTGAGCAGCTTCATCAGGTGCTGGCGGTATTCGGGGAGGATCGCGATGGCGATGCCGTCGATATCGGGGTGCGCCTCGAAGTGCTCAAGGGTGTGGATGATGATCGGCTTGCCGTGGATCTCCAGGAACTGCTTCGGGAGAGCACGGGAGTTCATCCTTGTCCCGATGCCACCGGCGAAAAGCAACGCAACGTTCACAGCTCATGCCTCCGACTGGTCGCTGAGCGGTTGGTCGCCAACCGCCGTGTCGTCAGGGGCGAGATCGAGCCACCGGCGATCGCCGCCCGTCTTTCTGTCATCGGGGTCGCCGAGCACAAGCCAGTCGATCACCCGGTCCGCCGAGTTGGTGTCGACGAAGTCGAAGTTCTCCTTCCGGAACTGCTCCACCTTCGAGGTGTCGTAGTCCTCGTCCTGAAGGGCCTTGAGCAGCTCGTCGAAGGTCACGCAGATCTTGCCGGGAGCGACGGAGTCGTAGTCGCGGTGGAACCCGCGGATCACCGAGTAGGTGTCCTTGTCGTACGCGTAGAACAGGATCGGCCTGTCGAGCAGCGTGTACTCGTAGATGACGGAGGAGTAGTCCGTGACGAGTACGTCGGTGACGTGCAGCAGGTCGTTGGTGTCCGGGAACGACGCGAAGTCCAGCAGCCGATCCGAGTATTCCGCGGGAATCGGCACGGGATCCGTTATAAAGTGGTGCATCCGGAAGAGCACGACGTACTTGTCGCCGCAGACCTCGTGGAGCTTCGCGAAGTCGATGCGGTTGTAGTCGTAGTGCGCGTCGTCGATGTTCTTCCCGCGGAAGGTCGGCGCGAACAGCACGATCTTCTTGCCCTTGAGCTTCGGGTTGGCGGTGAAGAAGTCCTCGGTGACCTTGCGAGAGCGCTCCTCGTCGAGGAACGTGTCGATGCGCGGCAGACCCGTCGGCACGACCGCCGATTCCTCGATGCCGAACGCTTCGGCGTACACCGGCACAAGGTGCTGGGAGCCGGTGATCACGTAGGTGTACTTGCGGTGGGCGTTGGAAAGCTTCGGTGAACCGTATCGTCCGAATCGGCTGTAGCCGACCGACTTGAACCCGCTGCCGGCGTGCCAGAGCTGGATGATCTTGGTGTCCGGGGAAATGCCCAACTGCGCGAGAAGTCCGAAGTAGTCGTCCATCATCACGATGTCCGACGTCGCCAGCAAGTAGATGAGGCGGATCGTGCTCCACTTGTTGGCGGTGCTGGGTATTCGGAACGAATAGCGGAACGAGTACTTCTTGTCGAGATCCCGTTCGATCATCCGGTCATGGACGCGTGCCAGGTTGCCGCCGAGGCCGGTGCGCATCTCGGAGGCGAACAGGATCCGGTTGCCGCGCGACCGGTACAGGCGGTGCGAGACCGAGTAGATGCGGTTGGCGAGCTTGCGGCGCCGGGCGCGCGGCATGAACCACAGTCCGATCCGCTGGCCGAGCGGCTTCTTCGGAGCCTTCGCGACCGACTTGCCCGGCTTGCTCGGTCCGCCGCTGCGGAACAACTGGTACGTCCGCATGAGGAACTCGGGGTTGTCCTCGTCGTCCGAGATTCCGAAAGCGATCACGTACGCGGAGCGGTTGCGGTCGTAGAGGAAGGTGCGGGAGTCCACGTCGAGGCGTTCCGTGGCCGTGAGGTCGAAGTCGGCGGCCGGTAGTCGCGTCTCTCCGGCCACCGGGACGATCCGCCAGGAGCCGTTGGGCACCTGACGCCGGTCCTGGAAGTTGGTGACGTTGATCTCCAAGCGGTGCTGTTCGGCGTCAATTTGCCGAGAATTCACCGGGTACTCGCGCTCACCATCCACAATCAGGAAACGGAGCGTACTAGGATCCCCAGTGAAGTCCGAGACGGCCGCAGTGAGATTGAGGTGTACGCGCTCCCAGGAAATCGCTGCTATCGAGCAACGTGGCATCGTCATCCTTCCGTCCGTGAAACCGCCGCGCATCTAAGAGGCCTGCGCGACGGCGACGACGCCTGCCCGCGCCAGGTGGGGCGACCGTGGGAGCATAGCGCACCAAGTCAGCGCAACCATAAGCCGTGACAGGGGCCACCATCGCGGCGAGAGCTGCGGAACCGGGCGTCAATGGCCTCAATGAGTGTGACGCAGTCAACTGCTGCCGAGCGCTCCGCGCTTCTCCGTCACCGCGCGGGTGTGAACCGTGCCACCAGCACCCCGCGCATTCGGTATGTGGGCATCGCCATGCAGCCGGACGGACGCGAGGAGACGGACAATAACAGGGCAAGGCGGTCGTGCGCGAGGTGGGTTCCTCGTCGCTGACCACCGGGGCCGGTGGTCGGGACGTCGACGGAATGGACGTGCTCGGCAAGAGCCTGAAGGACGGCGCCGCCCGAGGGGCCTCGGCCGAGGGCGGCGGGCGGAAGGGGATCGTCCTCATCTCCTCCGGTGCCATCGCCGCCGCCCCGCGGAAGCGGCGTGCGCGGTGCCGTTCCATCCGCGGACTCGTCCGTGAGCCGGGCCCGGCGTACGCACTCAGCGGGGGGTGGTCGCCTGATCGAACATCCCGGTGAAGTCGCGCAGGCAGGCGTCGGCGGTGCGGAGCTGACGGATCTGCACATTCTGCTTTCCGGCCGGCTTTTCCAGGTCATCACTCTCGTTGTGCGCGATGCGCACAGTGCACCCCTGTCGGCCGAGCGAAACCACCACCACGTCGCCGGTCTTCTGCGGGAAGAAGTAGTACTTCACATCGCCGACTTTTTTGCTGCGCCGCCGTGCTCTTCGGATTCTTGAACACCGCCCCCGTGGTGATCGGCGGCCCGGCCGCCGCTGGTCCCCGCGGTGGAGAGGGTGCCCTCCTGACGCCGCAGGCCGTCGGCGAGCTCGAACTCCGGGTCGCCGGAGCCACCGGCTGAATATGTAGTTCGTGACGCCTCCGCCGATTGGAATAATCTTGACACGGACGCATCATGTTTACGCTTCCTTCCATATTTCTTGTTCGGCAATGCCGTGGCGGCGATCCGTGACTGCCCGCCCGGACGTGGCCGTCCGTCGGTGTCCGACGGTTGGAATACGAAGCCGACTCCCGTTCCGGTTCACGTAGATTGAGGGCACCCGGTAAGGAAGTGGGGAAGGTACGTGACAGGGGCAAGGCAGGCCGTGCGCGAGGCCCGCAGGATCGTCGTCAAGGTGGGTTCCTCGTCGCTGACCACCGCGTCGGGCGGCCTGGACGCCGACCGCGTGGACGCGCTCGTGGACGTGCTCGGCAAGAGCCTCAAGGACGGCGCCGCCCGAGGGGCCCCGGCCGAGGGCGGCGGGGGGCGGACGGGTGGGGGAGGCAAGGAGATCGTCCTCGTCTCCTCCGGCGCCATCGCCGCCGGCCTCGCCCCGCTGGGCCTGCGCCGCCGCCCCCGCGACCTCGCCCGCCAGCAGGCCGCGGCCAGCGTCGGCCAGGGCCTGCTCGTGGCCCGCTACACCGCCTCCTTCGCCCGCTACGGCATCCGTGTCGGCCAGGTCCTGCTGACCGGCGACGACACCAGCCGCCGCGCCCACCACCGCAACGCCTCCCGCACCCTCGACAAGCTCCTCGCGATGGGGGCCCTCCCGGTGGTGAACGAGAACGACACCGTCGCCACCGACGAGATCCGCTTCGGCGACAACGACCGGCTCGCCGCGCTCGTCGCCCACCTGGTCCGCGCCGACCTGCTGGTGCTGCTGTCCGACGTGGACGGCCTCTACGACGGTGACCCGAGCAGGCCGGGCACCTCCCGGCTGGCGGAGGTGCGGGGCCCGGACGACCTGGCGGGCATCGAGATCGGCAGCGCCGGCAAGGCCGGCGTCGGCACCGGCGGCATGGTGACCAAGGTGGAGGCGGCCCGGATCGCGGCCGCCGCCGGCATCCCCGTGGTGCTGACCAGCGCCGTCCACGCCGCCGACGCCCTGTCCGGCGGCGACACCGGCACCTACTTCCACCCCACCGGAAAGCGCTCCGCCGACCGGCTGCTGTGGCTGCAGCACGCCTCCGCCCCGCAGGGCTCGCTCACCCTCGACGACGGCGCGGTCCGGGCTGTCGTCGAGGGCCGCAAGTCGCTGCTGCCCGCCGGTATCGCCGCCGTGGAGGGCGAGTTCACCGCCGGCGACCCGGTCGAACTGCGCGACGGCACCGGGCGCGCGGTGGCCCGCGGCCTCGTCAACTTCGACGCCAAGGAGATCCCCCGGCTGATCGGCCGCTCCACCCGCGAACTCGCCCGCGAGCTGGGCCCGGCGTACGAACGCGAGGTCGTACACAGGGACGATCTGGTGCTCCTGCAGCCGTAATGGTCCGAAACGTCCGGCCGCCCGGGTGCCGAAGGTGGGGGACGTTCCGTAAAACCGCCCCCGCGGAGCCGTGCGGCCTGCTCCACTTTGAGGCAGGGACGCATTCCGCATGAGCGGGACCAGCGGTGGAGCGATGTCAGCGATGCGAGCGAGCGCTGCGTGAAGGAGGACGTCGTGAGACGAGTGCGCCCCGGGGCGGCGGCGTCCCGCGGTGGCCTGACGAGCGTGGTGACCGGAGACGGCTGCGCCGCACCGCAGGACCTGCCCCGGCTGTGGCACGTCACGCTCAGCGTCTCCGGCGCCCAGGCCCCGCTGAAGGAAGTGCGGCGCGGCCTCGAGCAGCTCGCCCACGACCACCCCTTCCTGCTGACCAGCCGGTACGCGGGCGACCATGCCGAGATCCGCTACTGGGAGGAGGCCCGCGACCTCCACGACGCGGCCGCCGTCGCCCTGCGGCTGTGGGGCGAGCACCGGCAGAGCGCCCAGCTGCCGCCCTGGGAGATCGTCGGACTCGAGGTCGTCGACCGCGAGACCTACCACCAGCGCCTCGCCGAGGGGTACGGGGCGCCGCCGGCGACACCGGTCGGGGTCCATCCCTTTTGACCCGTCTCGCGGTGTGGGACGACCGGTGGCCGCCCCGCACGCCGCACTACCCTTCCTTCATGACCATGCTCTCGCCGTACGACTCGATGTCCCCGGTCACCCAGGCCGCGTACCGCGCCAAGGCCGCCGCCGCCGACCTCGCGCCGCTGCCGCGAGTGGCGAAGGACGACGCCCTGCTGGCCATCGCGGACGCCCTGGAGGTCCGTACCGGCGAGATCCTCGAGGCGAACGCCAAGGACGTCGCCAAGGCCCGCGAGGCCGGTACCAGCGACGCCATCGTCGACCGGCTCACGCTCACCCCCGAGCGGGTGCGCGCCATCGCCGCCGACGTGCGGGACGTGGCGGGGCTGCCCGACCCGGTCGGCGAGGTCGTCCGCGGCAACACGCTGCCGAACGGGCTCGACCTGCGCCAGGTCCGCGTCCCGCTCGGCGTGGTCGGGATCATCTACGAGGCCCGCCCGAACGTCACCGTGGACGCCGCCGCCCTCTGCCTGAAGTCGGGCAACGCGGTGCTGCTGCGTGGCTCGGCCTCCGCCTACGAGTCGAACACCGCCCTGGTCCGGGTCGTCCGCGACGCCGTGGGCGGGTCGGGGCTGCCCGCCGACGCCGTGCAGCTGGTGCCCGGCGAGAGCCGCGAGAGCGTACGCGAGCTGATGCGCGCGCGCGGCCTGGTCGACGTGCTGATCCCGCGCGGCGGCGCCTCGCTGATCCGGACCGTGGTGAACGAGTCCACCGTGCCGGTGATCGAGACCGGCACCGGCAACTGCCACGTCTACGTCGACGCGCAGGCCGACGTCGACACGGCTGTCGACATCCTGATCAACTCCAAGGCGCAGCGGCCCAGCGTCTGCAACGCCGCCGAGACGCTGCTGGTCCACCAGGACATCGCCGCCGAGTTCCTGCCCCGCGCCCTGGACGCGCTCGCCGAGGCCGGGGTCACCGTCCACGCCGACGAGCGGGTCATGGCCCACGCCAAGGACTCCCGGGCCACGGTCGTCGAGGCCACCGCGGAGGACTGGGAGACCGAGTACCTGTCGTACGACATCGCCGCCGCCGTGGTCGATTCCCTCGACCGGGCCGTCGCGCACATCCGGCTGTGGAGCTCCGGGCACACCGAGGCGATCGTCACCACCTCGCAGCAGGCCGCCCGCCGGTTCACCCAACTGGTCGACTCCACGACCGTCGCCGTCAACGCCTCCACCCGCTTCACCGACGGCGGCCAGTTCGGCTTCGGCGCCGAGATCGGCATCTCCACGCAGAAGCTGCACGCCCGCGGCCCGATGGGCCTGCCCGAGCTGACCAGCACCAAGTACATCCTCACGGGGGACGGGCACACCCGGCGCTGACGCGGGCCGGCCCGTGGCGGGGCGTCTCAGCAGACGGATGAATTTCCATACCGTCTGCCCAAATTGACCCCTCAGGTCTACTCTGGATCCGTGCCGGAGGACGTGGGGGGCACGCCGTTCCCTGACGGCTGGGAGCCCGACGACGACCACGACCACGGGGTGTCGGACGAAGAGTTCGCCTCCGTGGTCTTCGACGAGGCCTTCGTACGCGCGGCCGTGATCCACGAGCCGACCGCGGTCGAACGCCTCCTGGCCGCCGCGCAGGCCAGAGCAGAGGCCTCCGAGGCGGAGGCCCGCCGCGCCCACGCCAGAGGCGAGCGCTACGAGGAGGGGTACGGTCTCGGCCCCGATCCCTACGGCGACCCGGACGACCCCGACGCCGACGTCCTCGAAGGCCGTCCCGGCGCCCCGGGGACCTTCGGCAAGCACGTCCGCTGGCACCGCCCCGTCGCCTGGGTGCTCGCCCTCGTCATGGGCATCGGCATGGTCGCCCTCGCCTTCGCGGCGGTCTACCGGGGCGGCTCCTCGGGCAGCCGGGACCAGGTCCCGCCGCCCGCCTCGACCGGCCTGGAACAGGGCAGCGCGGCGGCGCCCTCCGCGTCCGCCGAATACTCCCAGCCCGCCGTCCCCGCGGTCCCGCGCACGCCCTGACGGCGGCGCGGCGGTTCTGGTGAGAACCTGTCAGAACTTGTCGCACATCAGGGCGTTTACCAGGGCTTGCGGAGACCTACCCTGAAGATATGGGAGGGCCTGGAGAGCCACCTGAGGGGACACCCGAGGGCGTCCCTGGAGGTGCGGAGGACGAATACCGGTCCGTCGTCTTCGACGAGTCGTTCGTCCGGGCTGCCCGTCTCCAGGAATACTCCGCACTCGAACGGTTGACCGACCACACTCCCGCCGTGCGCCGCCGCCCGCCGATGCGCCGCGGGCTGTCACGGCAGGCACTGCTGCTGGTCCTGCTGATCATCGTCGCCTTCGGCACCGCGATCTACATGGGCGTGCGGCACCCCTACCAGAGCACACAGGCCCAGCGGCCCGTGGAGCCGCTGCGGATGACCGTCGTCCCGCTCGCCCCGCAGGGCAAGGTGCCCGGCGCGGCCGACCCCGCGTACCTGTACGGGCACAGCCCGGCCGCCCAGTTCTCCGTCGGCGCGGAGGGCGTACCGCTGCCCACCGTACGGCGCACCGCGCATTTCTCCGACAGTCAGGTCGTCGCCGCGCTGACCATCGCGAAGGAGTACATCGTCGCGTCCTCCCTCTACCCGGAGGTGCTCACCGGCGGTCGGACCGACCCCGTGCGGGCGCTGCTCGACGCCGGTCAGCTCGACCAGTTCGACCAGAGCTTCGACCGGCCCGCCGCCGACGGGCGGCACGCGGCCACCGGCTGGCTCGTCCGCTTCGACCCGGCCCGCGTCGAGTTGGCCGGCCGCGAGATCCGGGTCCAGGGCAGTCTCCAGGCCGCCGAGACCGACTCCTCCACCCTGGAGGTGGGCGCGGACCACACCTTCGTCTACGCCCTGAAGCCGGCCGGCTCCGGCGCGCACGCGCCGTCCTCGCTGTTCACCGTCCGGCGCGAGCTGCAGTTCCGCTTCACCCCGGACGACCTGCGGCTGCACCAGGTGCAGATCGTCGTCTCCTACACGCAGGCCGGCCCGCTCTCCTGCGCCGGGGACTCCGCACGGCAGTTCGAGCCGCTGCTGGCCGGCCAGACCGCCAAGGCGGGCAGCCCGCCCGGCACGGACCCGTACGCCACGGACACCGCGGCGGCCGTCTGCGGCTCCCTGGCGCACAGCGCGGAGCCGACGGTGGGGTAGGTCAGTAGGTCAGTCCTCGTCTCGGGGCGGGGCGGTGTCGGTGGACGGCTGGTCCTTGCCCCCGTCCTTGGGCGGGGCCGACCCCGTGAAGCCGCCGAAGCCGCGCCGCACCCGGTCGCCCAGGTCGCCGGCGCCGCCCGCCAGATCGCTGACCAGCTTCATCAGCGGGTCCTTCGAGCTCTTGACGTGGCTGGCGTAGTGGGCCGCCGACTCGCGGAAGGAGTCGCTGACCGAGGTGTCCTTGTCCTCGGAGCGGCGCGGGTAGTGGCCGTCCATGATCCGCTGGTAGTCGCGGGATTCCGCCCACTTCTTCAGCTCGGCCGCACGCACGGTGGTGAAGGGGTGCGAACGCGGCAGCACGTTGAGGATCTTCAGCACGGAGTCCCGTAGGTCGCCCCCGGCCTCGTACTCCTCGGCCTGCTGGAGGAACGCGTCCACGTTCATCTGGTGCAGGTGGTTGCCGCCCGCGATCTTCATCAGACCCCGCATGGAGGCCTTCAGGTCCTGGCCGACGAGCAGACCCGCCCGGTCCGCCGACAGCTCCGACTTGCGGAACCACTCGCGCAGCCCGGTGACGATCGCCATGATCGCGAGGTTGCCCAGCGGGATCCAGGCGACCCGGACGGCCAGACTCGTCAGGAACAGCAGGATCGTGCGGTACACGGCGTGCCCGGACAGGGCGTGGCCCACCTCGTGGCCGACGACCGCCCGCATCTCCTCCTCGTCGAGCAGCTCGACCAGGCCCGTGGTGACCACGATGATCGGCTCGTCCAGGCCGATGCACATCGCGTTGGGCTGGGGGTCCTGGGTCACGTACATCGGCGGGACCTTCTCCAGGTCCAGGACGTAGCAGGCGTCCCGCAGCATGTCGTTCAGGTGGGAGAACTGCTGGTCGGAGACGCGTACGGAGTCGGACAGGAACAGCAGCCGGAGGCTGCGCTCGGGCAGCAGGCCGCTGAGGGCCTTGAACACCGTGTCGAAGCCGCTCAGCTTGCGCAGCGCGACCAGGGCGGAGCGGTCGGCCGGGTGCTCGTACGCGCGCGAGGAGATCTCGGGGAAGCGCCTGCGCTGCCGGCTAGGCACCTGCTCCCGCCCGTCCTGTGCGCGGCCGTCGTCGGACATGTGGTCCCCCATGTCTGTCAGTGTCCCAATGTGCCCCCGAGGCAGGGCCCAGCCTAGGCGGAGATACCGTGGACGGGCAGTACGACGAAGGAGTCCACGTCATGGAGCACCGCCCCGCAGCCGCCTGGCTCACCGAGGCCGCGAGCGCCGCCGCCCAGCACCAGGGGGCGGGTTACCTGCTCCGGGTCGTCCTGATCGTGATGATCGTGGGCTGCGTACTCACCGGCTGGTTCCTCCTCCGCGGCTACAAGCGGAACGACGACTGACACGGCGGAAAGGTTCCCGGGGGCTCCCGCGGCCGTGGCGCCCGCCCTCGCGGGTGCCGACGGGGCGGGAGCGCCCGCGGCGCCAAGAGTGGAGTCGGGGTGAGCGCTGCGTCGAGGGTTGCTTACGATGGGCCGACATCCTTGTCCCGCCCACTCCCGGATAGGTCCTGCCAAAGATGAGCTTCCCCAGCACCGCTGCCCAGTTGGCCACCCTCGCCGAGGCCGAGGGCGGCAACCACGAGAGCCTCAGCCCCTTCCTCACCGGCGGCGGCGCGCTGTTCATCCTGCTGCTCCTGCTGTGGATCACCACGCGTTTCAACCGCGACCGCTGAACCCCGTCCGGCCCGTTACCCGGGATCTGGATCATGGAGTCCTCAGGCCGGGCCGGTAGGGTCTGCACGCATGGGAGAGCAGGACATGCCTACCGGTCCGGCGAGTGACACGGTGAAACCCCTCGAACACGGGCCCGGCGGCGGGACTTCGGCGTCGGGCAAGCGGCGCCTCGGCGTCATGGGCGGGACGTTCGACCCGATCCACCACGGGCACCTCGTGGCGGCCAGCGAGGTCGCCGCGCAGTTCCACCTGGACGAGGTGGTGTTCGTACCCACGGGACAGCCCTGGCAGAAGTCCCACCGCCATGTCTCCCCGGCGGAGGACCGCTATCTGATGACGGTCATCGCGACCGCCGAGAACCCGCAGTTCTCCGTGAGCCGCATTGACATCGACCGCGGCGGTCCCACCTACACCGTGGACACCCTGCGCGACCTGCGCGCGCTCAACCCGGACACGGACCTGTTCTTCATCACCGGCGCCGACGCGCTCGGCCAGATCATCACCTGGCGGGACTCCGAGGAACTGTTCTCCCTCGCGCACTTCATCGGCGTCACCCGGCCCGGCCACCATCTGACCGACCCCGGCCTGCCGGAAGGCGGTGTCTCGCTCGTCGAGGTCCCCGCCCTCGCCATCTCCTCCACGGACTGCCGGGCAAGAGTCGCCAAGGGCGACCCGGTCTGGTATCTGGTGCCTGACGGAGTCGTGCGCTACATCGCCAAACGCCAGCTGTACCGAGGCGAGTAAGCCGAGAGGGGCACCGGTGAACGACCGATACGACGCTGGTCACGGGGGCGACCAGTACGAACTCGTCGGCTACGACGAGTACGGCCGGCCTGTGTACCGGCCGATCCCCGCCCAGCAGACTCCGCAGCAGACCTACGACGCGTACGGGCAGCAGGGCTACGGCTACGACCCGTACGCGACCGGCGGCCAGCAGCAGCTCGATCCCACGGCCTACCAGGGCGGCGCCTACCAGTCCGGCCAGGACGGCGCCTACCAGGGCGGCTACGGCACCGGCTACGACGGCGGTCACGACGACCAGGGCCGGCAGGCGCCCGGCCCCGCCGCCCAGGGCGCCCACGGCTCCTACGACCCGTACGGCTCCGGCCCGGCCGCGGCGCCCCACGACCCGTACGGCGCGGCCGCGACCAGCGGACAGCAGCCCCGGGTCGCCGAGCAGACCGCCCACATCCCGCAGCAGACCGGCCCGGCGGACGCCGACCGGGCGGAGCGGGGACCGGACCGGGACGGCGCGGACGAACGCGACTACCGGACCGAGCAGTTCGCCTTCGTCGAGGAGCCGAGCGACGACTCCGAGGACGTCATCGACTGGCTGAAGTTCACCGAGAACCGCACGGAGCGCCGCGAGGAGGCCCGCCGCCGCGCCCGCAGCCGCATCATCGCCCTGACCGTCGTGCTGGCCCTGGTCGCCGTGGGCGGCGTCGGCTACCTCTGGTACGCCGGGAAGCTGCCCGGCCTGTCGTCCCCCGGCTCGGAGAGCGGCACCACGACCGCGTCCGGCGCCCAGAAGCGCGACGTGATCGTCGTCCACCTGCACGACACCGCGCGGGGCGGCACGTCCACGGCCCTGCTCGTCGGCAACACCACCACCAAGCAGGGCACCACCGTCCTGCTGCCCAACACCCTCGCCCTGACGGGCGACGACGGCAGCGTCACGACCCTCGCCAAGTCGGTCAAGGGCGACGGCTCCTCGGGAACCCGCGACCAGCTCGACACGGTCCTCGGCACCGACATCGAGGGCACCTGGCGCCTGGACACCCCCTACCTCCAGAACCTCGTCGACTCGGTCGGCAACGTCGACGTCGACACCAACGCCGACGTACCCGACCCGGACAGCAAGAAGAAGGACACCTCGCCCCTGGTCCGCAAGGGCAAGTCGCAGACCCTCAGCGGCAAGATGGCCGTCGCCTACGCCACCTACCACGCCTCGGGCGAGGAGGAGAACGCCCAGCTCGAACGGTTCGGGCAGGTGATGCAGAGCGTGCTGCGCAAGCTCTCCTCCGACGCCCAGGGCGCCACGACGACGGTGCAGACGCTCCAGCAGATCCTCGACCCCTCGCTCACCGACGAGGACCTCGGCACGTTCCTCGCCAAACTGGCCGCGTTCGCCAAGGGCGGCGACTACAAGACGGCGCTGCTGCCCGTGCAGACGGACGGCACGCTGAGCGCCGAGACCAGCCAGAGCGTGGTCAAGGACGTCCTCGGCGGCACCGCGAAGAGCCCCGACCAGTCGTCCGCCGTCCGGGTCTCCGTGCAGAACGCCACCGGCGCCAAGGCCGACACCGAGAAGGCCCGGGTCGCCCTCCTGGGCGGCGGCTTCACCTTCCTGGAAGGCGGCACCTCGTCCGCCGTCCGCTCGGCGTCCGAAGTCGTCTATTCCGACGCCGCCAACAAGCAGAAGGCCACCGACGTCGCCAGAACCCTGGGACTGCCCGACACGGCGGTGACGAAGGGCAAGGTCACCTCGAACGCCGACGTCTCGGTCGTCCTCGGCCAGGACTACCGGGGCCCGTCGGCGCAGTGATCCCCCGAAACGCGTGAGGCGTCCTCGGCGGTCCGTGAGACCCTTAGTGTCAAGTGACCGCCGAAGGAAAGCCTCGTAGTGACCGCGACCGACCGCTCTCTCGAACTCATCAACACCGCCGCCCAGGCGGCCGCCGACAAGCTCGCGCACGACGTCATCGCGTATGACGTCAGCGACGTGCTGTCGATCACGGACGCCTTCCTGCTGGCGTCCGCGCCCAACGACCGCCAGGTCAAGTCGATCGTCGACGAGATCGAGGAGCGACTGCTGAAGGAACTCGGCGCCAAGCCGGTGCGCCGCGAAGGCGACCGCGAGGCCCGCTGGGTTCTGCTCGACTACGTCGACATCGTCGTGCACGTCCAGCACAGCGAGGAGCGGGTCTTCTACGCCCTGGAGCGGCTGTGGAAGGACTGCCCCGAGCTCGAACTGCCCGCCGACGCCAAGGCCACCCGTGGCCGGGCCGAGGAGCACGCCAAGCAGCAGGCCGACGAGGAGGCGGACGAGCCCCGCGGTGAGTGGCGGTGAGTGGCGTCGCCGAGGCGCCCGGCCGCACCACGGGCCGGGGCCGCCGCATCATCCTGTGGCGGCACGGCCAGACCTCCTGGAACGTGGAGCGCCGCTTCCAGGGCAGCACCGACGTGGAGCTGACCGGGACCGGGGTCGGCCAGGCCCGCCGTGCCGCCCGTCTGCTGGCCTCTCTGCGGCCCGACGCGATCGTCTCTTCCGATCTCGTGCGGGCCACCCGCACGGCCGCCGCGCTGGCCGAGCTGACCGGCCTTGAGGTCGCCCGGGACGAGGGCCTGCGCGAGACCTACGCGGGCGTCTGGCAGGGCCTGACGCACGAGGAGATCATCGACCGGCACGGCGAGGAGTACACCGCGTGGAAGCGCGGTGAGCCGGTGCGCCGCGGCGGCGGCGAACTGGAGACGGAGGTCGCCGACCGCGCCGCCCCCGTCGTGCTGCGGTACCTGGAGAAGGTCCCCGAGGACGGCACGCTCGTGGTGGTCAGCCACGGCGGCACCATCCGCACCACCCTCGGCCGCCTCCTCGGCCTGGAGCCCCGCCACTGGGAGAGCCTGGGCGGCCTGTCCAACTGCTGCTGGTCGGTCCTCGGCGAGGGCGCCCGGGGCTGGCGGCTGATGGAGCACAACGCCGGCACCCTGCCCGAGCCCGTCCTCGGCGACGACGACTGAGCCGCCCGCGGCCCCGCGCGACCCGGATTTCACTTTCCGGCAGGTCGCAGGCTAAAGTTCTTCTTGTTCGCCCCGCCGAGCGGAGCGGAACACCACGCGGCAGGTTCGCGTGGCGGCAAGGGGCTATAGCTCAGTTGGTAGAGCGCCTGCATGGCATGCAGGAGGTCAGGAGTTCAATTCTCCTTAGCTCCACAAACCGGTACTCCGTCGAGTAGTCGAAGATCGTTCGGAAGGATCCCGTCCCTCTCAGGGGCGGGATTTTCTGTGTTCCCGCGCACCGGCTTGAGTCACTCGGGCCCCGGGGGCGTATATCTGTGCGAGCACGCTCTCGGGTGTGGCCCGCGACGCAGGTCGTGGCCGTACTGGTACCGAGGCGTCGCTGACCGTATCGGCCCGGCCGTGGCAGAATCAAACGGCCGAAGGGGGCGCGGCCCGACGGGAGGGAGTAGCGATGCCTGCCTGCATCCTCGAGGAGGTCCACCTCCTCGGTGCGGCGTTGATACGAGACACGGGCACTCGCCTCGTCTGCCCCTCCTGCGGCTCCCTCCATGTGGCCCAAGTCCTCGGCGACAACGGGGGGATCTCTTACGTGTGCACGGCCTGCGGCCACAGCTGGAGCTGACCCATGGGTGCACACAGGCGGAAGTGCGACTGGTGCGGCGGCGGCACCCCGATCGTCCGCGACATGGAGCCGATCAACCCCGACTACCAGTACTGGTGCGAGGAGTGCGCGCGGGCGCTGATCATAAAAGGCGACCCGATCGAGACCTACCGCGAGCTGGAGGGCGAGCCGATCTACGGCCGGCTCCTGGAGGAGCACTGCACGCTGAAGCGGTTCTATTCGTTCGTGACGGCGTGACGCCGGCCCGCCGTCCGGCGGGCGTGCTGGGCGCAGCGAAACCGATTTGGTGTTCCACCCCCTGGACCGTGTAATGTTGGCGTCGCCGCCGGGGAAACCGGGCGACACGGTCAAGAACGCGGCTGGTTCGCGTGGCCACGAGGGGCTATAGCTCAGTTGGTAGAGCGCCTGCATGGCATGCAGGAGGTCAGGAGTTCAATTCTCCTTAGCTCCACAGGAAATGAGGGCGAGTCATCCATAGGATGGCTCGCCCTCGACGTATGCCCGGACGCGTACGCGGTGGCAATGCGACGGTGGGCCGCCCCCGCAGGGGCGGCCCACCGTCGCGTGCGTTCAGCGGCCCAGGGCGCGGCGGCCGCGGCCCTGGGAGAGGACCGGCAGGTTGCGGGCCGGGGCCTGCGAGCGGGTGTCCTCCTCGAGGCGCAGGGCCAGCGCGGGACAGCGGCGCACGGCACGCAGGGCCTTGGCCTCCGCGTAGCGCGGGACCTTCGCCTGGGCGACGGTCGGGAAGCCGTCGGCGCCCAGTTCGAAGACCTCAGGGAGGATGTCCGCGCACAGGCCGTGCCCCCGGCACAGCGTCCAGTCGACGTAGATCTTCTGACGGCTGGAGCCGGACTCCTCGGCCTCGGCGCCGCCGGGGATGCCGGTGGGGGCCTTGCCGCCCTCGAAGAGCGGCAGGACGCCCTCCACGGGGCGTCCGCAGCCGTTGCCGAGGACGTGCGCGGCCAGGTCGTCCGTGAACGCCTTGATGGTCGACTCGAGGAACATCGCCGAGCCGTCGGGGTGCGAGCACGCGCCGCGCCGCTTGACGTTCTTGGCGACCTGCTTGAGGGCCTCGAGGGCGGCCGGGCCGCCGCCGTTCATGATGTCCTCCATGCCGCGCGCGGCAGCCGGCAGACCGAGATAGCAGGGACCGCACTGGCCCGCGCTCTCCTCCGCCAGCCACTTGGCGACCTGGAGCGACTCGCCCAGCGGGCAGGTCTCCTGACTGATCGGCAGGATCGCCCCGGCGCCCATCGCACCGCCCACCGCGTCCAGGGAGTTGCGCGAGACGATCGCCTCGTTGACGGTCGCCGCGTCGATCCACTTGCCGTGGTAGCCGCCGGTCAGCACGCCCTGCGGCACCGGCGGCGCGCCCGCGAGCTGGAGGACGTAGCGCAGCGGCACGCCGGTGGGCGCCTCGACCACCATGGGGCGGGCGACGGCGCCGGAGATGGTCAGCATCACGGTGCCCGGCTCGTCGTACAGGCCGGTGTTGCCGTAGCGCTCCGGGCCGATGCGGGCGGCGATCGCCAGCTGGGCGAAGGTCTCCGCGTTGGACAGCAGGGTGGGAACGCCGCCCACGCCGTTCTGCGAGGCGCTGGTCTTGCGGCCCGGCGGGATCGCCGGACCGCCGTCGATGGAACGGATCAGCGAGGCGGCCGCGCCCGTGACCATGCGCACCGGGTTGCGCTGGACGCTCGCGCGCAGCGCCGACCTGCGGCTGTTGCTCAGTCCGCGCTCGGCGAGCGCCGCCTCCATGGAGCGCTGGGTGGACTCCCGGGTGACGCCCACCACGAGCGTGCGGGCACCGAGGGCCTCGGCGACCAGCAGGGCCCCGTCCAGGATGAGGTGCGGGGCACGGTTGATCAGGACGGTGTCCTTGCGGCAGGCCGGCTCGTCCTCACTGCCGTTGACGACGACGACCGGCCGTACGCCGCGTTTGATCGCGGCCTCGGCGACCGAGCGCAGCTTCTTGTGGAAGGGGAAGCCCGCGCCGCCGCGGCCCTTCAGGTTGATGGCCTCGGAGAGCTTCGCGAGCTGCTCGCCGCCCAAGGGTTCGAGCGGCCCGTGCACCTTCAGGTGCATGGGCAGATCGAGTCGTTCGACAAGGTCGAAGCCCGACGTGAGCTGGGGAAGCCCGACCACGCGGACTTCCGGGACGTCGGGCAGGGCCTCGTTCACCTGTAGCCTCCGGAAGGCGTGTTCCAAGCTTCGCCCGAACCCGGCGCGTCGTAGGAGGCGCCGGGGGGTGTTTCATTGGCGGGACCGCTGTTGTACGTGTCGTTGGGGTTGTACGTGCCGTAGGGGGCGTTCGTCTCACCGGTGTTGTACACATCACGTCCGCCGTACGCGGGAGTGCCCGCGGCGGCGCCCGGATTGTTGTAGGCCGGGATGTTGTACCCCGTGTCGTTCAGCGGGTCGTAGGCCGACGGGGGCGCCTCACCGACCGGCGGCGGCGAGGGGATCGGCCAGCTGCCCGAGGTGCTGCCGGGGCCGTCCACGCGCGGCGCCGCACCCGCGGCCTGCGGGTCGAACGGAACGTTCATGCGCGCGGTCTGGTCGGCCGCGAAGGACTGCCCGGGCGGCGGCGTCGCGACGGTCCGGTAGGCGGCCGCGAAGCCGGGCTGGGGCTCCGCGGCGGGCGCGGGGGTGTCGTACAGCGGGGAGGCGGGGCGCGGTCCGCGCGGCGCGGTCCTCGTCGCGTCGGCGCGCGGGGGCGTCGCGCCGCGTGCGTTCTCGTAGCCCGCCAGTCCGGACTCCGAGACCCTGGCCCGGCTCGCGTCCAGGTCGTCCAGCTCCGGCCGCTCGCCGCCGCCCAGCACCGCCATCAGCTGGTCGGCGAGCCTGCGCTTGACCGGGCGCGGCGCCGCGCGCACGGCCAGGGCCACGATGACGCCCAGCAGGGACAGGCCGTAGAGGATGAAGAAGATCGGCTTGGCCTCCCGGCCCGCGTACAGGCCATGGATCAGCGCCGCGCACCAGGCCGGGTAGGCCAGCATGTGCATCGCCCGCCAGCGCGCCGCGACCGGGGCGGGGGTGGCGAAGTTGCTGCGCAGCGCGCCGGTGATGCCGACGAAGATCATCAGCAGGCCGGCCAGGGAGCCGAGGCCCACCAGGCCCTCGATCCCGGTGAGACCGAGCGAGAACGGGACGACCGCGGCGATCAGCTGGGTGTGCCCCAGCACGATCTTGGTGGTGATGTGCACCAGGAGGAACGCGATCGAGGCGACCGCGGTGGTCCGGTGCACCGCCTGCCCCACGATCCGCTGGCGCGTGTTGAGGATGATCCGGTCCTGGGCGACCAGGCCCCAGATCACCGAGCAGCTGAGCGAGACGAGGGAGAGCACGCCCGCGCCGAAGTTCAGGAACTCGCGGAACTGGCTGCCTCCGGCCAGCACGACCACGGGTATGAGGAGCAGGACGACAGCCGACGCCACCCCATAGGCCGAGCGACCGGGTTTGGGGAGCGAGCTGTTACTGCGACGAGGGTTCATGGGGGCGACTCCGAGCGGTTCGGGAAAGCGGTCCCGAGCACGAACTCTAAGTGGCCCCAAACCGAGCAGTACGCCGTTTGAGTTATTGCGTTGTTATCAACGCCACAGCTGAGGCTCACGTTGTCCCCATAGGCTCCGTTACGCCGGGTTAACTTTGAACGATGTTCAGTTTTTCTGAACCTTCACCGGCGGACCCCCGGTCCCTCACGGCTCGCCGAGGGCCGCGTCCCGTCCCGTGGACGCTCGTCGCCCCGGGCTCGACGCCTGCGGTACCCTGACGCCATGCGTGCCGTACGCCTTCTGCTTAGCGAGCCGCGCTGATCAGTCCCGACCGCCGGACCAACAGGACGGTCGGCATCGGCGCGGCGTCCCCTCCTGTGCGAGGGGATTTTTCGTTTCTGGAAAGTCGCAGCCGTGGGCAGAGACGATCGATGGAGCTTTGAGGACCATGAGCGAGACGAACCCCGCTGCCCCCTCCGAGGTGGCAGCGCCGCACCGCTACACGGCCGCCGTGGCGGCCGACATCGAGGCACGCTGGCAGGACTTCTGGGACGCCGAGGGCACCTACGCGGCGCCGAACCCCAAGGGTGACCTGGCGGGCGACCCCGACCTGGCCGCCCGGCCCAAGAAGTTCATCATGGACATGTTCCCGTACCCGTCCGGTGCGGGTCTGCACGTCGGCCACCCGCTCGGGTACATCGCCACCGACGTGCACGCCCGCTTCCAGCGGATGACCGGCCACAACGTCCTGCACACCCTGGGCTTCGACGCCTTCGGCCTGCCCGCCGAGCAGTACGCCGTGCAGACCGGCACGCACCCGCGCGTGTCCACCGAGGCCAACATCGCGAACATGAAGGCGCAGCTGCGCCGGCTGGGCCTGGGCCACGACAAGCGCCGGTCGTTCGCCACGATCGACCCGGACTACTACAAGTGGACCCAGTGGATCTTCCTGCAGATCTTCAACTCCTGGTACGACGACGAGGCCGGCAAGGCCCGCCCCATCTCGCAGCTGATCGCCCAGTTCGAGTCCGGTGAGCGGACCGTGCCGGGGCACACGCGCGCGTGGCCCGAGCTGAGCGCCGCGGAGCGCGCCGAGGTCCTGGGCGGGTTCCGCCTGGCCTACGCCTCCGACGCGCCCGTCAACTGGTGCCCCGGCCTGGGCACCGTGCTGGCCAACGAGGAGGTCACCGCCGACGGCCGCTCCGAGCGCGGCAACTTCCCGGTCTTCAAGGCCAAGCTGCGCCAGTGGAACATGCGCATCACCGCCTACGCGGACCGGCTGCTGGACGACCTGGAGGAGCTGGACTGGCCCGAGGCCATCAAGCTCCAGCAGCGCAACTGGATCGGCCGCTCCGAGGGCGCCCGCGTCGACTTCCCGATCGACGGCGAGAAGATCACGATCTTCACCACCCGCCAGGACACCCTGTTCGGCGCCACCTACATGGTGCTGGCGCCCGAGCACCCGCTGGTGGAGAAGTTCACCCCGGCCGCCTGGCCGGAGGGTACCCACGACGTGTGGACCGGCGGCCACGCCACCCCGGCCGAGGCCGTCGCCGCCTACCGCGCCCAGGCCGCCTCGAAGTCGGACGTCGAGCGCCAGGCCGAGGCCAAGGACAAGACCGGCGTCTTCACCGGCGCGTTCGCCGTCAACCCGGTCAACGGCGAGAAGGTCCCGGTCTTCATCGCCGACTACGTCCTGATGGGCTACGGCACCGGCGCGATCATGGCCGTCCCCGCCCACGACAGCCGCGACTTCGCCTTCGCGCGCGCCTTCGAACTGCCGATGCGCTGCGTCGTCGAGCCGGCCGACGACCGCGGCACGGACACCACGACCTGGGACGACGCCTTCGCCTCGTACGACGCGAAGATCGTGAACTCCGCCGGCGACGACGTGAAGCTGGACGGCCTGGGCGTCGTCGACGCCAAGGCGCGCATCACCGAGTGGCTGGAGCGCAAGGGCATCGGTGAGGGCACCGTCAACTTCCGCCTGCGCGACTGGCTGTTCAGCCGCCAGCGCTACTGGGGCGAGCCCTTCCCGATCGTCTACGACGAGGACGGCGTGGCCCACGCGCTGCCCGAGTCGATGCTGCCGCTGGAGCTGCCCGAGGTCGAGGACTACTCGCCGCGCACCTTCGACCCGGACGACGCCGACACCCAGCCCGAGACCCCGCTGTCACGCAACGAGGACTGGGTCCACGTCACCCTGGACCTGGGCGACGGGCCGAAGAAGTACCGCCGCGAGACCAACACCATGCCCAACTGGGCCGGTTCCTGCTGGTACGAGTTCCGCTACCTGGACCCGCACAACGACCGGCAGCTGGTCGACCCGGAGATCGAGCGCTACTGGATGGGCCCGCGCGAGGGCATGCCCCACGGCGGCGTCGACCTGTACGTCGGCGGCGCCGAGCACGCCGTGCTGCACCTGCTGTACGCGCGCTTCTGGTCCAAGGTCCTGTACGACCTGGGGCACGTCTCCTCCGTGGAGCCGTTCCATAAGCTGTTCAACCAGGGCATGATCCAGGCCTACGTCTACCGGGACGCCCGCGGCATCGCGGTGCCGGCCGCCGAGGTGGAGGAGCGCGACGGCGCCTACTACTACCAGGGCGAGAAGGTCTCCCGGCTGCTGGGCAAGATGGGCAAGTCCCTGAAGAACGCGGTCACTCCGGACGAGATCTGCGCCGAGTACGGGGCCGACACGCTGCGCCTGTACGAGATGGCGATGGGCCCGCTGGACGTCTCCCGGCCGTGGGACACGCGCGCGGTGGTGGGCCAGTTCCGGCTGCTGCAGCGGCTGTGGCGCAACGTCGTCGACGAGTCGACCGGCGAGGTCACCGTCGTCGACGCCGAGAACGCCGAGAACGCCGAGAACGCCGAGAACACTGACGTCGACGTGGAGACGCTGCGCGCCCTGCACAAGGCGATCGACGGTGTCCGCCAGGACCTGGAGGGCCTGCGCTTCAACACCGCCATCGCCAAGGTGACGGAGCTGAACAACCACCTGACCAAGACGGGCCGGCCCGTGCCGCGCCCGGTCGCCGAGGCACTGGTGCTGATGGTCGCCCCGCTGGCCCCGCACATCGCCGAGGAGCTCTGGCACAAGCTGGGCCGCACCGGCTCGGTCGTCCACCAGGACTTCCCCGTCGCCGACCCGGCGTACATGGTCGACGAGACGGTGACCTGCGTGGTCCAGGTCAAGGGCAAGGTCAAGGCGCGTCTGGAGGTCTCGCCGGCCATCTCCGAGGAGGAGCTGGAGAAGGTGGCGCTGGCCGACGAGAAGGTCGTCGCGGCGCTGGAGGGCGCGGGCATCCGCAAGGTGATCGTGCGGGCGCCGAAGCTGGTCAACATCGTTCCGGCGTGAGCGTTCGTTCGTGGCGGGCGCGTGACGGCCGGGGCGTGAGCGCCTCGGGGTAGTCCCCTACGGGCAGGTTCGGGGTTCTTGCGGAACCCGGGACCTGCCCGTTGCGTTTACCGTTGAAGGGCGGCGCGACCTGTGCCGCGCCAGCCGGAGGAGGAGCGCCGTGGAAACAGTCGTCACCGTCCTCGTCCTCCTCTTCGTGGTCTTCGTGGCGCTCGGCGTCTTCGCCGCGGTGAAGGTGGTCGGGGCCGCCAAGCGCAGTGTGGACCGCACCATCACCCAGGCCCGCCGCACGGTCGAGGACCACACACTGCGGGCCAAGTCCTTCGCCCAGCCCGGCCCGGCGGGCGAACTGGCCCAGCTCCGGCTCACCCTGCGCACCTCGATGCGCGCCACCCAGGACGCCCTGTACGCGGGCGTGCGCGAGGACGAGTCCCTCAAGGAGTCCATCGCCCTGTTCGAGCGGCTCAGCGCGCACGGGCGCGAACTGGACACGGACCTCAAACGACTGGAGGCCGACCCGGACCGGGCGACGCTCAGCGAGCGGCTTCCGGTTCTGCGTGAACGCACCCGGCGCATCACGGAGTCGGCCGAGTCGCTGCGCTGGGCGGCCCGCGACCGCGCCCGCCGCTTCGCCGACGACGACCTGGACACACTGAGCGCCCAGATCGACATGGAGGCCGGCGCGCTGCGCCACTGGACCACGGCCGAGCCGACGACCGAGCACACGACCGGGGCGGCCGGACCGGCGGCCGGGCGGACGGCCGAGTCCCCGGCCCCCGGGGCGGATTCGCCCACCTGGTCCGGGGCCCCGCGGCAGGCCTCCGCCGAGGAGCCGGCCCGGCCGGCCATCACCCCGTCGGGCCGTCGCCCCGCCTACCCGTGGCAGAAGAAGCCCCGCCCCGAGAGCACGACTTGATTCACGGCCCCGATCCGGCCACACCTGACCCGGTGAGAGGGGCTGGGCTGCCGTCGGGGCACTACGGCAGGTAACCTCCAGCTCATGTCCCGCCATGTCGCGATCGTCACCGATTCAACGGCCTACCTGCCGCCGTGGACGATGGAGCGCCACGGCATCACCGCGGTTCCGCTGACCGTGGTCCTCGGCGACCAGGCGCTCGAAGAGGGCACCGAGATCTCGACGCGTTCCCTCGCGCAGGCGCTGCAGAAGCGGCGGTTCGTCACCACCTCGCGCCCCAGCCCCCAGCAGTTCGCCGAGACCTACCGCACAGTCGCGGAGTCCGGCGCGAGCGGCATCGTCTCCCTGCATCTGTCCGCGGAACTCTCCGGCACGTACGACGCCGCGGTGCTGGCCGCGCGTGAGGCGCCGGTCCCGGTACGGGTGGTGGACACCGGGATGGTCGCGATGGCGCTCGGCTTCTGCGCCCTGGCCGCGGCCGAGACCGCGGAGGCCGGCGGCACGGTGGACGAGGCGGTCGCGGCCGCCGAGAAGCGTGCCGCGGGCACCTCCGCCTTCTTCTACGTCGACACCCTCGACTATCTGCGCCGCGGCGGCCGCATCGGAGCGGCACAGGCGCTGCTGGGTTCCGCGCTCGCCGTGAAACCGCTGCTCCAGTTGCAGGACGGCCGCATCGAGCTCCTGGAGAAGGTGCGTACCGCCTCGAGGGCGATCGCCCGGCTCGAGGAGATCGTGGCCGAGCGCGCGGGTGGGGCGGACGTCGATGTCGCCGTCCACCATCTCGCCGCCCCCGAACGGGCGTCGGCCCTCGCGGACCGGCTGCGCACCCGGGTGTCCGGCCTGGCCGACCTGCATGTCAGCGAGGTCGGGGCGGTGATCGGCGCACACACCGGACCGGGGCTGCTGGCGGTCGTGGTCTCGCCCCGCTGACCCGTACGGGTGAGTGAGTTGTCCACAACTGGGGGATAGTCCCCGGAAATTGAGCAAGATCATCACGTGTGTGCCGGGTTGTCGGATGCTCCTGGCATGGCACTTCGATCACGCTCACGCACAGCGGCGGCGACCAGCGGCCCGGGGCGCGCCCCCGATTCGGACGGTCGCACCCGCCACCGCCGCCCACCGGCCCGCCGGGGCTCTCACACCTCGGCGGAGGACCTGCACCGGCGCGCGCGGACGCTGTTCGCCGAACGCGCCGCGCGGACCGGGGAACCGGGTAGCGGCTTCCCGGGAGCGGAGCACAGGTACGGGACCGGCTGTGACGGTTCTGAGGGCCCTGATGGTGGCGGCCCTGAGAGCTCTGACGGCGTTGACCTGATGCCGCCGACGCGGCCGCTGCGACCCAGGCCGTCCTGGGCCACCGCGCCTCCGAACCGGACCGCCCGCCCACCGGACGAGCCACACCCGCCACCGAGCCGCCGTCGGACGGAGGCGTGCGCGCCGCCGGAGGCACTCGGGCCGCCGAGCCGGGCGGCCGCGGGACGGCTTGCGGGGGGCGGCAACGAGTCGGCCGGCATGGCGGATGCGGGCCTTGGCGTGGTGCGGAAGTCAGGCGCGGCGGGCGCGGGTCCGCTTGCCGTGGGTGACAAGGCTTCGACTGCCTTGGGCCACGGGGGATTTGCCGCCGTGCGCGAGGCGGGCCCTGCTGTCGTGGGCCCGCACGCGGTGAGCGATACGGCCCTGACTGTTCCGGCCGACGTTGCTACTGCCGTAAGTGAGCCGAGTGCGGCGGCTGCGGGTCCGCCCGTGATGGGTGGTGCGGATTCGACTGGCTTGGGCGAAGCGGGTTTTCTCGCCGCGCGGGAGGTGGGTCCGGCTGCGGTGGCCGATGGCGGGCTGGTACGCGCGAGCAGGGCAGTCGCGGCCCGAGCCGCCGGTGCGGCGGCGGTCGCGGGCTCGGCGGCCGGGGTTGGCAGAGGGTCGGCCGGTGCGGGCCCGGCTGCGATCGGCGCTTGGGCCTCCGACGTGGTCGGTGCCGGCTCGGCCGTGTTGGCCGACGGGGGTTTGGCAGACGTGAGTCCGGCCGTCCCGGGCCGCGCTAACTCCGGCGCGGTGAGGGAAGTGCCCTGCTCGGCCATGGCGGTTGGGATGGGCCCGGCGGCGACGGGCCGGGCGAGCGCGGCAGGCGTGGCTGTGCGGGGCACCGTGGAGGCGGGCGCACGGAGTGCCCCGGAGACGGACCTGCGGGGTGCCTCGGGGGCGGACGGCGGCGCCGAGGTGGGGCTCGTGGGTCCTGCCGTGGTGCCGGACTGGCGGGAGCGGGCCGGGGCCGCGGTGCGCGAGCGGATGCCGTTGTGGTTGCAGACGCGGTGCGGGCTGGAGCGCAGGAACGTGGTCGCGCTCACCGTACTGTTCGCCGTCGCCGCGCTCTTCGCCGTGCAGCACTTCTGGAGCGGCCGTACGCAGACGGTCCAGGCACCCGAGGTGATGCGCGCCGTGGCTCCCCACGAGGAGCAGGGACGGGACAAGGCCGCCCAGACCGGGGCCCCGGTCACCGCGCGGGGCCCCGCGGCGTCCCCCGGCACGGAGATCGTGGTGGACGTCAGCGGCAAGGTCCGGAGCCCCGGGATCCAGCACCTGCCGGCCGGTTCGCGGGTCGCCGACGCGCTCCAGGCGGCCGGTGGGGTGCGCCCTGGCACCAACACCGACGGCCTCAACCGGGCCCGCTTCCTCGTGGACGGCGAACACGTCGTCGTCGGCGGCCCGGCCCCCGCCGCCGCACCGGATGCCCCCGGGCCGGGACCAGCCGGAGCGCCCGGTACGGATAGCGCGGGCACGTCCACCGCGCCGGTCGCCCTCAGCACGGCCACCGCGGAACAGTTGCAGACCCTGCCCGGCGTCGGTCCGGTGCTGGCCCGGCGCATCATCGACTACCGCACGCAGCACGGCGGCTTCCGCTCGGTGGACCAACTGCGTCAGGTCAGTGGCATCGGCACCCGCCGCTTCGCCGATCTGCGCGACCTGGTCAGCCCATGAGCCCGCACACCGCCCCCTACACCGATCCCGGGCGAGAGCCCGCGCTTCCCGGCCGCACGACCCCGGCCGAGCCCGCGCCCGATCCGTCCCACACCCGCCCGGAGGTGCACGCCGCCTCCGGCAAGCGGCTGGGAGCCGCCCACCCCCGGCAGGAAGGACCGGTGGACCTCCGGCTCGTCCCGTCCGCCCTCGCGGCCTGGGCGACGGCGGCGGTGGCGCTGGATGTCTCCCCGGGCCGGGTGACCGGCTTCGTGGTCGTCTGCCTCGCCGCCGCCGTACTCCTGCTCTGCCGGCGCGGCGGAAGCCGGAGAACACCCGCGACGGGACAGTCGCCCGCCCCAGCCGCCGGGCGGCCCCGGTCGCATGCCTCGTGGACGCGTACCTCCGCTGCCGCAGCGCTGCTCGCCGCCGCCGCGGCAGCCGTGTCCGCCGGGCTCCACGGAGCGGACGTCCGGCGGGGGCCGGTGCCCGCTCTGGCACGGCAGTTCGCCACGGTGACCGCCGAGGTGGAACTGACCTCCGACCCCCGGCTCACCCGCCCCCGGATCCGCGGCGACCGCCAGGCACCCGCCTCCGTGCGGATGGACGCCGAGGTGCTGCGCGTCGACCGGCCAGGTTCGGCGGCGGCCGTGGTGACCCGGACTCCGGTACTGATCCTCGTCAACACCGGTTCACAGGCGGCGGCCCGCGCCGAGAGCCCGTCAGGGGGCCATGTGCCGGGCGGGCACGGCGGACGCCCCGCGGAAGAGGCGCAGCGCTCGCCCTGGCTCGGGCTGCTGCCGTCCACCCGGCTGAGAGTGACCGCGCGGCTGGAGCCCCCGATGACGGGCGGCGACCGGATCGCGGCGGTCCTCCGGGTCCGGGACCGGGCGGCGCCCGAGGTGGTGGCCGAGCCGTCCGCGCCGCAGCGGCTGGCGGGCCGGCTGCGCGCCGGGCTGCGGGCGGCGACCGACGGCCTGCCGGCGGACGCGCGGGCCCTGCTGCCGGGACTGGTCGTCGGAGACACCTCGCGGATCACCCTCGAACTCGACGAGGCGTTCAAGGCGACGGACCTCACCCACCTTCTGGCCGTCTCCGGGAGCAACCTCACCATCCTCCTCGTCCTGCTCCTGGGGCCACCGGGCCTGGCCCAGCGGGTGGAGCGCCGTGGCCTGGCGCCGCGGCTCGGCCTCACCCTGCGCGGCACCGCGCTGCTCGGAGCCGCGCTCACTCTGGGGTTCGTCGTCGTGTGCCGGCCCGACCCGAGTGTGCTGCGGGCCGCGGCCTGCGGAGCGGTGGCGCTGCTCGCCCTCGCGACCGGGCGCCGCAGATCGCTGCTTCCCGCCCTGGCGACGGCCGTTCTGCTGCTGGTGCTCTACGACCCATGGCTGTCGCGCAGTTACGGCTTCCTGCTGTCGGTGCTGGCCACCGGGGCCCTGCTCACCCTCGCGCCCCGCTGGAGCGCGGCGCTGCGCCGGCGCCGGGTGCCCGCCCGGGCGGCCGAGGCGCTGGCCGCGGCGGCCGCGGCGCAGGCGCTGTGCGCGCCCGTCGTCGTCCTGTTGTCGGCCCGGGTGAGCCTGGTGGCGGTGCCGTGCAACCTGCTCGCGGAGGCCGCCGTCGCGCCCGCCACGGTGCTGGGTTTCGCGGCGCTGGCGACGGCGACGCTCGCGATGCCGGTGGCGAAGGCGCTCGCCTGGTGCGCGAGTTGGCCGGCCGGGTGGATCGCGGGCGTGGCCAGGACCGGGGCGGCCCAGCCCGGCGGGGGAGTGGACTGGCCGGACAGCTGGACCGGTGCGCTGCTGCTGGCCCTCGTCACGGCGGCGGCCGTGCTCGTGGGCCGGCGGATGCTGAGACACCCCTGGGTCTGTGCGGTCTGCGGGGTGGTGCTCCTGCTGGTGGTCGTACAGCCGCCGCCGCTGACCCGGGTGATCACCGGCTGGCCGCCGCCGGGCTGGCGGTTCGCGATGTGCGACGTGGGGCAGGGCGACGCGACGGTGCTCGCCGCGGGTCACGGCGCCGGTGTGGTCGTGGACGCCGGTCCCGACCCGACGCTGGTGGACCACTGCCTGCGCAAGCTCGGCGTCACCAGGGTCCCGCTGGTCGTGCTGACCCACTTCCACGCCGACCACGTGGCCGGCCTGCCGGGCGTACTGCGCGGACGGGCGGTGGGCGCGATCGAGACGACCGGATACGAAGAACCCGCGCAGCAGGCCGAGTCCGTACGGAGAGAGGCAGCCCGCCGCGGCATTCCGCTCACCCACGCCGGCGCCGGCGAGCAGCGCGGCACCGGCGACCTGACCTGGCAGGTCCTGTGGCCGCCACCGTCCCCCGCCCCGGACCCGGACGGACCCAACGACGCCAGCGTCACGCTGCTCGTCCGCTCCGGCGGACTGCGGCTGCTGCTCCTGGGCGACCTCGAACCCCCGGCCCAGCAGGCGCTGTTGGACTCACCGATGAGCGCGCGACTGGCGGGCGTGGACGTGCTCAAGGTCGCCCATCACGGCTCGGCGTTCCAGAGCCCGGACCTGATACGTGTGGCGGCCCCGCGCCTGGCCCTGATCTCCTGCGGCGCGGACAACCCCTACGGGCACCCGGCTCCCCCCACCGTCGCGGCGCTGCGGGCGCTGGGCGCGGTGGTGCTGCGCACGGACCGGGACGGGGCGCTCGCGGTGACCGGGGCGGGTGCGGGAATGCGGGTGGCGCGGGACTGAGCGCCGGGCTGTGCGCCGACTGTGGGGAAAGTGAGGTGAAATTGATTGTTTTCTGTCAATGAGAGGCCAGTTGCTTCTCCTCGCGTGCTGTCCCACGGCATGTGTCGGATTCTCGTGATGTGGCCTCGTGTTGCCTGGAATGCCCTGTTGGTGATCGAATACTTCTTCGGCAATGGAAATGTCGAGGCATGCATGGGGTGGCGCAGATGTTCGGCCGCTGGCTGGGAAACCGGACGAACCGGGTGCAACAGGCGAGTCCGCTCGCGACGGTGCAGACCCCGCCCGACGCCGGGGTGCTGAGCTGCCGGGTGCTCGATCCGATCAACGAACCGCTGGGGCACGCGGAGTTCACCGTGAGCGACGCGATGGGGCGCACGGTGGTCGGCGGCGGCACGGATCCGTACGGATTGTTCCTGGCGACGGTCCCGGCGGGAGAGTACCGGCTCGCCATCTCCGCGGAGGGGTACAGGCCGCACCGCGCGACCGTGTTCGTTCGTGAGAACACGCTGGCCCCGTTGGGCGATGTGACCCTCCAGGCCGCCCAGCCGCCGGACCTGCCGGCGCCGGGCGACTGGGAGATGGAGGCGGCGCACTCCTCGATCGGCTTCACCGCCCGGCACATCGGGCTGGCCCGGATCCACGGGCGGTTCAACTCCTTCGCCGGGGCGGTGCGGATCGCCGACCCCGTGGAGCGGTCCGCGATGCACGTGGTGATCGACGCCTCGTCCATCGACACGAACGTGCGGATGCGCGACGACCATCTGCGCTCGGCGGACTTCCTGGACGCCGCGAACTTCCCGACGCTCGAGTTCTACAGCGAGCGATGCGTGCACAGGGGCGGCAGCCGATGGGCCGTCACCGGCGCGCTGTCGCTGCACGGCGTGACGCGTACGGTCACCCTCGACATGGAGTACCTCGGGCTCGGCAACGGCATCGAGGGCGAGGTGCGGGCGGCCTGCCGGGCCACCACCGAACTGCACCGGGACGACTACACGGTGAGCTGGCAGACGATGCTGGCACGGGGGATCGCCGTGGTCGGCCCGACCATCCAGGTCACCCTCGACGTGCAGCTCGTCCCCAAGGCCTAGCATCCGGCCGGGCACGGCGGCCGCCGGACGCTGTCACGTCGAGTGCCGGACAATGGCCCCGTGAGCGATGTGAGACACGTACTGGTGCTGCCCGACCGCGATGCCGCGGAGGAGGCGGCGCAGGCGCTCGCGGAGCGGTTCGCGGTCGACGAGGAACCGCGGATCGTCCGCGACGCGCTGGCCGGTGAGGACGACGCCGAGGACGCGCAGTGGCTCGTCGTCCTCCGGGACGAGGGGGAACGGCTCGATCCGGCGGAGCTGGACGCGTTCGCCGGGGAGTGGGAGGGCTGGCGGGAGGAGCCCTAGCCGTCCCGCGACCCTCCTCGTGTCCCGCGCCGGGGGTGTTGTCGGTGGTCCGTGGGATGCTTGTCGCGATGGCCAGGAAGACTGCGAACGACGACCTTCTCGCCCCGGTGACGCTAGCCGTGGGGCAGGAGGACCTCCTGCTCGACCGTGCCGTGCGGGAGGTGGTGGCCGCCGCCAGGGCCGCCGACGCCGACACGGACGTACGGGACCTCACCCCGGACCAGTTGCAGCCCGGCACGCTCGCCGAGCTGACCAGTCCGTCGCTCTTCGCCGAGCGCAAGGTCGTGGTCGTGCGCAACGCGCAGGACCTGTCGGCCGACACCGCCAAGGACGTCAAGGCGTACCTGGGGTCGCCCGCCGAGGAGATCACACTGGTGCTGCTGCACGCGGGCGGCGCCAAGGGCAAGGGTCTGCTCGACGCCGCGCGCAAGATCGGCGCGCGCGAGGTGGCCTGCCCGAAGATGACCAAGCCGGCCGACCGTCTCGCCTTCGTGCGGGGCGAGTTCCGCGGGCTCGGACGTTCGGCCACACCGGAGGCGTGCCAGGCGCTGGTCGACGCGATCGGCAGCGATCTGCGGGAGCTGGCGTCCGCGGTGGCGCAGTTGGCCGCCGACGTCGAGGGAACGATCGACGAGGCCGTCGTCGGCCGCTACTACACGGGGCGGGCCGAGGCGTCCAGCTTCACGGTCGCCGACCGGGCCGTCGAGGGACGGGCTGCGGAGGCGCTGGAGGCGCTGCGGTGGTCCCTGGCCACCGGGGTGGCCCCGGTGATGATCACCAGCGCGCTCGCCCAGGGTGTGCGGGCGATCGGGAAGCTGTCGTCCGCGCGCGGCGGCCGTCCGGCCGACCTGGCGCGGGAACTGGGCATGCCGCCCTGGAAGATCGACCGCGTCCGGCAGCAGATGCGCGGCTGGACCCCGGACGGCGTGGCCGTCGCCCTGCGCGCCGTCGCCGAGGCCGACGCGGGCGTCAAGGGCGGCGGCGACGACCCCGAGTACGCCCTGGAGAAGGCGGTCGTCGCCATCGCCCGGGCGGCCCGCTCCAGAGGACGCGCCTGACACGCCCCGCACCACCGGCTGAGCTGCCCTGCACCACCGGCTCAGACGCCCCGCGCCGGCCGTCTCGGGTCACCCATGACGTGCCGCCCCGCGCCGCCCTGCCTCGGATCGCTCCTGGCGTGGCGGCCCGCGCCGCCCTGCCTCGGATCGCTCCTGGCGTGGCGGCCCGCGCCGCCCTGCCTCGGATCGCTCCTGGCGTGGCGGCCCGCGCCGCCCTGCCTCGGATCGCTCCTGGCGTGGCGGCCCGCGCCGCCCTGCCTCGGATCGCTCCTGGCGTGGCGGCCCGCGCCGCCCTGCCTCGGATCGCTCCTGGCGTGGCGGCCCGCGCCGCCCTGCCTCGGATCGCTCCTGGCGTGGCGGCCCGCGCCGCCCTGCCTCGGATCGCTCCTGGCGTGGCGGCCCGCGCCGCCCTGCCTCGGATCGCTCCTGGCGCGGCGGCCCGCCTCGCCTCGCTCGACGCAATCCCATGACATGCCGCTGGCGTCCCGCCCCGCCGCCCCGCGCAACCCATGACGTGGCGCCCCACGTCAACCCGCGGCAAAGGCGCCCTTCACGCTTCCGAGACCTTCAGGCCCCCGCGGCCTTGCGCGTTCGCGTTCCTCGCGCGTTCGCGTTCCTCGCGCATCCGCGCCCCTCACGCTCCCGCGACACGCCGAGGACCCCGTCGCTCTCCCTGGGGAAAGGGAGTGCGACGGGGTCCTCGGGTCACGCCGTTCGGTTCCGCGCCCGCGTGGCGAACGCAGGCCGCGCGCGGAGCCGGGGGGCCGGTCGGGGGCGGATGAGAGAGGGCCCGCCCTGGGTCCTTCCGGCCACTCGGATCCCTGAGGATCCGTTCAGATCAGGGAAGGAGATCAGCCCTTGAGGGTCGTCACCTTGGTGGCCAGCGCCGACTTCTTGTTGGCGGCCGCGTTCTTGTGGATGACGCCCTTCGAGACGGCCTTGTCGAGCTGACGCGCGGCAGCGCGCTGCAACTCGGTGGCCTTCTCGGTGTCACCCGCGGCAACGGCCTCGCGGGCCTTGCGGATCGCGGTCTTCAGAGAGGACTTGACGGCCTTGTTGCGCAGCCGGGCCTTCTCGTTGGTCTTGTTCCGCTTGATCTGGGACTTGATGTTCGCCACGAATGAGCCTTTTCAGGTTCTGGCACGGGGCCGCACGGGTCCCGTACCGATGATTTCTTGAGATGTGCCTCGCGCGAAGAGTGCATGAGACACAGTCGCCCAGGCTACCAGCGGCCCGCTGGGCGGCCCAAACCGGTCCCCGGTCCGCGCCCGTGGGACCATGGAAGCTACGTATCGTTCCGACCCGAGGCACAAGGCGCCTCAAGAAACAGGACCCTGCGTGCCCGCGACCCCTGACAACGTGCCCGAGCCGAGCCGTACCGCCCCGGCTCTGATCCGCAATTTCTGCATCATCGCGCACATCGACCACGGCAAGTCCACCCTCGCCGACCGGATGCTCCAGCTGACCGGGGTGGTCGAGCAGCGGCAGATGCGCGCCCAGTACCTCGACCGCATGGACATCGAGCGCGAGCGCGGCATCACGATCAAGTCCCAGGCGGTGCGCCTGCCGTGGGCCCCCACCCACGACCCCGGCAACACGCACATCCTCAACATGATCGACACCCCGGGGCACGTCGACTTCACCTACGAGGTCTCGCGGTCGCTCGCCGCCTGCGAGGGGACCGTCCTGCTCGTCGACGCGGCCCAGGGCATCGAGGCCCAGACCCTCGCCAACCTCTACCTGGCGATGGAGAACGACCTCACGATCATCCCGGTCCTCAACAAGATCGACCTGCCGGCCGCCCAGCCGGAGAAGTTCGCCGAGGAGCTGGCCAACCTCGTCGGCTGCGACCCCGACGACGTGCTGAAGGTCTCCGCCAAGACCGGCCTCGGCGTCGACGCGCTGCTCGACCGGGTGGTCAAGGAGATCCCGGCCCCGGTCGGCGTCGCCGACGCCCCCGCCCGCGCGATGATCTTCGACTCCGTCTACGACTCCTACCGCGGCGTCGTGACCTACGTCCGTGTCATCGACGGCCAGCTCGGCAAGCGCGAGCGGATCCGGATGATGTCCACGGGCGCCACCCACGAGCTGCTGGAGATCGGCACCAACTCCCCGGAGATGCTGCCGGCCGACGGCCTCGGTGTGGGCGAGGTGGGCTATCTGATCACCGGTGTGAAGGACGTCAGGCAGTCCAAGGTCGGTGACACCGTCACCAGCCAGCACAAGGGCGCCGAGGAGGCGCTCGGCGGCTACAAGGACCCGAAGCCGATGGTCTTCTCCGGCCTGTATCCGCTGGACGGCTCCGACTACCCCGAGCTGCGCGAGGCGCTGGACAAGCTCCAGCTCAACGACGCGGCCCTGGTCTACGAGCCGGAGACCTCCGCCGCCCTCGGCTTCGGCTTCCGCGTCGGCTTCCTCGGCCTGCTCCACCTGGACGTGATCCGTGAGCGGCTCGAGCGCGAGTTCGGTCTCGACTTGATCGCCACCGCCCCCAACGTGGTCTACCGCGTGCTGATGGAGGACGGCATCGAGCACACGGTGACCAACCCAAGCGAGTTCCCCGAGGGGAAGATCGACGAGGTGTACGAGCCGGTCGTGCGGGCCACGATCCTCGCGCCGACCGAGTTCATCGGCTCGATCATGGAACTGTGCCAGACCCGCCGCGGCACCCTCCTCGGCATGGACTACCTCTCCGAGGACCGCGTCGAGATCCGCTACACGCTCCCGCTCGCCGAGATCGTCTTCGACTTCTTCGACCAGCTCAAGTCCAAGACCCGCGGCTATGCCTCCCTCGACTACGAGCCCACCGGCGAGCAGAGCAGCTCCCTGGTCAAGGTCGACATCCTGCTGCACGGCGACAAGGTGGACGCCTTCTCGGCGATCACCCACAAGGACCAGGCGTACGCGTACGGCGTGCGGCTCGTGGCCAAGCTCAGGGAGCTCATCCCGCGGCAGAGCTTCGAGGTGCCCGTCCAGGCCGCCATCGGCTCCCGGGTGATCGCCCGCGAGACCATCCGCGCCATCCGCAAGGACGTCCTCGCCAAGTGCTACGGCGGTGACATCTCCCGCAAGCGGAAGCTGCTCGAGAAGCAGAAGGAAGGCAAGAAGCGCATGAAGATGGTGGGTTCCGTGGAGGTTCCGCAGGAGGCCTTCATCGCGGTGCTCTCCAGCGACGACAGCGCGGGGTCGGCCAAGGGCAAGAAGTGACCGTCCGCTAGCCCGGAGCGGGCGGACGCGACCCGGTGAACCGGGTGGAAAAGGGGCCCGTCGTGCGAAAGCGCGGCGGGCCTCTGCGCATCCGCCCGGTAGCTCTCCGTGGAAGTGCCCGGGCGCGGCCCCTTACGCGGTGGCCGGTCGCGCCTTAGTCTGATCCTGCCTGTTAGTTACTCGTGAGTTAAACAAGAGTCCGAACCACCATCCGTGAGTCACCCAGCCGCAAAGAGCCAGCCGCACCGCCGCGGGCCCCGGAGGATGTCGTGAGCGACGCACAGAACCTGATCGAGAACCGTCCGCCCTCCGTGGCGGCCCTCTTCCTGGAGCGCGTGGCGGCCACACCGGGCGCCGAGGCCTACCGCTACCCCGTACCCGCGGCCTCCGGCGAGGGCCCGGACGA